>JAEUQO010000129.1 GCA_016789605.1 Acidobacteriota bacterium
GATTTAGATCGTTTTTCGATTCGCTTTACGGATTAGCCACAGAGTCACGGAGCCTCAGAGAAAGACTTGGAAACCTCTGTGGCTCTGTGCCTCTGTGGCAAAACCCGTACGCCAAAATGAAATCTGATCTAGGATTTACGCAGCGACGCCAGTTCCTGACGTGCCGGACCGGCGTCAGCAAAATTGGCTCCGCCAAGTTGCAAGGCGCGTTCATAAGCTTGCCGGGCTTTTTGCGTGTCGCCGTTGTCGCGATAAGCGCGCGCCAGATGCAGATGATAGGAAGCGCTGGTCGGACGGCGATCAATGGCTTTGCTGAATTGTTCGATGGCGACTTCAAATTGCCGTTTTTTGTAATAGGCGTAACCGAGCGTGTCGAAAAAACTGGCTTGCGGCGCAATGCCGATGGCGCTGCGGGCGTAATCGGTGGCTTTGTCTAAATTCCCGCGACCTTTGTCGGCATAAAGCCAGGCCAGATTGTTAAGCGCAATGGCCGCACCCAACGAGCGTTTTTCATAACTCAGCATCTGTTCGTAGTTCCGAATCGCCTCGTCAAAATTTCCCCGGCCTTCTTCCAACATCGCGACAAACAAATGCGCCTGAGCGATTTGCTGTACGTTGCTGGGGCGTTGACGAATCAGCGCGTTCAACTCGTTGATGGCGCGTTCGGTTTGTTGCCGCGAAGACTGGTAATAATCGCTCAGCACGAAATATGCGTTCAGATAATTCGGATCGGTTTGCAGAATCTGGCGCAAGGTGCTTTCGGCCTGTGCGCCGTTGCCTTCGGCGACATAAACGCGCGCTTGCAGTTCTTGCAATTGCAACCGCGTGGGCTGTGACGTGAGCAGTTGGTTCAAGCGCGCGTGGGCCTGCGCAAAACTGCGCTGTTGCGTGTAAATGTTGACCAGTGTGGTGACTGCCGACAGGTTGCTTGGTTCCAAATCCACGGCGCGTTCGGCGGCACGTTGTGCGCTGGCCAGATCGCCGCGCAACAGTTGAATGGCGGCCAGATTGACGTGCGGTTCGGCGCTGCGCCGGTCAATCTGCATGGCTTTTTCCAGATCGGCTTGCGCGCCAGCCAGATCGCGCAACTCGATGCGGGCGACCGCGCGCGACACAAACGCTTTGCTTTCCCATTCGGGCAAGGTGTCTGCCGGAATGCGTGCCGAACGCAGCGCTTCGTTGTTGTTTCTGAGCTGGGCGATTCCTTCGATGATTTGCGACGAGGTTTTTTCGGCGTCCGGTGCTTTGTTTTCGCTGAGCTGTATGCGCACCAGCATCAGCAATCCCATGGGGTTTTTGGGATAGAAACTGAGCAGCCGGTTGACGAACAAGCGCGCCTGCGTGGCATCGTTGTTTTGCAATTGCGCATCGGCGGCGTAATACAGCGCGGCGGGCAAGGCCGGTTCCAGCCGCAACACCTGATCCAGGTCGCCAATGGCTTCGCGGTATTGTCCGTTCAAAGTGCGCAACCGTCCGCGCATCAAAAGCGCATCCGTATCCTGCGGATTTTGTTTCAGCGCGGCGTCCACGTTTTGCGTGGCGCTGGTGACGTCGCCCAACTCCAGCAACAATTCAGCCAGTCGCGCATAACCGCGCAAATATTTCGGATCATCTTTGAGCAATTGCTGATATTCGCCGACAGCTTGATAGACGCGACCGGTGCGCGCGTGCAAATCAATGATCTGCGCGCGTCCGGCGGTTTTGTCAGAATCGAGCGCGACCAGTTTGGTCAGGTATTTTTCAGCTTCGTCAAAACGTTCCTGCGTTTCGTAATAGCGGCGTAAGGCGACCAACGCCAATTTGTCTTGCGGATCGGCCTGATGCGCTTGCAACAGTTGTTGCTCAGCTTCGTTGCCGCGTTCGTGGGCAAACAGAAAATCACCATATGCCAGCCGCGCCATTGCCGATTGCGGATGGTTGGCGATGACCTGACGGAAAGTGGCTTCGGCCTGTGCGCGCAACGCCTCGGCTTTGGCAGGTTCGGCCTGCGCCCGCTGATCGAAAAAACGTGCCAGGTTCAGTTGCGTTTCGATGCGCTGCGGATTGAGCGAAATCGCGTACTGCAACCCTTGTTGTGCGGCGTCCCAGTTTTTCTGGGTTGCGCGCACATTGGCCAGCAGCACGTGGCCTTCGACGTAGTTGGCGTTTTTGCCGAGCACGTCTTTGGCCAGCCGCTCGGCTTCCTGCAAACTTTCCTGATTGTCATATTGCGCCAGCAAACTGCCGACGCGGACGCGCGCATCAAGATTGTTGGGATCCAGGCGCATCGCTTCGTAATAGCTTTCTGCCGCTTCTTGCACGTAACCGAGCGCCAGCGCCGCTTCGCCCAACCCGAATTGCGCTTCGGGCAGTTTTTTGTCTATTTGCAGCGCGCTGCGAAATTCGATGCGCGCTTCGGCATAGCGTTTTTCTTGCAGGTATTGTTTGCCTTTGGCGATGTGCGCGAGTTTTTCCTTTTCGGGACGGCTGCACGCGGCAGCCGCCAGCGCGACGGCCAGCAGCAACAATGGCAGGATGACGGATTTCTGCGATAACAACTGAGGGACAGCGTTTTTCATTGCGAATAGATGCGCTTGGTGACGAAGAAAGTATTTGGTTTTGGAAGTAAGTTGCAGATTGCTGCAACGCGAGCCGAGTGTAGCCCAGCCGGTTGAAGCAGAGCAAGAAGCCGCTATAATCGCCCCGCTATGAAATCCACTGACAAAGTAAACGTCGCGCTGATTCAGATGAGTTGCAGCGACGATCCCAAAGAAAACCTGGCGAAATGTCTGGCGCGTATCGAAGACGCCGCCCTGCAAGGCGCGCAAATCATTTCGACGCAAGAACTGTTTCGTTCGCGCTATTTTTGCCAAACCGAAGACCACGAACATTTCAAATTGGCGGAAGCGATTCCGGGCGAATCCACCGCCGAGCTGAGCAAACTGGCCAAAGACAAACAGATCGTCATTGTCGGTTCGCTGTTTGAACGGCGTGCGCCAGGGCTGTATCACAACACGGCGGTGGTGCTGGATGCCGACGGCGCGTTGCTGGGCAGCTATCGCAAAATGCACATCCCGGACGATCCGCTGTTTTACGAGAAGTTTTATTTCACGCCGGGCGATTTGGGCTTCAAGGCGTTTGACACACGCTTTGGCCGCATCGGCGTGCTGATCTGTTGGGATCAATGGTATCCCGAAGGCGCGCGCTTGACGGCGTTGCGTGGCGCGCAGATTTTGTTTTACCCGACCGCCATCGGCTGGCAACCGCCGGAAAAAGCAGAATACGGCGAACGCCAACATGCTTCCTGGGAAACCATTCAGCGTGCGCACGCCATCGCCAATGGTGTTTACGTCGCGGTCGCCAATCGCGTCGGTCACGAACCGACTCCGGCAGGACATCCCGGCGAAGGCATCGAATTCTGGGGCCAAAGCTTCATCGCCGATCCGTCAGGTCAAATCCTGACCAAAGGCAGCGTGAGCGAAGAGCAAATCCTGCTGGCCGAAGTGGACTATCGCAAGCTGGACATTCAGCGCACGCACTGGCCCTTCCTGCGCGACCGTCGCATTGACGCGTACCAGGACATCACCAAACGATTCATTGACTGAAGAAAGGCACGAAATTTTTGCGTATGACTCCGCGCGAACTCGGCTATCACATGCCTGCCGAATGGGAACCGCACGAAGCGACCTGGCTGTCGTGGCCGCACAAAGAAGCCAGTTGGCCGGGCCGGTTTGAACCGATCCCGGCAGTTTTTGTCGAACTCACCAAACATTTGACCGCTTCGGAACTGGTGCGCATCAACGTCGCCGACGAAGATTTCGCCGCGCGCGTGCGTCAGCTTTTGCACGCGGGGGGCGTGAATCTTGCTCGTGTGCGCTTTCACCTGAATCCGACCGATGACGCCTGGTGTCGCGATCACGGACCGATTTACGTCGTGCGTGAACGCGACGGCAAACGCGAACGCGCCATCAACGATTGGGGCTACAACGCCTGGGGCGGAAAGTACCTGCCTTGCGACAACGATGACGTGGTGCCGACGCGCATCGCCGCAGAGATGGGCGAAGTTCTTTTCAAACCGGGCATTGTTATGGAAGGCGGTTCACTGGATGTGAACGGGCAGGGGACTTTGCTGACCACCGAAGCCTGTTTGCTCAATCCAAACCGCAACCCGCAACTCAATCGTCAGCAGATCGAACAGTATCTGAAAGACTATCTGGGCGTGACAAATATCCTGTGGCTGGGCGACGGCATCGTCGGCGACGACACCGACGGCCACGTAGACGACCTGACGCGTTTTGTTTCAGCCAACACGGTCGTGACCGTGCTCGAAGACGATCCGCAAGACGACAATTACGCATTGCTGCAAGAAAATTATCGTCGGCTGCTGACGATGAAAGATCAGGACGGCCAGCCGCTGCGCGTGCTTACGTTGCCGATGCCGGGCGCGCGTTATGTCGATGACCAACGCGTGCCGATGAGTTACGCCAACTTTTACATCGCCAACGATTCGGTGTTGGTTCCGACCTATCGCCACGAAAACGACGCCAAAGCCTGTGCGATTTTGCAGGACTGTTTTCCTGACCGCCGGGTCATCGGCCTTGATTGCACTGATCTGATCTGGGGACTCGGCTCGATCCACTGTGTAACCCAGCAACAACCCGCCATCGTTTAACCACCTGTTGTCGGACTATTGGGCGAAGGCTTTGAATGCCAGATGAGCAAAACCTCGGAGTTGCCGGCTTTGGGCAGGACGAGCCAAACGACCGGAACTCCGATGCCGCGATAAACGATCGAAAGCATCAGGATGTTGAGATCAACGACGCCCACTTTCCAGTTCGTCCGATCCAGCGCCAGCGTGTACGGCCTGGGCACACCGAGCATTCTGACGACAAACTCGGCGAGTTCGGCATAGGGCATCTCGAACTGGCGCAGGAAGCGTTGCAGTCGTTTGTAGTTTGACTCGACCTGCGCCGAACCGGAGAAGGCATTGGCCAGGAGCGAGAGATTGACGGTCTGCACGGTATAGAGCGCCAGCAGAAAGCGCGCCACGAATTTGATGCGGGCCTTATTCCAGGGTAAATTTTCAAGCAACGTTTGCTCAAGCGAGCGAATGTCGGTCATCGTGCGATCTCCTTTCCGTTTGGCGACAGAAAGTCTAATCGCACGATGGCCTGATCAGCTACGGCCACAATTCAAACTCATTTTTTGTCCTGTAGAGAGATGAAATTCTTATACATCATAGTTTTTATTGCTGCATTTCTGGCTCCGGCGAACTTTCAGCCGAAATCTAGAGTTGAGCTAAAACAACGCTCTGCCGAAAAATGTCAGCCAAATACTGATCTTTCATATAACAGGCAAGAAATTCTTGAAAAGTTTGCGAGCATACTAAATGCGGCTGCCCCGGGTTACAAAAAATATGAAAGCCGCGGTTTTTATGTTGAGGACGAAAGGCCTCAAAAATTCTTTATTTATGACCTAACAGATACTTCAAACAAAGGCACTCCATTAGATGACTGCGTGCAAATTCAAAATAAACATGTGTACCATATAGCCGCTATTTACGCACCTTTTTCATTTAGTCACATT
>JAEUQO010000142.1 GCA_016789605.1 Acidobacteriota bacterium
ACCACGTCGAACGCCGTCACCAATCCCGGCTCGACCGTCGCCGTGCAATTTGTCGGAAACGCGCTTTCGCCCACGGGCGTCACTGTCACGCGATATTTGCCCGGCGCTAAATCCACGCCGCCATAAAATCCGTTGCCGTCGGTCGCGGTTGTCACCGTCGTGCGACCTTTGGCAGGCGTAGTGCCGTCGGCGATTCTGGCAATTGTCACTTCGCCTGCGTCTATGGCTTCACCGGTTTTCGCACGAACAATTCCCATCACATGGCCAACCTGCGGATTCGCTTTCCAAGACAGCACCGGAATCGTCGCCGTTTGGGCAAAAACGGCTTCGGGATACGTGGTTTTGTCTTCGTAACTTTGCGACCCGTCCGCAGATTTGCCGGTCGTCAATCCGGCAGCGAATTCGGCAAACGAACGGCGCGGCGTGTTTTGATTGGCCGGGAGGGAAAGCGGATTGGCGGTCACGGCTTCGTTGGACACGGCGAACGAAAAGAACACCACGCCTTCCGTGCGTTTGCCTTGTGCATTGACGGCAACAGCACGGCGAATCTGGCGCAATGTGCCTTCGATAGAATTCAGGTAGGCGCCTGTTCCCATCAACGCCGCTCGGTCGTACGCGTTGTTTTTTGTCCAATCGTTCCAGGAATCGTATTGCGCCACGAATTGCGACTGATGTTCGCGTTTGTAAACCATCGGCACATTGACATCCAAAATGCCTTCTTCCATCCACTCGCGCCAATCCTGAAAAATGCGCCAGTACGTTTCCGTCGCTTCCCAACCGGTCAGCGTCGTCGGCCCTCCGCCAAACGCGATCGTGGCTGCCGAAATCTTCAACTGCGGTTTGGCGGCAATGGCGTTCAGGTACACGCGGCGGACAAAATTCGTCACTTGCTCGCGCCGCCACTTGCTCCATTGCGGATCGTTTTGCGCCGGAGTTCCCGTCAGGCCAAAGCGTTTGTTGAACCGCGCCACGCTGGTTTCGTTGTACCCGATGCTGACGCCGGAAGCCTGTGTCTGGCCGGAAACCGACAGTTCAGGATAACGAATGCGATCCAGATGCAGACCATCCAGATCGTAGTTTCTGACCAGATGCAGCAGCACGCGCAAGGTGTAATCCGCCGCGTCGGGATGCCCCAGGTCAATCCAGAAATCGTTGCCAAAACGATGTCCGTCAAAGCGAATAGAAGTGTCAGAACCGGTCGTATCAGGCAACAGCGCTCGCGTCAGCCAATTGGCGCGCCCTTCGTAAACCTTGCCGGTGGCTTGGTTGAATCCGTGCTGATTGAAGACGTGATTGGCGCTTTCGGGTGGGCGGGAAGTCGGATCGGCATTCCAGACTGCGCCGATGATGACGAACGCGTGGACTTCGATGGAATTGGCGTGGGCTTCGCGAATCAGGTCGGCCAGCGGATCGAATCCAGGTTCAATTGGCGTTCGGTCGGCGCGCGGTTCCAGCGAATTCAGATACCACGAATCGCCGCGCCGTCTGACCTGCACAAAAACGGCATTACATTTCGCCAGTTTGACGTTATTGACGACAGCCAGCACATCGTCGTGATTGTTGAGCGGTGTGTTGAACGTGTCTACCCAAAAACCTCTGTATTGCGCAGTCTGTGCAACCGTTTGTGGGGCACAGGTCACCAGGAATAAACACACTGTTATCAGTGACAGAACACGTAATCGGTTTTCCATCAGATTCTCGTCCGCGTTTTTCTTTTGTTTGAGGGTTGTCGGGCAACAGAGAGCTCGGTTATAACACAGTCAAACAACAGCAAGTCAATTGGTGCAGGCAGGCAGTTCGGGACGCGGTAGCAACCGGGTTCATCGAATCCAAAATCATCAGCGGGCAGAAAGTGAAAGCTGACGATGCGATATATCAATAATCCGCCTAATCCCTGGCTGAGCACGCAAAACGAATGGATTGGCGAACCGCCTGCGGCCAAAATCGAAGTCTTCGAAGAAACCGCTACGCGTTCCATCATCACCTCCAACAACAGTCCGGACATTCCGTTTGAATATTCGATCAACTGTTATCGCGGCTGTCCGCACGGCTGCACATATTGTTTTTCGCGCCCGACACACGAATATCTGGGCTTTGGCGCGGGCACGGATTTTGAGACCAAAATCGTCGCCAAAGTTCGCGCGCCGGAATTGCTCCGCACAGAGTTTATGAAAAAGAGCTGGAAAGGCGATGTGTTGGTGTTCTCATTCACCTCAGACCCGTATGTCCCGCTCGAAGCCAACTATCAGCTCACGCGTCAGTGTCTGGAAGTTTGTCTGGAATTTCGCAACCCGGTTAGTTTGATCACCAAATCGGCGTTGATTCGGCGCGATCTGGATTTGATCAAACAACTCGCCGAAGTCGCCGATGCGCACGTGTTTTTCACCATTCCCTTTCTCGATCACGACGTGAACCGCGCGCTGGAACCATTTGCGCCTTTTCCGGAACACCGGTTCGCGGCGATGAAAGCATTTGCCGACGCAGGCATCGAAGTCGGCCTGGCGATTGCGCCGATCATTCCCGGTTTGAATGAACACGAAATTCCCGAATTGCTCGAACGTGCGCGCGACGCGGGCGCACAATCAGCGTTTATCAATTTGTTGCGGCTGCCCGGCAATGTCGAACCGTACTTTTTGCAACGCCTGGAAGACACCATGCCGTTGCGCGCGCAAAAAATCATCAATCGTATCAAGGAAGTAAAAGGCGGCGTGCTGAATAAAACCGCGTTTGGCGATCGCATGCGCGGTGAAGGGGTGTTTTGGGAAATGGTCAAAAAATCATTTGAAGTTCACGCACGAAAGCTCGGCTTGAACCAGCAAAAGTACGAAATCAGCGAGCGCCGACAAACGTTTCGGCGTCCGTCGGCGCAAGGCAGTTTGTTTGAACTGTAAGCGCGCGCGAAAACGCCGCTTATGATTTCGCTTTTGGCTCGGCGTAAAACGCTTTGTTGATGATCTTCCATTCACCGTCCACCTTGATCAATGTCATGTAGTCGGTGAGTTTCGCCGTCGGATAATCCAGCACGATCACGCCAATGCCGGTATTGCCTGTGACTTTGACGCTTTCAACCCAGCGTTTGCGCTGCGCTTCATCTTCTGCCGGTTTGCCGTTAAAGCGTTGCGCAAACTCAGCCGCGGTCAATTGCAGTAACTTTCCGTCGCGTACTGAAAAGACCTTCGCGTCAGTGTGAAACGCCTGCTTGATGAACTCGCCGTTTCCCGTGGCGTGCGCTTTCAGATATTTTTCCAACGGCACGCGCGCGGCTGCTTCGTCTGCACTTTGCGCCTGACTGTGCGTCAGCCAGGCTGCGCCGCAAACCGCCAGCAGGACAACCAACAAGACGGCGAACTTCTTCATAAATTTTCTCCTTCGCATAGTGGTGATGGGATAAAGAGATCACAGTCGTCTTCCCATACGACCGCGACAAAAGATGAGTTCGCAGGCTGCCGCGCGATCTGCAATGCTTGATTGACAATAGCGGCGGCGCACGTAAAATCCATTCCACAAGGGTGGAATTGCATTATTAAATACAATAATTCAAGACATTAAGACCTGCACTTCCCTTGTATCGCCCGTTTCACATTCTGCTCAGTGGCGTTGGTTTCGTGCCCCAAGCCGTGCTCTGATCACCCGGCAACGCCTCATCCGGTCCGTGCGTTTTGGTTAATTCATTAGCACGTCTGTGCTGAAGTTTGATTCGTTATGAAAAGTAGCAACGCAAAGGTCACTCGCTCGATTTCCCCTTTGATACACGGGGACGATGTGCTTGGCCCTGGGTCACCAAACCAAGACTGGCAGAATGATCCCTGGCAAAACAGGAATGAGTGGCAACCAGATAACGTCGTCCACGCGAAACGCACTTGGCACGATCAATACACTAACCAGCTACGCCTGTTGTTGCTCACTGTCGGCCTGCTCGCAGCAGTAGAGTTGCTCTCTCGGCTGGGAATTCCGCTCTTGGACCCCGCAATTATTTTTGTCATTGCCGTCAGTTATGCCGCATTCAAAGGCGGCATTTCAGCCGGATTCACATCCAGCGCACTCTCTTTTGGTTACGCGCTGTATTTCTTCGCCTTACCAGGAAAACCGTTCTCCTATCCAGCACAAGGCATTTGGCATTTGGCGCTGCTGGCGCTGGTCTTCCCGGCACTGGTGTTCTTGTTGGCCGGCTGGAAACCCAAAGCACGCCAGACGCCGATGACGCTGATGTCGTTTGTAGAACCGCCCACGCCGCTTTCTCCGCAAGAGGAATTGGAGCTGGCCTTGCGACAAAGCGAAGAACGCGTCGAAGAACGCGTCAGCGAACTGTATCGTGAATTCTATGACGAAGCGCCGATCTGTTATCACGAACTGGATGGCGACGGACGCATCACGCGTGTCAATCGCACCGAATGCGCCCTGCTGGGTTATACCGCGGAAGAAATGATCGGCAAGCCAGTCAAGAATTTCATTTACGAACCTGATTCTGTGCTGTCGGGAAATGGGAAACAGCGTTCCGGCGCATTTCCGGAACGAACGCGCGAACGGAAATTCCGCCGCAAGGATGGTTCGTTGCTTCCGGCGTTGTTTGAAGAACGCCCGATTCACGATGACACAGGCCGCGTGGTCGGGTTGCGCGCGACCGCGCAAGACATTAGCGAACGCAATCGCGTGGAATTGGCGCATCAGGAAAGCGAAGCTCGTTTTCGCAGTGCGTTTGAGGCCACCGGCGTCGGGATGGCGTTGGTAAGTTTCGATACGCGGTTTTTACAGGTAAACCAGGCTCTTTGTGA
>JAEUQO010000146.1 GCA_016789605.1 Acidobacteriota bacterium
AAATGGCGTTGGCACAGGCGCGCGTTTCGCCTATCCCAGCGGCGTTGCCGTAGACAATGACGGCATTATCTATGTGCTTGATTCGGGTACGAACTTGGTGCGCAAGATTGATCGCACGCGTTATGTCACGACACTGGCAGGCAGCTACAACGGATTTGCGGACGGACAAGGTTCAGAAGCGGCATTCAGCTTTTCAGGCGCTGCGCCGCAAGTTTGCCTGGATGCGGACGGTAATCTGATCATCGCGGATTTTTTCAATAGCCGCATTCGCAAAGTCACTCCGCAAGGTGTGGTAACGACCATCGCCGGAAACGGCAACGGTGGTTTGAATGACGGCCCGGCATTGCAGGCGACGCTCTTTTTCGCCACGGGCATCACGCGCGACCGTGACGGTAATTTCATCATTGCCGATTGGCATAACGCTGCCGTGCGCAAACTGGATATGACGCGCAACTTCCTTTCGACCATCGCTGGCAATGGTCAGGAAGACCATATTGACGGCCCGGCGCTACAGGCTTCGTTTGTCCGCCCGGGCGGAGTTGTCGTTGATTCCAAAGGCGTCATTTTTGTCAGCGACTATTTCACGCATACGATTCGGCGTATTGGCCCGCCGACGCGCCCGTCTCCGACGCCGACAGTGACGCCGTCGCCGTCTCCAACGGCGACACCAACGCCGACACCGACGCCAACTCCCAATCCGACGCCAACGCCGAGCCCGACGCCGACGCCATCGCCAACGCCATCGCCAACGCCCGGACCGGGAACGCCAGTGGATGTCATCGTCAATCCGAGTTTTGAAACCGGAGATTACAGCGGCTGGCGCGTGTTCACCTATTTCATCGAAGGTGGCGGCGCATACATTATTCAAGACCCGGCGCAGGTGACCAACGGGCAGTACGCGCTGAAATTCCAAGCCAACGGCCGTCGTCTGGTGGATTACTGTGCACAGGAAATCACGCTACAACCTGGCAATTACACGTTGAGCGCAGACGTATTCCCCAGCATTGGCACCATCGCTACGCTCGGGGTCAATTTCAACAACGGCGCTCCGGGGGCATCGGCACAAACGCCTGCCGGACAGGCAATGCGGCTCAATGTGAATTTCACGGTAACCGATAGCAGCCGCCCGCTGACGATTTTTGCCGTCGGCAACCAGAACCGCTATGTCCGCAGCAACTTTGTCGTGGATAACTTCACGCTGGTCAGACGATAGCATTTCGTTCGACTGACCGCGGAAACAGAATGGGGTGAACGGGCTTGGGCTGCTCGTTCACCCCATTCGTCACTTTTCATCTCGGCAATTTTCTCCTTATGCGCAGTACCATTCGCTCTCATCACTTCCTTTTCCTGTTCACCTTGGCCTGCCTATCGTGCTTTGCGCGGAACGCACAAGCACAAGTTTCGGTTTCAGGTTGGACGCCGCCTGCCAAATCTCGTCCTGAGCAGGCGCGCCTTTCCCTACGCGAACAAGCGCAGCGCGGCGAAGCACCGCCCAGCCAGCTCTACAGACAGATCAACCGGCAAGCTGCTGCTGGAAAACGCCTGCCAGCGCCATCGGCACGTGAATTACAGCAAGAGCGCAACAGCCTACGTTTGCGCATTGGCGCTATCCGCCAACTGAATTCGCCGCTGAGTTCCTGGGAAGAGATGACGAGTTACAGCGTGCCCGAAGGCCAAGTGTACGTAACGCGCATCGCATCCGAAGGCGCGCTGTCACTGCGACTGTATTTCACCGACGTTTCCCTGCCTGAAGGCGCACGGCTGTTCGTGGCATCAGAACAAACACCCGAAAATTTTTCCGGGCCGTATCAACAAAACGGCCCGAATCGTGATGGCACATTCTGGACGCCACCGCTCAGAGGCGACAGCGTAGTGATCGAATACTTTGTCCCCAGCGCAGCCGACAAAACCAGATCGGTCAGCTTGCCATTTCGCGTCAAACAACTGAGCCACGGCTTCAAAGACGAACGCGCAATCATCCCCAACGTCGTGCAACAAGAAGGCGCAGCCGCCTGTAATGCCAGCGTGCCGCCCGAATGGAGCGAAGCCGCCAAATCAGTGGCAAGGTTGCGCTTTGTTGAACCTTTAGGGGAATTCCTGTGCACGGGCACGTTGCTCAACACTGCCGACAACAGCGGCAAACCGTATGTGCTGACGGCCAATCACTGTTTCAGCACGCAAGCGGCAGCGCAATCGCTGGTCGCAACCTGGCTGTATGATTTCGGCGATGATCCGGGCGTGATTGCCAGCCGCCCTTCGACGCAAGGAGCCTTTTTGCTTGCCACTGGCGCGCGCAGCGATTTCACGCTGGTGGAATTGCGCTTTCCGGCGCCAACCGGTGTACGTTTTTCAGGCTGGTCAACCGAGCGCCCAACAACGGGCACAACCGTCAGCAGCATTCATCACCCGCAAGGCTCTTACAAACGCTTTTCGGCGGGTAGCATCGTCAATGACAGTTGTCCGTCAGACCTTCCTGGCTATCAATGCGACAATTTGCTGAAAGTGCGCTGGAACACAGGCATCACTGAGCCGGGCTCTTCGGGCGGAGTGCTGTGGACAGGAAGCGCTGCCGATCCGCGCGTAGCTGGCACGTTGCTCGGTGGATTTTCGGCTTGTGACAATCGCGCGGGAACCGATTATTTCGGGCGTTTCGATCTAACGTTTCCGGCAATCAGTTTTTACCTGACCGGACAAGGCTGTGCTTATGAACTGTCGGGCACGTCGCGTTTGGTGGAAGCCAGCGGAGGCAGCGCCCGCGTCAGTGTGTTCCTGCGCGAAAATGACGCCTGTCCCTGGACGGCGAGCAGCGACGTACCCTGGATTACCATTTCAAACAATGCCAGCGGCAGCGGCGCTGGCGAAGTGAGCTATCAAGTTCAACCCAATACGTCGTCAGCGCCGCGTTATGGCTCATTGCTGATTGGCGGACAGGTATTGTCCGTCACGCAACTTGGCGCTGGCAATGCTTGCCCAACTGCGCCATTGCTTGTCGGCCAACCGGTCAATGGCGCACTCAGCACGGCGGATTGTCGTTCCGTGTTCGACAATCAGGTTTACGCTGACCGTTATACCTTCACGGCGCAAGCCGGGCAGGAATTCGCCATCGCGTTGCGTTCGCAATCGTTCGATGGCTTTCTGACTCTGTTTGGCCCGAATGGCGAGATCGTAGCGCAAAACGACGACGCGCCGATTTATGGCGGCGCGCGCATTCCGGCGACTGGCAATTACCTGGCGTTGCCTGTAACCGGCACTTACACCGTCGAAGCCACTTCCCTGTTCACTGATGCACTGGGCGATGCCAATGCCACAGGCAATTACACCTTGGAACTGACTGCCGGGTGCGAATACGCCGCCACGCTCGATACGCCGAATTTCCCGCATCAAGGCGGCGACGGACGTTTGACCGTGCGACTGGTCAAAGGCGACGGTTCTTGCCAATGGCGCGCCAGCAGCAATCGCGCCTGGCTGACGCCACCGAACATTTCTTTTGCCGGTACGACTCCGACGGTTGCCAATGTCAGCTTTACGGTTGGCTCGAACAGCAATGCCGGCCCACGAAGCGGCACGCTTACGGTCGCCGGATTTCCGCTCACCGTCACCCAAACCGCCGCGTGCAGCGCCAACCGTCCGGCAGTCGTTTCCGCGACGAATCTAAACGTCAGTGGTTACGGCGGCGAACAAAGCATTACCGTGACCGTTCCGCCAGAACGCTCCTGCTCCTGGATCGTTTCCAGCAGCAGTGAAAGCTGGCTCTATCCTGAATCCGGCTTTTTCGGCGTCGGGAACGGATCGGTGCGGCTACGCTTTCTTCCCAATCCGACGATCAACACCCGAACGGCAACGCTGACCATTGCCGGACAGACTGTCACAGTACGGCAGGAACCCGCCGGAGGCGTTTGCCAACCGACCGCAATTGCCATCGGGCAAACGCTCAACGGTACGCTGAGCAACAACGATTGCGGGTCGCCCAACGCGCAAGGTTCTTTCGCCGACCATTTTTCGTTTACGGCGGTCGAACGCCAGCAAGTCGCCATTGAAGTGCGATCTTCGGATTTTGCGCCGCAACTGCACATCTTCGGCCCCAACGGAGACAGCAACGGCCCTGTCACCAATCCGCCAAGCCAAACGGCCAATGCTGTTCGTTTGCCTGCTGAAGGCTGGGCGGATTTGTACCTGCCGGGCAAATACACAATTGTGGTGACGTCGCGCGACGGCGGACGCATAGGCAATTACAGCCTTACGCTGACCGGTTTGGGCGGCAGCGCTTGCGGCTTTTTGCTAGGGGAAAGTTTCAAACGCAGCGTTGCCAGCGGAGGCTCTGATTCAATCACGCTGAATGTGCAAGGCGGTTGCCAATGGACGGCGACCAGCAACGTATCGTGGCTGAGCTTTCCCGAAACAACCGGCACCGGCGGCGGCCCGATTCGCTTTCAAGTCGCGGCCAACACTGGCGCGTCACGCCGTGGCAGCGCAGTCATCGCCAACCGATTTTTTGAAGTCATTCAGGATGCGCCGTGCAGCTACCTGCAAATCTATCCGGAGGAATTCCGCCTGGATGCACGCGGCGGCAAGATTCATGCGAATGTGACGACCGGGCGGAACTGTCCCTGGAATGCCACGAGCAAAAGCGATTGGGTCACGCTGAGCAATCTCTTCCGCAGTGAAGAAGGGGGCAGCGCCATTTTTGATTATGCGCAAAATCCCGGTGCGCTACGCGTTGGCGCGATTGAGCTGGCAGGCAAAACCTACGAAGTGCGCCAAGGCAGCAATGCGTTGGCCACTGTGTCCGCCGCCGGATTCGGCCCTGTGATTGCTCCGGGCAGCATTGCCAGTGTGTTCGGTCAGGAATTGGCTTCAAGCGTCGAAAGCGCGACGAGCTTGCCGTTGCCAGAAACTCTGGGACAAGCCGACGTAGCGATTTATCACCCAACCAATGGCGGCGTGTATGGACGCGGTCAGCTTTTCTTTGCTTCGCCGGGGCAGATCAATTTCTACCTGCCAGAAACAATTCCCGTCACCACGGGTTTCGTCGGCGTTTCCAATTACAACGGCATGAAATCGTTTGGATCGGTGCGCATTGAACGCGTCGCTCCCAGTTTGTTTTCGGCGAACGCCACCGGCCAAGGCGTCGCGGCGGCTGTCGCGCTGCGCGTCAAAGCAGACGGAACGCAAAGTTACGAACCGATTGCGATTTTCGACCAGACGCAAAATCGGTTTGTCACGCGCTCTTTGGATTTAGGCCCGGAAACGGATCAGGTGTTTTTGCTGCTGTTCGGCACAGGTTTGCGCAATCGCACTTCACTGAACGCAGTATCAGCGACGATTGGCGGCGCAGGCGCAGAAGTGCTCTTTGCCGGTGCGCAAGGCGGCTATGTCGGGTTGGATCAAATCAACGTGCGTGTGCCGCGTGTGCTGGTTGGCCGTGGTGAAGTAGACATTGTGTTGCAAGTAGAAGGAAAAACCGCCAACACCGTTCGCGTTCAAATCAAATAGCGGCAGATACAGCCGACTGTTCCGGCGCCTGGATTCTTCCACAATAGACCGGTAGCAAACACTCAGGGGGCTGGACAGCCCCCTTTCACACTCCTCAGCTAGCGAACATCCAGATCGGCGTGACAATACAGATTCAAGCCGTCGGAATCGCAGCGGATCACATCGCGTGCATTTGCCGTGAGCGTCAACGCTGGCGGTGTCCCGCCGGGAAACTTCAGCAAGCTGGGCCAAGTCACGCGCCGACCTCCGGTGGCGTCTTGTTGCACAAAGATCGTATAGCTGCCGCCGTCGCGCACATTGAGCACGTCTGTCACACGTAAATTTCCACTGAGCATCAAATGCTGCAAATTGCCCGTGTTGAAATCGAGCGGAAAAGCGCCCGTCGCACGAAAGATTACATTCCGCCGCGACTGACCGCCTAAAACCGGGCGCACGGGCACGGGCGGCCCCGTCTCTACCGTTTGCCGCAACGCATACCAATCTCGCCCATCTGAATAAAAGGTAACTGCGCCATAATTGGTCGAAATCGCCTGTGTCGGCGCGCCGTCCAACTTCCCTTCCGCCGCCGTGATCAGAATGCGGTAGCGACCAGCCGCGCCTGCACCATCTTTGACTGTCACGCTCGCCCCGTCGCCCGCGCGCGCGGCGCTCAACAAGGTAATCGTCACTGGCCCTGTATGCCGCACGTCAATCAACCGGGTTTCATTGGTCAACATCGTGTAAGAGCCATTGACCTGTTTGCGCGTCAGCCAATCATCCAACCGGCGCAAAGGTTCAATGGTGTTCGTTTCGAAATTGAAATAATCCGTCACACCTTGATCGAAGCCTTGATACGCGCCCACCGGCCCCAAAATCGCGAGCGGCGCAGGACCATACGAACGAATTTCGCGCCCATTCCGATATTGGGTACGACTGCCGGCAAAGACCGTGGTGCTGTCGAGCAAACCGCGCATCAATGCGCCGCCATTGAAGCGGATCGGTTCGACATTGGTCGCGGTGCCAAGCGGCGCAAATTGCCCGCCGATGATGTTCGAGGTCGAAGCTTCACGATGCAGGATGCCAAAGGCGGCAAACGCTTCCACGTTAGGATTGATGAAGGTGGGAAAGGCTGCCGAATCGGTCGGATCGCCAGACGAAATGCTTTGCCCGACAATCGCCCAGGTAACATTACTGTCTTTGGTTTGCGGCCCGTCTACGCCATTGGCATTGATCAAGGTCGGACGCCCGCTGCGCAACCGATACGCGACGCCATTGGGCGAACCGAGCGAATGCACATACGAATTGATCAGCGTCAGGTTCGGCCCAGCGCTGCTGATGTCAAACGCATCGCGATAGGTGAAATCGGTTTCCACACTAATCAATGTTGTCGAAAAGGCGTTTTCCAACTTCACCCCGTTGCCGCCCACGTTTTTGATCAAGACGTTGTTCAATTCGATACCACTGACCACCGCGCCTTTTTGATAAAAGCCATGTTGTTCGCTCAGGGCGGCGGCGTTTTCGGCGGTCGCGGTACCCAAAATCTGCATATCGCGCAAAACAATGCGCGAGCCGGAATTACCGACTTCGACAATCGGACGGTTGGCGCCGATGGCTTTGATCGTCGTGCGAGTGCGACCATCACCGGTCAGCACCAGATTGTCAGACAGCAGAAGCTGCCGCACGCGATAGGTTCCGGCGGGTATGTATAAGGGACGGCCTTCGGCTTTTGCCATATCGATGGCGCGCGCAATCGCCGCTGTGTCATCGGTGGTGCCGTCGCCGGTTGCGCCGATGTCGTCTTGCACGTTGATCACATCGTTTCTGTTTGTATCACTGGTGGCAGGCACAGCCTGTGTTTGAGTCTTGGCTGTAGGCTTCTGTTTTTTGCGCGTTTGCCCCGCCACAACGATTCCGAACAACAAAAAACAAACGAGCAAGGCCACTCCGTGTGTCCCACGTCCCATCTTCATCATCAATTCACCTCTTTCGTGCCGTCACTTTGCCAGATGGCTTCAGCCAGACGAACCAAAGCGACCATCTCCCCCACATCGTGCACACGCACGATGCGTGCGCCGCGTTGGATGCCGATCAGGACACTGGCGGCTGTCCCGGCGACACGTTCGCGCTGTTCATTTCGGTTGGGGGCCGTCAAAACACGATCCAATGTGCGTTTCACAAACGACTTGCGTGAAGTCCCAAGCAACACCGGCAACTGAAATTCCGCGCCTAAGCGATCCAGGCGATTGATCAAGGCCAGGTTCTGTTCCGGGGTTTTGCCAAATCCGATGCCGGGATCAACGATCAGCTTTTCGCGCAATACGCCGTGGTCGGCGGCGACATCAATTGCGGAGCGTAAAGCAGAAAACACTTCGGGCCAAATGTCCGGCACAGGCGGCAATGTTTGCATGGTTTCGGGCGTACCGCGCGAATGCATCAACACCAATCCAGCTCCGGTTTCGGCGGCGATGTCGGCCAACGCCGGAGCAAAACGCAATCCGCTAATGTCGTTGATAATTTCCGCGCCGCAAGCAATGGCGGCCTGAGCAACGTCAGGCTTGGTCGTATCTAGCGAAATCGGTATGCGCAATCGGCCCTGCAACCGTTCCAGCACCGGCAGCACACGGCGCTTCTCTTCTTCGCTGCTCACAAACGGAGCGCCTGGCCGCGTAGACTCGCCGCCGATATCCAAAATGTCTGCGCCTTCGGCTTCGATCTCCAACGCACGCGCCACAGCCTGTTCAACCGCCGCAAACTGTCCGCCATCCGAAAACGAATCAGGCGTCACATTCAGCACGCCCATCACCAACACACGCTCTGCCAACGGTAACCACGAACGAATCAACTTCATGACAGTTTCAGCAATGCCTCCGTGCCGCGTCTGGCTCCGGTTAACGCCGCCGCCGAAGCACACCACAATCCGATCTCCCAATATCCCGCGCTGCCCAGATAGGCAAAAAGTTCCTGCTTACGTTCTGCTTGGGCATAGTGGGTGCCGAATTGCGTGATTTCGTGCCCGGCCAGATGCAACGTCAGCGGCGTGTGCGAAATGCGCGGCACGGGGTCAGCCAAACGAAATTCGCGCTCGGTAAAATTCGTCACGCAATTGCCAAAGCGATCAATGTGAATGATACGCCCGATGATGCCGCCGCGCCGTTCATCGTGATGCGGACGCGGGCAATCCAACATCACATAATCGTGAATTTCAGAACCGCAACTCTCTGGCGATTTTCCCAACGACAAATGCGCGGCGATGGGTGCAAACACATCGCGCCCGTGAAAGGTAGCGCTGACCGGCGAACGAAAATAGGCTGAATTTTCCAGCGCATAGACACGCACATCTTTTTCGCGCGCGAAGGCATAACTGAAAATGCCGTTGTCCGGTCCGACAAACCGATAGCCGCCTGCGTCAACCACGATGCCGCGCCGCTCTGAGCCTACGCCAGGATCAACAACTGCTACGTGAATCGTTCCGGGCGGAAAATTCGAGTAACAGGCTCCGAGCGTAAAAGCTGCAGAGGCGATATCTTGTGCATTGATTTCGTGTGTGATGTCCACGATTTGAACGGCGGGACTGAGTGTGAGAATGACGCCTTTGACAGCAGGCACGAAATAATCGGCAGCGCCGAAATCGGTAAGCAGGGTGATCATGGGAGGATTGCGGAGTTCAGATTGCAGATCGTGGATTGCAGGTGCCACAGGCTGACAACGTCAACCAGAGGGGGCCGCAATCCACAATCCACAATCCGCAATCGGGTTATTCTCTCGTCCGCGCCGGAGCAGCGGTACGCACTAACATCTCTGTGCCTGGTTCGAGCACCAGATTTTTGCCGCCATCAATGAAAACAGACCCAAGGCCAGCGCCCGCGCCAATCGCCGCGCCGATCGCCGCGCCTTTGCCGCCACCAGCGATACCGCCGATGATCGCGCCGAGCGCTGCGCCGCCTGCGCTGCGCACCGCAGTTTCTTTGGTCCGGCTACTGGTTTCGACGTTGCCTTCTTCGTCTACGGTTTTCACTGATTCGCTTTGGTAAACCTTTTCGACCTGCGCGGCCAACTTGCCTGTGCGGCCATCGCGGAGCTGGATCGAATCAAACGCCAACGCCAATTCCGTTTTGCCCGACGCTTTGCCTGCCTGGCTCAACTTGGAAATGTGGCCTTCGACCAGCGCATCCGAATAATCTGACGGGTCAAGCACGATCGCAGTGAATTTGTCGCCTTCCTTGTTCGTCTTGGTGTTGATTTCGCTGGTCAGACGAATTTTCATCTGCACGCCGTCGGGTATAACCACGACCGGACGTGAGACTGCACGATCACGCGTGCGATCTACTGGACGAGACTGGTCAGCACGCGCTTGCTCAGCAGGTCTGGGCGCAGGCGGCTGTGTCGCAACAGTGCGCGGCTCATCCGTGGGACGAGTGCGTACCGGTTCGGCATCTCGCGCAACAATGTTGGCGGCATTGATTCTGCCCACGACGACGCGGCTCAGATTCGCCGGAATCGTTGTCGAACGCGCCCGTCCGTAATATCCGTCGGCGTATCCCAATTCAAACCCGACGCGATAGCCTTCCTGATATTCAATGCGCGTTCCCAGCCGCTCGGTGTAACCGCGTTCCGCCGACAAATACGCCGAATTATTGGCAAAATCGCGCGGCTGGCCGTCACCGAAATCTGTCCGGCCTTTGGCATAACCGTCTTCGCTACCCGCCAAGTATCCATGCTCATAAGCGAAGCGTGGCGCTGATGCCGAAGCCGTGGTGCTGGTCGCGGTCGTCTTTTTAGCTGGAGTGCGGGTTTTCTGTGCGAGAGTGTTGGTGCTCAAAACTGCGAGCATAAGACCTGTCATTGTCAGCCTCGCCGCTTTTCGGACAATGCTGATGTTCATATTGCTGCCTCCTTCTGTTCCATCGTGCGAGCTTTTTATATGGGGAAAGTAAGGGGGAACAACTTTCTACACCATCACCGCACTCAACACAAGCAGCAAGATGATGTATGCTTGGCCTTCCTAAACGAATCGGAGAATTCATCATGACAGCGCGAAAAATTTATCTGGATAACAGTGCTTCGACGCGTGTGGACGACGAAGTCGTACAGGCAATGTTGCCGTATTTCAGCGAGCATTACGGCAATGGATCGAGCACGCATCAATTTGGTCAGCATGCCAAACAAGCCATCGAAGATGCGCGCCAACAGGTGGCCCTGTTGCTCAATGCCGCGCCTGCTGAAATCACCTTTTTGTCTGGCGGCACGGAATCAGACAATCTCGCCATCAAGGGCATCGCGGCAGCCTATACCGAGCGCACTCAACGCAAAGGCCACCTCATCACCTCGCAGTTTGAACATCCGGCGGTGCTGACAACCTGCGGTGTGTTGGAAAAAGAAGGCTGGCGGGTAACCTATCTACCTGTCTATCAAGCCGGTCTGGTTCGCACTGAAGACGTGCAAGCCGCGTTGACGGATGACACGGCGCTAATTTCCATCATGCACGCCAACAACGAAATCGGCACCATTCAACCGCTGCAAGAAATTGCCGCATTGATTCAAACCCGGCGCGAAGCAGGACAAAAACATCTTTACCTGCACACAGATGCCGTGCAATCCGTGGGCAAAATTCCGGTAGACGTAAAAACGCTGGGCGTGGATTTGCTGACGTTCACGGCGCATAAGCTGCACGGCCCGAAAGGCATCGGCGCGCTGTTTGTGCGCAAAGGTGTGCGGCTGGTTTCGCAAATGCACGGCGGCCACCACGAACGTGACCGGCGCGCAGGCACCGAAAGTGTGCCGCTCATCGCCGGGCTGGGCAAAACCGCCGAACTGGCGCGGTTACACCTCACGGAACGCGCTGAACATACGCGCCGGTTGCGTGACGCGCTGGAAACGGGTCTCTTCGACCGGCTTTCCGGGTTGTCGCGTAACGGTGACGAACACCAGCGTGTGCCGCACATTGCCAATTTGAATTTCGAACACGTCGAAGGCGAAGGCTTGCAAATCTCGCTTGATCTCAAAGGTGTGGCTGTTTCGACCGGTTCGGCCTGTTCATCCGGTTCGCAAGAACCGTCTCACGTGCTGATGGCTCTGGGATTGCCGCGCGACAACAGCTATGGTTCGTTGCGCTTCAGTTTCAGCAAAGACAATACTCAGGAAGACGTGGATTACGTCTTGGAAATTTTGCCCGCAGTCGTAGAAAAGCTGCGCAAGCTTTCGCCACGGTTAAAACTGCAAGCTACGGGACGATAAACACTCTCTATGTATAGCACCAAAGTTCTCGATCATTTAGAAAACCCACGTAACGTCGGCAAAATGCTGGAAGCGACGGCCGTCGGCGTTGCCAGCAATCCCGTTTGCGGAGATTTGCTGCACCTGTATGTGCAAATCTCTGATGAAGAAATTACTGCCGCCAGCTTTCAGGTCAAAGGCTGTCCGCCAAGTATCGCTGCCGGTTCTGCGCTAACGGAACTGATTACAGGTCTAACGGTAGCAGCCGCCCAGGCGCTGAAACCGGCGGACGTGACCCAGGCCCTGGAATCGCTGCCGCCCAACAAAGAACATTGCGCGGTTTTGGCAATTGACGCTCTGCGTGCGGCGCTCGCTCAGGCTGCGCGTCTGTAACACAATCTCTAACGCTTAAGTTTGAATCAAACCGACAACCGACCCTAACTATGGAAACGCCCCAGGCAACGTCCCCCAATCCTTACACCATACCACTAGACAAAATCCTGCATCGGCTGCGCGAAATGTTTGGCGAAGACCGCGCTCAGTTGCTGCGCGGCGCTGAATTCCGTGTGGCAGGCGAAACTGAACGCGTGGTCGCGTTTCCGCAACAACGCGAAGAGCTAAGCGAGATGCTGGAACTGGCGCACCGCGAACGCTGGCGCGTGATTCCGGCAGGCGCTGGCACCTGGTTGGAAATGGGCAACAAACCGACGCAGATGCATCTGGTCATCTCAACCGCCCGCCTGAACCGCGTCGTCGAATATGAACCCGCCGATTTGACCGGCACTGTCGAAGCCGGTTGCAGTCTGACAGAATTCAATCAACTAACCGCCAAACACCGACAATTCATTCCGCTCGATCCATTTGGCGATCCGCGTTTGACCATCGGCGGCACCATTGCCACAGCCAGCAGCGGCCCGCTGCGCTGCGCCTATGGCACGCCACGCGATTGGCTGGTCGGCATCACAGTAGTTCACGCAGACGGCAAAATCAGCAAGGCTGGCGGCAAAGTCGTCAAAAACGTTGCCGGGTACGATCTGTGCAAACTTTACACCGGCAGCTATGGCACACTGGCGATGATCGCCGAAATGAGTTTCAAATTGCGTGCATTGCCTGCCAGCGAAAAGACGATGGTCTTTTATGCCGATGACCAGAAAAACGAAATCGAATTGCTGAGCACGTTGGCGGTCGCCTTGTCCGATTCGGATGTGCAACCAGCGGCGATGGAATTCGTCTCGCCCGGTCATAACGCCAGCCTGCCGCTGGATCCGCACCGTCACGCGTTGGTGTTGCGCTTTCTCAATGAACCCGAAACCATCAATGCGCAAATTGATGACGCCACGCGCATCGGCGGATATTGCCAACGCTCAGTGTTGAGCGAAGCGGACGCAGCACGTTTCTGGACGGCCTATCACGAAAGCGAGACGGCGGACGATTGGGCATATAGCTTTCGGCTGAGCGCGTTACCCGCCGAATTGCCGGGCCTGGTTGCTGATCTGACTCAGGTGCTGCCGGATACGCACGTGCGTGCACACGCAGGCAACGGCGTCGTGCGTGTGCTGGCCCCGCTGGGCTGGCTGGACAATTTCAAAACCAAAGAGCGCGCCCGCAAAGTGGCCGAAGTTCGCCGCGCAGCCCAGGCGCGCGGCGGTCAGTTGCTGATTTTGCGCGCGACGCCAGAGCTGACGGCGCAACTGGATGTGTGGGGCGAAGTCGGCCCGACTGCCAACCTGATGCGCGCACTCAAAGACAAATACGACCCACAATCACAACTCAATCCAGGCCGGTTTGTGGCCGGTATCTGAGACGTATCCGTTCACCCACAAACAAATGAAAAACCACTCGACGACTTTGCACACCGCGCTCGAAGCGGAGATGGATAAGATTCTCGGCTGCATTCACTGCGGCTTGTGTTTGCCCGCCTGCCCCACGTATCAACAGGTTGGCAACGAAAACGACAGCCCGCGCGGACGCATTTATCTGATGCGCGCCGTTGCCGAAGGCCGCCTTGAAACAACGACACCTGCCTTTGCGCGTCACATTGATTTATGTCTGGGCTGCCGCGCCTGTGAAACCGCCTGCCCCGCAGGCGTCAATTACGGATTCCTGCTCGAATCAGCTCGCGAAACCTTGCTGGAGCAAAAAGCCCAGCCCGGCGGAGGCTTGCAAAAAGGCTTATTGAAATTCGCCTTGCGCCATATCTTTCCTTATCCGGGCCGCTTGCGTGTCGCCTTCACACTTTCGCGCTGGATGCGCAACAACCGGCTGTTGCAATTTGCCTATCGCAAAGGTTGGGTAAAAAGCGTGTCGCCTTCCGCTGATTTTGCGCTTTCGTTGTTGATGACGACGCAACCGCAATGGGGCGGCGCGGCACGCGGCGAAACGCACAGCAATGTGGTCGCTGACGTCGTGCCGCGTCCGGTGTCGGTCTTTACCGGTTGCGTGATGGAAGGCTTGTTCAAACACGCCAACGACGCGACCAAACGCGTGTTGCGCATCAACGGCGGGCAACTCGACCCCGTGCCTGAGCAAGTCTGCTGTGGTGCATTGCACGCACACGCAGGCGACGTCGAAACCGCGCGCAAACTAGCGCGACAAAACATTGACGCCTTTGACGAATTCTTGCGCGCGGGCAACAACGTCAAAAATCTGCCGACGATCATCATCAATGCGGCGGGTTGCGGCGCCTTGCTCAAAGAATACGGCGAACTGCTCAAACACGATGCGCAGTATGCGGAACGCGCCCGCCTGTTCAGTTCACGCGTCAAAGACATCACCGAATTTCTGGCGCAAGGCGGTCTTGTTCAGGGAGCTCCGATACAAAAGAAAGTAACCTACGATGCGCCGTGCCATCTGTATCACGCACAACGTGTCACCAATGCCCCACAACAATTGCTGGCCGCAATCCCCGGTCTGGAATACAAACCGCTCGAAGGCCTGCAGGATTGCTGTGGCGGCGCAGGCATTTACAACCTCAGCGAACCGGAAATGTCCGGCAAGATTCTTTCTGACAAGATGAGCAAGGTAAAAGCGACCGAAGCCGAATTGCTCGTCACGGCCAACCCCGGTTGTCATATGCAACTTGGCGCGGGTGTGCGTTCATACGGCGCGAATTGCAGCGTCACGCATATCGTCGAATTGTTGGATGAATCGTATCGGCAGGCGGGCTATTACGAAACCGAGCAGCAGTCTTGAGGCTGAAAGAATCAGCGGCTCGTCCGAAAACCATTTTTGGACAAAATAAATGGCGCTAGCAGTCGTGGGATTGCCTGCTAGCGCCGATAAGTGCGGTCACCTTCCTCACCCTGGTAACCGCTGACACCGTCAGTGGAGTTAACCACCTGGTATCTCGTTGCCCCACCTAGGCTATTGCAACCTCGGTGCCACAGACTCCATAAAACGAAAAATGGCTAAAACACCAATAAAATCGAGGGTTTTAGCCATCTTCCTGTTTTTCGCTTACCGCGCCGACTATGGGTAAAACGTAATTTCTACACGTTCGGGCAGGAACTTTTTGCACAAGCCCCTGGTCAGGGCAACTTCGGCGTGCAATTTCTGCCGGTCTGGGCGCGGTAAATTCTTCCGCGCCGTGACGGATCATCAACCGAACACCTTCAACACTGGATCACCACCAAAATTAGTCAGCCGTTGGTCGCGTCCGCCGTAATAATAGGTCAGCCTGCGATGATCCAAACCCAACGCATGCAAAATGGTTGCGTGCATATCGTGTACGGAATACGGTTCGACTTCGGCTTTGTAACCATATTCGTCTGTGGCGCCGATCACCTGGCCGCCTTTGACGCCGCCTCCGGCAAACCACATCGTAAAGCCGTGCGGATTGTGATCGCGTCCGATGCCGGATTGCGAAATCGGCATCCGGCCAAATTCCCCGCCCCAAACGATCAACGTTGAATCAAACAACCCGCGCGCTTTCAGGTCGGCAATCAATCCGGCCATCGGTTTGTCGGTTTCAGCGCAATGCAAACTGTGGTTTTCGTGCAAGCCATAATGCGCATCCCACGACTCCTGTTGGTGACCGCCACCGCTATAAAGCTGAATGAAGCGCACGCCCCGTTCAACCAGCCGCCGGGCCGTCAGACATTGCTTGCCAAAATAATCCGTCGTCTTTTCGCCGATGCCGTACAGTTTCTTGGTCGCGTCAGACTCTTTCGACAGGTCAACCGCCTCGGGCGCGTGCGTTTGCATCTGGAACGCCAGTTCATAGGAAGCGATGCGCGCATCCAGATCGGAATTGCCCGGATGCTTTGCCTGATGCTCATGATTCAGCTTTTGCGCGAAATCCAACTCCGCACGCTGCAAATGCGGATCAACCCACTTGGGCGGATTCAAATCCACGATTGGGGTTGCCCCCGAACGGAACGACGTTCCCTGATACGCCGCAGGCATGAATCCCGAAGACCAATTTGGCGCGCCGCCAATCGGACCGCCGCGCCAGTCATACATCACAATATAAGACGGCAAGTTTTCGTTTTCGCTGCCCAACCCATACGTCACCCATGACCCCAGCGACGGATTGCCGGGCCGCATGTTGCCGCTGTTCATCTGAAAGATCGCCGGCGAGTGGTTGTTGCTGGTCGTATACACTGAACGCACCAGACACAGGTCATCCACCTTTTGCGCAATGTGGGGATACAACTCTGAGACTTCGATGCCGCAATGGCCATGCGGTTTGAACTTGTACGGCGACGCCATCAGGTTGCCAGGATTGCCAAAGAAAACATCCACCTTCCCCTTGTTCATCGGCTTGCCATGATGTTTGGTCAACATCGGCTTGGGATCAAACGTGTCAACGTGACTGACACCGCCATACATAAACAGAAAGATGACCGATTTGGCCTTGGCAGGAAAATGCCCCGGCTTGGCGGTCAACGGATTGGCGCGTTTCTGCTGCCCTGGCTCAGCCGCCAATAACCCGTCCTTGTCCAGCAACGAAGCCAGCGCCAAGCCGGAAAAGCCTGCTCCGGCACGAAAGATCAATTCTCGGCGCGATAGTTTTTTCGTGAAGGGATTGCTCATAAGAATTCTTTCTGGTTACGCCGCAGCAAAATCCGTGAATTGCCGCACTTCGGGCGGGTGGAAAGCCAGCACAATGTCTTCGCGCGGCACGCCCGCTTCGAGCAAAGCATCGGCAACAGGACGATTGGTGCCGTCATATTGAATCCAAATTTTATCGTTGATGATATCCAAATGAAGTGAAGCGTAATGCACTCGGCATTCATTTTCCCAACCAACATGCAGCAATGCGTAATGATCGCGCTCTACGTCCAAAATAATTTCAGTGACAACATCCATGTCTGGCTTGCGTTTTGACCAGCTAGCGTAAAGCTCAAGCACCTGTTTGATGATTTCACGATAACGGCTCAGTTTATCCATTTGAGAATCCTTTCTTCTTTGGCTGAAAACACGAGCAAGCGCAACTGAGAGCGATCAATCATCAGTCGCCCAAGCGGTTCAGACAAAATGCCCTCGTAAATGTGCTTGGGCACAGCCAGGTATAAGATTCTTTCCGCTTCAATCTCAGCCAGGATTTCACGATACATCAAGAATTGCCCCAAGGCTTCCTGCAAAGCTTCGACCTGGGATTTGTTCAAAAAGCTCTTGATCTCGACGGCAATTCTTCGCCCTTCTTTTTCCGCTGCGACGGGGCTGCGCTCTGCTGCCAGATCAACATAAAGGTCGCGCTTCTTATAGCGAAGTTGCAACGGGTCGTCCGTGATCGTCCAACCATCAACGGTAAGAGCGGCAATAACTGTGTCGTGGTAGATGTCTTTTGCTGGCATGGAGAAACTAACTGGCCCAAGCCTGGATATATGGCTTGAACGCCTTATCAATTTGAATCATCGCCCCCACAAGCTCTTCAAAAATCGCAGGCCACTCTTCAACCCGTGAACGATAGCCTCCGCTTATGATTTTTCGAATTCGGCAAGCTCTGCTATCCGTCAATTCTTGCCACTCTAGTTGGCCACCAAAAACTCTCTCAATCTCGTCCTTCTTATCGAATAGCGATTGAAAAGCTTCCAGGTTCTTTTGACCCTGCCCACCCCCAAAATCAATGTAAAGTTCTGCCTGTGATTCATCTTCGCGCACCGCATAATTATACGAAAATCCACGCTTACCCGTGCGCCCTCCGATCCAATTGTGAATGGAAGGTGATCGCTGCATATGCAAAGAAGTTTTTGTTCTAGCTAACGCAAGAAACCCTGACCAGAATTTAAACCTCAGATCGTGGCGCTCTGCTCGTTGCTGACGCTCCTCTTGTTCTTTGGCACGTATACGCGTTTGGTAATCGCTGGCCTCAGGCAGAGGAATTATTTGTTGTACGTCCAACAACAACTTTCCGTCGTGCGTGCGATAAGGCTTCAATCTAACACAGCGCACATCAAGGTTATGCTGGTTGAGCCAGATAACCGAGGTAGTAAGCTCTCGTGAAAAATCGGCTGAGGCGAGGACGATTCTGACGTCCTGGGCAAAAGCATCTTCATTCGGCTCTTCCCAACTCAAAAAATTGAGGATAGCAGCTTCAGCTTCCTGATTGCTACACGATAAAAACCCCGCATGCGCCTCAATAAGTTGTGCAAACGTCATCGTTGAAATCATTGCAGCATAGCGAATGGCCTGTAACTCCATATGTCCGCCATCCTCACTTCGCTTAATCTCAACTACAACGAGGCAAGCCTCTTTATCTATGCAAAGCAAATCTATGCGACGGTTACTATCGCTCCAGTCTCCAAACTCCTCTGCGATAACCAACATATCTGAGGATAGGACATCTATGTTGGCTTTCAGTAGTCGCTGAAGGTCTCGCCTTTCATAGATTTTTTCGGCGCTGAAGGAAGTTTCCAGCAATCTATGAATACTTTTATCTGAGACTTCGTAAATTGCCATATTACAAATTCTGCCCCCCCCCCATTCAGAATGTCCCACTCACGCAAACACCTTCAAAATCGGATCGCCGCCGAAGTTTGTCAGGCGTTGGTCGCGACCGCCAAAGTAATACGTCAGCCGCCGATGATCCAGGCCCATAGCGTGCAAGATGGTCGCGTGCAGGTCGTGTACGGAATAGGGGTCAACTGCCGCCTTCAGTCCGAATTCATCCGTTTCGCCGATCATCTGGCCGCCTTTGACGCCGCCGCCTGCCATCCACATCGTGAAGCCGTAATGATTGTGGTCGCGTCCGATGCCGGATTGCGACATCGGCATACGGCCAAATTCTCCGCCCCAGACGATCAGCGTCGAATCCAGCAAACCGCGCGCTTTCAAATCCTTGATCAAGCCCGTCATCGGAATGTCGGTTTCGGCGCAATGCAGCCGATGATTTTCGTCAATGCCGAAATGCGCGTCCCAGGATTCCTGCTGGTGTCCGCCGCCGTGATAAAGCTGAATGAAGCGCACGCCGCGTTCGACCAGTCGCCGCGCGGTCAGGCATTGTTTGCCGAAAAAGTCTGTGTGCTTTTCGCCGATGCCATACAGCTTTTTGGTCGCGTCGGATTCCTTGCTCAGGTCAACCGCTTCGGGGGCGTGCGTTTGCATCTGGAAGGCGAGTTCGTACGACGCGATGCGCGCATCGAGATCACTGTTTTTTGCGCGCAGCTCGCGATGTTCCTGATTGAGTTTCTGAATGAAGTCTACTTCCTGACGCTGCAAATGCGGGTCAACCCACTTGGGCGGATTGAGATCCACGATTGGTACGTTGCCGGGCCGGAAAGGCGTTCCCTGAAACGCAGCGGGCATAAATCCCGACGCCCAGTTTGGCGCGCCGCCAATCGGACCGCCGCGCCAGTCATACATCACGATGTAAGCGGGCAAATTCTGGTTCTCAGTGCCCAAACCATACGTCACCCACGAACCGAGCGACGGATTGCCGGGCCGAATGTTGCCGCTGTTCATCTGAAAGATCGCCGGTGAGTGGTTGTTGCTCAAACAATAGAGCGAACGAACGACACACAAGTCATCAGCTACGCTGCCCAGATTGGCGTAGAGCTCAGAAATGTCTACGCCGCCGTGCCCGTACTTTTTGAACTTGTAGGGCGACGCCATCAAGTTGCCGTTCTTGTTAAAGGTTTCGAGTTTATCCAATCCCGGCAAGGGCTTGCCGTGATTTTTGGTCAGCGCCGGTTTCGGGTCGAACAGATCAACCTGGCTCGGCCCGCCATACATAAACAGGAAGATGACCGATTTGGCTTTTGCCGGAAAATGTCCCGCTTTGGCCGCAAGCGGATTCCCCTCTTTGTCACTGGACGATGCGGGCGTCGCCGCCAACAAACCGTCTTGATCCAGTAAGGAAGTCAGCGCCAAGCCGGAAAATCCTGCGCCTGCGCGAAAGATCAGTTCACGGCGCGACATCGGCTGCGAGAGCAAGGGCAAATGTGACATCTGTTTGTTTCCCATCGGTTTTTCCTTCAGGCGATTTTCAGAGAAAAAGCCGCCGCCAACTCACACACGCTGGCGGCGGCTGGTCATTACCATTCCACGCGAATCGTCCCTTGCAACTGACGGGGACGGAAACCGCTGCCGCCATAGGAATTGCCCAAACTGGCAATGCCATCGGCGGCGGGCGCATTCAGCCCTTGCAAGTTCAGGACGTTAAACACGTCCAGATTCACGCGCACAATCAGGCGTTCGTTGACGCGGAAAAACTTCATCAACGAAGCATCCAAATTCCAGTTGAACGGCCCCATATGGTACTGGTTCCGCCAGGGATGCAGCCCCGTATCAAGCAAGACACGCTGGCAATTGGCGCGCGGCCCTTTGCTCAGGTCGCAATTGGTCGCCAGCGGATTGCCATTGGCGTCGCGGTTGTTAATCAACGGAATGTAAACGACATTGGTGTCGTAATCCGCCGATGTCGGATCGGTCGTTTGACCGCCTTTGGGCCAGGGGTTCAATGGCTTTTGCGCCGGTTTGTAATCGGCGGGCAAACCATACACACCATTGCGCAATCCGGCGGCGTTGGTGCTGTTGATCTGACGTTCCGAAATATACCCGTTGAACCACAGATAGCCATCAGTGCAGCGTTCCTGTGATTTCAGCGTTGCGGTTGCAGGCGTCGAACGGCAATCGGTGATCTTGTACTTCTTGCCATAAATCTCGAAATTGCCAAATTCACCCCACTGACCGGTTGGGCGAGCATACCAGGTGTTCAGGAACGCCACCTTGCCCACCATCTTCCAGCCGCCGATGACGGAATTCATAAAGCTGTTGGCGTTTTTGCCCAGCCATTTTCCTTTGCCAAACGGCAGATCGTAATTCCAGTTGGCGCGAATGCGGTGTTTGGGCACCCCAGTATCGCGGTCATAAAACAGAAAGCGATTCAATTCGGCCAAATCGGTCGGCACCGTTCCCGGCAAAAAGACCTCTGGCACGGTTCCCGTGTCGTCGCGGAAGGCATTGCCCGCCATACGCAACGCGTTGGTCATCGTGTAAAACGCCTGGAAGCCCAACCCTTTGCTAAATCTGCGTTCAAATTCCAGCGACCAGACCGCCGTGTTAATGAAACCGGTCTTCTGATAGATGATGATGTTGGTATACGCCGTTTGATCAAACACGCGCCGCGCCACGTTGGCAAATGTGCCGGGCGGCGTGTTGCGCTGTTGCGTCGCATACCAGACGTAATCGTTCGCTTGTGGGTTGATGTTGAATTGCTGATCGGAATTGACGCCGTGTTTGCCGGTATAGGTCAACCGCACCACAGAGGATTTGCCGATCTGCTTTTCGAGCGCCAGATTCCATTCGTGAATGCGCAGGTTTTTCTGGTTCTCGTCCATGCCTGCCACGGCCTGCCCGCGCCCAATGCCGATGGGATTGGTCGCATCAACGACGGCAGCAGTATTCACACCAGCAAAAAATGTTTGCGGATTGCGCAACAAATAGTTGCTGATGCCATCCGGGCTTTGCGCCGCGCTGTTTGGGTTATAGCTGAAATTGGCGCGAAACGGCGCCAGATTGAAAAACGGCACCAGCAACGTGCGCATCGGCGTGTTGGAAATGTACAACCCGTATCCGCCGCGAATGACCATTTGCTTGTTGCCGTCAAACAGCTTGTATCCGAATCCGGCGCGCGGGCCGATGTCGAACAAATTGGATTTATAAATGTTCTTGTCCAATCCGATTTCTTCAGCGCCCGCGAATTTCACATCCACCGTTTTGAATGCGTCCACGACTTTTTGCGTCGTGGTGCCATTGGCGATGTAAAAGCTGATCGGCTGTGGGAAGTACAAGCTGCGGGTTTTGCGATCAAACGCGTTGATGGCGTCGTGCTTTTCGCTGAAGGCCGGGAACATGTCCCAGCGCACTCCGGTCGAAAGCGTCAGCCGATCAGTCACGCGCCAACTGTCATTCAGATACAAACCGAAATACCGTTCGTTCAGCTTCATGAAGTTGCGCTTCAGCCCAACGGTATAAGACGCGGCTGCGCCCAGAAAGAAGTTGGCGGCATCATTACCGGTCTGCGGCACGGCTTGCGGGCTGGCGGCATTCCCCAAGGTCGGGCTGTGCAATGCCGTCGCCAAACTATTGAACGCCGCCGAACCGGAAATCGCGCCTTGATCGGGTTGCAGGTGTTGGCGTTGGTTGTTCCAGCGCCAGCCAAATTCAAATTTGTGGTTGGATTTGAGCCACGAATAATTCTGCTCGGCATTGGTGACAATCGTATACAACGCGCGGCGGTTGTCGCCTTCGATGTAATTCATGAAGCCATTGCCGGTGATGTTCGGAAAGCCGATTTCGCCCAGCGGATTGGGCAACCCGTATTGCTCAGAGAAATTCACGCTGGCCGGGCCGGTCACCGTCTGCGTACTTTGCCAGGTGCGGTTAAACAACGTTTCGACGTAAAAATTCGACGAGAACAAATGCGTCCAACTGACGCCGCCCGTGATGCCTTCCATCGGCAAATAGGTGACGTTCGCTTCGTTGTTCAACGTGGGTGCACCGGTGTTGGTCGCCGTCCCAATAAAGTTTGCGCGATTTTTGCCGCCGTTGACCTTGAACCACATGTTGTCTTTTTCGCCAAAGCGATGGTCAATGCGGATCGTGTTTTGGTCGTCGTGCCGGTTCGGCAAGCCATTGGTCGCCACCGGCGTTTTGTAGTTGTTCGCCACCAGCGGATTGATGCCTGGGTCTGTCGGCAAAGGCGTAATGTCGAAAATCGCTTTGGCCAACGGACTCATACGGCTGATCGGGATAATGTTGTTGGGAAACGGATCGCGCACGGCGACTTGCCGCCCGTTGATGGTTTGGGTGCGCGTGGTCAGCGGATCATAGAGCGTAATCGGACGTCCCAGGTTATCCACCAAGCCGCTAAAATCGCCGCGCCGCCAGGCTTCGGTCGGCACCACGAATTCGCGCGTGACGCCCTGTTTCAGCCGCAAGCTTTCGCGCGAGAAAAACCAGAAGGTGCGATTTTTTCCGTTATAAAGCGCGGGCGTTCCTTCGCCAAAACGTGGCAGGAACACCGGCCCGCTCGCCGAAAAGCCGTATTCGTTACGCAGCAGCGTCGGCACCTTGTATTCCTGACCGGTGAACAACACGTCTTGTCGCGCACGTGCCACGCCGAATCCGTTGTTGCGGTGGGTTTCAAACGCCGTGAAGTGCAGTTTGTTGGAACCGCCTTTGGTCGTCACGATGACGGAGGTTGGGCGGTTGTATTTGGCTGACGAAGTGCTGGTCTCAACGCGCACTTCGCCGATGGATTCCAGGCCCTGAATAATGCCGGAGCCGCCGAATTCGCGATTGTTCGACGCCGCGCCATCCTGAATGTAATCGGTCGAATACGACATCAACCCCGCCGCACGCACACCGCCATTCACGTCAATAATCGCTTCCAGACCGGGCACGGTGTCTTCGAGCAAGGCGTTGATATTGCGTCCGTTGATCGGCAGTTCTTTGATGCGCGTGGCATCCAGCGTATTGCCCACCGTCGGTTCAGAAGCGTTGATGAGTGGGGCAATGTTGCCCTCAATGATGACGGTTTCTGACACGTCACCGATTTTCATCACGGGTTCGATCGAAATTTCGCGTGCGGTTTCGATCTGCACCTGGCCTTCCCAGGCTTTCATGCCGGTGGCTTCGATACGGACCTTGTACCTACCGATGTTGACCGTCGGCGTCACAAACAACCCGGCACTGGTCGTCACCAACGTCGACGTCGTGCCGGTTGCCAGACTGGTAATTTTGACGGTCGCATTGGGAATGGCCGCCCCATTTTCGTCTCTCACCAGTCCTTGCAGTGTGCCGCCGCCTGACGTTGTTTGCGCCCAAACACCTGATGTTGCCAGAAAAATACAAACTACCAGCAGTAGCAGCAGGCGCACGAAGGATAAGCGATGGAAAATCATGCGCATCATCTGTGGTCTCCTTGTAACAGCAATGAGAGGGATCAGCGAATAACCTTGCCCTTCAGCCCAATGACCTGAGCCGCAACGAGGTTATTGCCGAAATTGTTGAAATCCTTGAATTGCCACACGACTTTTTTGTCTCGTGTGACTTCGATCAGTTGCGGATTTTCCGTCCCAGCATGTGTATTTCCGATAATCAGGTTGCCATTAGGTAACAGTTGCAGCGTCGTCACCCACGCCAACGTAATGCCAGTCAGTTCTTTTTGATCAATACTCCAGACAATCTTTCCGGCGGGCGTGACTTCGAGCACGCGATTGTTGTTGCCGCCCGCAATCATCGTGTTGCCGTTGGGCAACCGAATCGCGCCAAAAACTTCTACGCCGTGGCCTTCGGGACCGTGACCGGGTGAACGCGGACGCCCGCCAAGTTCCATGGCATATTCCCAAACGATTTTTCCGTTGCCGTCATATTCGCGAACTTTGCCTTCGCCTTCCTGACAGACCAAATAGTTCCCGTTGTCCAGTTTGCGCACCATACGCGTATCGCGATGTGCGTTTGGCTTTTCCACCGTCAGGGGAATCACCTTGACGATTTTGTCCTGCTTGTCCACTTCAATCAGCCGCGAATTGCCGCTTTCGGCAATCAGGGTCAACCCGTTTTTCAACCGCTGATACGAGTGAATTTCGACCTTGCCGGTATAGCCGTCCTTGGGTTTTGATTCGTGTCGCCAAACAGTGTCTTTGGCCCGGTTGACTTCAATCACAGTCGTGTAACCGGTCTGAAACAACACATTGCCGTTGGGCAACCATTGAATGTCGTGAATTTCGCGCGCGTCAGGGTTGGCGACTTCCCACTCGATTTCGCCTTTGGCATTGATGATGGCAACGCGTTTCTTGTCAGCGCCAAGCACCTTGTATTCCGGCGTGGCAGGTTTCACCCAACCTTGCACCGAATCCCCTGAACCAACCGCCAACAGCCAGGCGGCGCAAACAAAAAACACCACGGATAGTCGTTTCACGTTACTGGTCTCCTCTTACCAAAGGCATCAGCAGGCAATGTGGGCCGCCGTTGTTGATGGATAATAATTCGCCGGGAAAAGTCAGGACTTCGACTCCGGCGCGTCGTAAAGCATCGTTGGTATGTTGATTGTGTTCGTAGGCGATGACGCGCCCCGGGCGTAACTGAACGACGTTCGCGCCTTGCCAGCGCAATTCATACATCGCGCGCTCCGTCACATATTTGTCGAGCGGCAATGCGCCTTGTTCGCCGCCGACATACACAACCTGATAACCGCGTTCGCGGAAGTAATCCACCAGCTTCAGATTCAAGGGCGTTGCCTTGCCTGAGCCAGCTTCGTATTTTGTCACCCAACCGACTTGCGGCATCACTTCGACCGTCAACCGCACATCGTCCGGCCTGCTCATTTCGCGTTCCGGTTGCGCGGCGCGCATCGCGTCCATTTGCGCCGCCAAGCCGAGCAACAGCGGCTTCAAAGGATTGTTTTCATTGAACCGCTTTTCCAGAAAGAACGGCACCGCCAGAATTTTGTTTTTGTCTACCAGATTGAAAATCGAATCGAGGTGCAGGAGCTGACGGTTTAACCCGCTTTGTTTGTCAGCGGGCGGCATGGCAACGGCCAACACATCCAGTTGAAGCTTTTGCGCCAGTTTGGCGGCAGCTTCGCGGCTGCTGCGATTGCCGACGCCCAGCAACAATGTTTTTTCATCCAACACGATGGTGTCGCCGCCATCCAGGTGAACGCCTTCTTGCGCAGCGTCAAACACGATGGGAAACGGCTTCAGTTCATCGGCAAAACGAAAGATCAGCCGCGCGGCAGCATTTTCCAGCGAGCGGCGGTAATACTGCCCATTGCCGATGAGGATGCCTTTGGGCGTAGAGATTGCAAAATCACGCGCCCAATACATCGAGGGCAATCCGGGAAACAGCGGATCAAACAGTCCGTCCGGGGTGCGCGCATAAAAATGGTCGTCGCGAAAATTCAGAATGCTGTCGGCATCCAGCGTCTCGCTGCGCAAGAGAGCTTCTTGGGCTGTGGCGGGAAATGTCTGTTTGATCCAATCGGCCAATTTGCCCTGGCGGCGCGCATTGCGAATCGCGCTGTTGAGTACGTCGCGCACATCCAGCACGCGCACATTTTGCTTGCGCAGCAGCTCGCGCAACGCTTGATGTTCGCGAATCACGCCACGCGGCAAACTGCCAAACAACGGATGCCGACTGGCGCCGCCACCGCCAAAATCAGAAGTCTTGAAAATCTGTTCGCCGAGTGACAAAACCAAGGTCGCGCGTAAAGGCGCGACATCAGAGGAAACACCCGTTTGCGCCGTTGCAGCCAAGGTTGCCGTGGCACGACGGATGTCAGTGACCAGCCACCAAGCAACGGCCAGTGCCACAAGCAGGCCAGTTCCCCACCAACGCAGTCCTATCCTCAAGCGAGAATTCCTTTCACGACTTCGCCCGAAACATTGGTCAGGCGTGCGTCAATGCCCTGATATTTGACCGTCAGGCGCAAGTGATTGATGCCAAGCAAATGCAACATCGTCGCGTGCAGGTCGTGCACGCTCACAGGTTTTTCGACCGCAGCGTAGCCTAGATCATCGGTTGCGCCATAAGTTACGCCGCCTTTGATACCGCCGCCTGCCAGCATGAACGAGAAGCCTTTGATGTGGTGATCGCGTCCCGTGCCGGATTGCGACATGGGAGTGCGGCCAAATTCCCCGCCCCAGATGATCAGTGTGTCATCGAGCATGCCGCGCTGTTTCAGGTCTTTGATCAGGGCAGCGGTGGCGCGGTCAACCTCTTGCGCTTTGAGCGGAATGCTGGTCGGAATGTTGTTGTGATGATCCCAATCGCGGTGATAAAGCTGAATGAACCGCACCCCGCGTTCAGCCAGTCGCCGTGCCAGCAAACAATTCGAAGCAAACGAGCCGTCGCCCGGTTTTGCGCCGTACATTTCCAACACGGATTTCGGCTCTTTGCTCATATCGGTCAGATCGGGCACGCTCGTTTGCATGCGAAACGCCATTTCGTATTGCGCGACACGAGTCAGAATTTCGGGGTCTTTGACTGCGTCGTATTGCAGCCTGTTCAGTTTGTTGATGGCGGCGATCGAATCCTGCTGCGTGTCCTGACAAAGCCCTTGCGGATTTTTGATATAGAGCACCGGATCACCGGTCGAGTTCAATTTGACGCCTTGAAACTTGCCGGGCAAAAACCCCGCAGACCATTGCCGCGCCGCCACAGGTTGATTCTGTCCGCCTTTGCCCGAAGACATCAGCACGACGAATCCCGGCAGGTCTTCGGTTTCCGCGCCCAAACCATATAACAACCACGATCCCATGCTCGGACGCCCGGCCAGGATCGAACCGGTATTCATCAACACGTGCGCCGGGTCGTGGTTGATCTGTTCGCCCCACATCGAGCGCACGATGCAAATGTCGTCCGCAACGCCGCCGATTTCGGGAAACAGCTCGCAAATTTCCTGCCCGGATTTGCCAAAGCGGTTGAATTTGAACTGCGGGCCGTAACAGATCAACCGTTGGTTTTGCAGTTGGGCAATCTGTTGTCCTTGCGTAAACGATTCCGGCATCGGTTTGCCGTGCATCGCCGCAAGCATCGGTTTGTAATCGAAGGTTTCCAAATGCGAGGGACCGCCCGCTTGATACAGAAAGATGACGCGTTTGGCTTTGGCCGCGTGATGCAAAGGGTTCACGACGCCTTTGGATTGCCAGCCGCTGGCTGCCGAGGTTGCCGAGGCTGCCAGGGCTGAACGATCAAACAGCGTCGTCAATGCCAACGAACCGAGTCCGGCGATACCTCTGCCAAGAAACGTTCGGCGCTTGATGTGCAACTGTTGTGTGTCTGTCGAAGCAGGCGATGAAGCAGCCATGGCGTCAGTTCCTCGTAATCGTTTCGTGCAAATTCAAAATGGCGCGCGTGACGGTTGTCATTGCAGCGACGCGCACTGGCGACAGCGTTTGCGGCTTGGCGGTATCGCCGACATTCAGCAATTCGCTGGCAGAAGCCGGGTCTTTTTGAAACCGCGCCAGGCTTTTCGCGTGCAGATCGTTCAGCACGCGCAATTCGGCCAGCGTCGCGTTGCGCCCCGTCACACGTTGAAACGCCCAGCCAATTTGCGCATTCGCACTTGGGCCGCCTTGCGTCAGAGCATGGGCAGCAAACACACGTGCGGCTTCGACAAAAATTGGATCGTTGAGCAAGACCAACGCCTGCAACGGCGTGTTCGAACTGCTGCGGTTGACGGTGCATTCTTCGCGCGAAGGCGCATCGAACGTCGCCAGACTGGGATGCAAAAACGTGCGTTGCCAGTGAACATACAAACCGCGCCGATAAAGCGCGTCGCCGTGATCGAGCGGATAATCACGCACGGGGAAATTCAGCGGCGCAAGATACCCATCGGGTTGATACGGCCGCACGCTTGCCCCGCCGAACTTTTCGACCAGTAAGCCCGAAACGCTCAACGCAATGTCACGCACGATTTCGGCATCCACACGAAAGCGGTTTTGTTTGGCGAGCAAACGGTTATCGGGGTCGCGCTCTGGCGCAGGCAACGCGCTGGCCTGGCGATAGGTATGGCTGGTCACCAGCAAGCGAATGATGTGTTTCACATCCCAATCGTGCAGTTGCGCTTCCGCGCTGGCGCTCGCTTTGAAAACAGGATGCATGAATTCCGTCGCCAGCCAGTCGAGCAATTCAGGATGCGTCGGCCATTCGCCTTGCGAACCGAAATCATCCAGCGCTTTTGATAACCCGATGCCGAAAAATTGCCGCCACAGCCGATTGACGTACACTCTCGCCGTCAGCGCGTTATCAGGCGCAACCAACCAGTTCGCCAAATCCAGACGCGAAGCGCGCCGCAAGCCAAGATTCAACCGGCCAAAAACCGCTGGAATGGCAGGCCCCACGATTTCGCCGGATTCATCCAGAAAGTTGCCGCGCGCCAGCACACGTGTCACCGCAGGCGTCGTGGCTTCGGTGATCATCACGCGCGGAATTTGTGCGTCGAGTTGATCGCGTTCGGCTTCGAGCGCCGCCACGCGCACAACCAGCGGTTCCAATTCAGGACGCACCCATTTGAAATAAGACCAAAGCGCTTTTTTCTGATTCGCGGTGCGTTCGGCCAGCGGCGTTTGCAAGACCGGCAACAAATCGGTGGGCAATCCATTCAATGGGCGGGCAAGTTTTGCTTGATGATCAGGCCAGGAATGCCGCGCTGCCGACAACGCCAGGCGAAAGCGGCCAATCGTGGCACGACGCACACCAGATTCCTGGCGCAAGCGCACGGTGACGGTCGTGTTGTCATCCGTGCGTAGCGGCTGTTTCAAACGCAACGCGACAAAGGCATCGCGCCCGTCGGCAAATTGCATCGCCCAGCCGGTTTTCGGATTGCCATCAATCGTCGCCAGCGGCGGATTTTCCATCGGCTCGCCCGCCCCGTCAGTGGTCGCCAACACAAAATGCAGCTTTTCGTCAGAACGCGCGTTGGCCGATTTTGCGCTGGCGTCAACCTCGGTCAGCACAAACCGATCCGCGCCACGCGCCAACCGGTTGGCAGGCAAACTATCATCTTGCACAACCTGAACACCCAACGCAGTCCATTCACCAGCGCCAGGTTTGAAACTGACGGTGTAACTGGCGCGCTCGGGATTTTCCCCGCCCGCCACCACCAGACCGTCGCCGATGATCTGTTCTGTCACCAAATTGCCGCCGCGGTAAACATTCACCACCAGCGGCTGATCGTTGTAAATCGTCAATTTCGCGCCATTGGTCGCTTCGGCAGCAACAGGCCGTTGGAATTTCCAGGCCAGCGTGTTCGCCTCAAACTGCCGCAACGTTTCTTTTTCCCAATCGCCGCAACTGGCTTCGAGGGTTTTGGCTTTCTCTTCCAACTCCGTCTGGGCGTAAGTAATTTGCCAGTTCAACCGCGCCAACTGCTGTTTTTGCTCTTCACTCGGCAACGGCAGTTTGCTGCCCCAGGCGTTACGCCCGCGATCCGGCACCAATCCCGTCTCTTTGATGTCGGCAAAAAACGCCTTCATCGCATAGAAGTCTTTGGTCAAAAACGGATCGAATTTGTGATCGTGGCATTCGGCGCACCCCATCGTCGCGCCCAGCCAAACGGTGCTGGTCGTGCGCACGCGGTCAGCCGCGTATTTGGCCAGATATTCTTTGGGTTGCACGCCGCCTTCGGCAGAGACGCGATTCAAACGATTGTAAGCCGACGCGATTTTCTGTTCCGTCGTCGCATTGGGCAGCAGATCGCCTGCCAGTTGTTCGCGCGTGAATTCGTCAAACGGTTTGTTGTCGCGAAAAGCGCGCAACACATAGTCACGATACGGCCAGGCCGGAAACGCGTTGTCGCCGTGAAATCCCGCCGTGTCGGCATATCGCACGGCGTCGAGCCAATGCATGGATTGCTTTTCGGCATAGCGCGGCGAAGCCAACAGACGTTCGACCAGCTTTTCGTATGCGTCTGGCGCTTTGTCAGCGACAAAAGCCGCGACTTCTTGCGGTGTCGGCGGAATGCCTGTCAGGTCGAGCGAGACGCGGCGAATGAGTGTGCGACGGTCAGCTTCCGGTGCAGGCGTCAGGCTTTCTTTCGCCAGACGAACCTGAATGAACGCGTCAATCGGATTTCGGACGGTGGATTTGCCAGCGGCGAGTTCCGGCACAGAAGGACGCCGAATCGCTTGGTAGGCCCAGTGGCCTTCGTATTTTGCGCCTTCGGTCACCCAGCGTTTGATCAGCTCTTTTTGCTGGGCGGTCAGTACCTTGTGCGCATCAGGCGGCGGCATCACTTCATAGCTTTCCGTCGCGAAGATGCGCCGCACGATTTCGCTGTCTTCCGGCTTGCCGGGCACAATCGGGATAACGCCGGATTTCGTTTTTCTGAGCGCTTCTTCGCGCACGTCCAACCGCAACCCCGCCTTGCGCGCATTGCGATCTGGTCCGTGACAGCGAAAACACGTGTCAGAAAAAATGGGGCGAATGTCGCGGTTAAAACTGACTCCCGCGTCATTCTCGGCCCTGGCTCGCAACATCGCCAAGCCAAGCAACACCCCAAACACCAAGCTTACGCGCAATAGCTTTTTCATAAGCTTTTTTATCATCCAAGGGTCTGGCGCTTTTGGGACTGCCGCCGCAAAACGCACGGCGTCAATCTACGTAGAGGAACTCATTCAAGTTGATGATCGCGTGACAGAAATCGCGCAACGCGGCGGCTTCGGGCTGCTCGTGTTTGCGCGCGGCATAACCGTCGGCTTGCGCTTTGAGAAAGTCCTGTGACCAGACCAGTTCCTTGTTCGAGGGTTTGCGCCCCAGCGCAATCTGAAAGGCGCGCGCAATCCGCGCTTGCTGGTTTGATCCCGCTTCCGCACTAATGCGCTCCGCAAAAAAGCCTGCTTGCTGCAAGACGAACTGGTTGTTCATCAAGGCCAACGCTTGCGGTGAAACGGTCGAAACCGCACGCACCGGCCCGGAGACGGTCGTCGCCGGACAATCGAACACTTCGATCATCGGCAACAAAACGGAACGCTTGATGAAGATATAGATACTGCGCCGGTTGGTCGCCTGATCGTCTTTGGCGTCAAGCGGCCAGCGCGGGCGTGAACCGGTATTGATAATGTCAGGGTCAATGCGCGGATAAATGCCCGGGCCGTACATTTCGCGATTGAGTTTGCCGCTCACCAGCAGAATGCTGTCGCGAATGGATTCCGCCGTCAGCCGTTGCGGATTCATACGCCAGAGCAGTTTGTTCTCGGCGTCTTTGGCGGCAAATTGTTCGTTGAGCGCCGACGATTGCCGGTAGGTGTTGGAAAGCAAAATCAGGCGATGCATGGCTTTCCAGCTCCAACCTTGTTTGACGAATTCGGTGGCCAGGAAATCCAGCAGTTCAGGATGCGTGGGCCGGTCGCCGGTCGCGCCAAAATCGCTCGGCGTGCGCACCAACCCTTTGCCAAAATGATATTGCCAGATGCGATTGACCACGACGCGCGCCGTCAATGGATTGTCCGGGCTGGCAATCCAGTCGGCCAATTGCTTGCGGCGGTTTGTCAGGGAAAGGTCTGCGCCATTTGAAAACAAAACCGGATATCCCGGCCCCACAGCTTCGCCTTTGTTGCGATGATCGCCCCGCTTGTAAATGTGAGCCTGCCCCGGCTCAGCCTTGTCGGTCACGCCCATCACCGAAGGCAGCAGCTTCGGGCGCGTTTTGTTCAACGCATCAATTTCTCGTTGCACTTCCTTGCGTGCGGCGATTTCTTCCGGCGTCAGCAACGGATCAATGTCTTCGGCTTGCAGATTGACTTCTTTGGCAAAGCGCTTGGCCGTCTCTTCACGAAACTGTTCGCGGGTTTTGTCACCAAAGCCTGACGAGTTTTCGGCCAGCCGTACGTGAAATTCGATCTTTTCGTTCATCAAATGATCGCGCACACGCTTTTCGATCTGCGCAATCTTGTCGCGGTAAGGCTTGACCAGTTTGTCAATTTCCTTGTTGCGCGCTTTGTAGATTTCGACTTCAGCCGCCGCCACCAGCGGGCGCTCGGTTTTCTCAAACGGAAAGAAAACCGCCTGCATGCGGTAATAGTCGCGCTGCGGAATCGGATCGTATTTGTGATCGTGGCAGCGCGCACAACCGACGGTCAGTCCCAGGAACACCGACGAAGTCGTGGCCACCATGTCGTCCAATTCATCGCTGCGCGTTTCTTCGTTAACGGCGTTGTCTACCGTGGGGCCTGCCCGACAGAATCCGGTCGCGATCAACGCTTCAGTTTGTTCCGGTTGCAATTGATCATTCGCCAGTTGCTCACGAATGAACTGGTCGTACGGTTTGTCGTCGTTAAATGCGCGAATGACATAATCGCGATACCGCCACGCGTGCGGGCGGTCATAGTCAAATTCGTAACCGCCGCTATCGGCATAACGCGCCAAATCCAGCCAGTGCCGTCCCCAACGTTCGCCGTAATGCGGCGAAGCCAGCAATTTTTCGACGACCTGCTGATAGGCTTTGTCTGATGGATCGCGCAAAAACGCGTCCACCTCTTCAGGTGAAGGCGGCAATCCCGTCAAATCAAAATAGACACGGCGCAACAATTCGCGCGGCCCGGCTTGCCCAGCAGGCCGCATGCCGTTGGCTTCCAATTTGGCCAACACAAACGCGTCAATGTCATTGCGCACCCAGGCGCGATTTTTTACTGCTGGTGTCGCCGGACGAACCGGTTTGACGAAAGACCAAAACTGGCGGTCTTTGTCAGTCACGGCATAACCCGGTTGCCGCACCGGCGCAGAGTCAGCGTGCGCGGCGGCAACAGCCGGTTTCATCTGGTTGATCCATTGAGCGATCACGGCAATGTCTGCCGCGCCCAGCTTGTCAGCTCCCACGGGCATCGCGGGTTCTTCCTGATGGGTAACTAAACGGTAAAGCAAGCTTTTTTCCGCGTTGCCGGGCGAAATGGCTGGCCCACGTCCGCCGCCTTTCAACACGGCATCGAGGCTGCGTAAATCCAGCCCGCCGCGTTGCACACGTGCGCCGTGACAGCCCACGCAATTTTGCGTCAGGATCGGCGCGACTTTTTCCTGAAAGAAATCTTGCGCCGCCAGGCTTCGCACATAGGCTATTTCAGCGCTGGCCGGAGAGAGCCAGTTCCAGGTCAAAAACACACCACAGGTCAACGCGACCAGAGCTTTGACTACCGTCTTTGCAGAATCATGTCTTCGCATCAGAAGTCGTTCCGTGTTGCCAGGTCAGGCATGATCACAGCGTTTTCGCAGGGACAATGGTCTTGTCTCTTTTCCCTTGCGCAAACAAAGACTTGCGCCGCGCTGCGTCAGCCCGATGTTGTTGGTAATTTCAGGAAAGCAGGAGGAGTCCCCGCCGCGAGTAAGCATTGCCACTTTAGTACCGGTACGCCGCAGCGTCAATATTGGTCAGACCTTGTAATAAGATTCTCTCTGAAGATAATCTTCCCGTCGTTCATCGGATCACTTTCCTTCTGTACAAACGAAACACCATCAACCTGTCTGCGCCCCGCGCGGACATAGCAACCAGGTCGCGCATGACTCAAAAGAGGCTTTCTCTGACAGTTGTCATCGTCTTTTTGGCCGCAGTTGTCTGGCTCCACGCCTTGCCGGTCGCCGCTGTCAATTCCGTTGTTCGCCAAACCAAAATAGATTTCGGCAAAGACATTCAACCGATCCTGGCGCAAAACTGTTACGGCTGCCACGGCCCGAAAAAACAGATGGCCGGATTGCGCCTGGATGTCGCGCAATCCGCCGCCAAAGTCCTTGCGCCAGGCAAACCGGCTGAAAGCGAACTCTATCGGCGCGTTGCCGGCCTCAGCGATCAGGCGCGCATGCCGATGGGCGGCAAACCGCTGCCCGCTGAGCAAATCGCGTTGTTACAGAGATGGATTGCGGAAGGCGCTGTTTGGCAGGAACCCGCCAGCGCGGCGGCGCGACCGGGCGACGGCACAAACCTGATCCAACAGCATTGGGCGTTCAAAGCGCCGGTTCGACCGGTGATCCCATCCGTGCAAAATTCGCGCTGGGTCAAAAATCCGATAGACGCGTTTGTGCTAGCCCGGTTGGAAAAAGAAGGTTTGTCCCCCGCGCCGGAAGCCGACCGGGTGACGCTGTTGCGCCGCTTGAGCCTGGATTTGCTTGGTTTGCCGCCGACGCCGGAAGAAGTGGACGCCTTTGTAAACGACAAAGCACCCAATGCCTACGAAAAGCAGGTCGAACGTTTGCTCGCCAGTCCGCATTACGGCGAACGCTGGGGACGGCATTGGCTGGATGCCGCACGCTATGCCGACTCGGATGGTTTTGAAAAAGACAAACAGCGCTGGGTGTGGTTTTACCGCGATTGGGTCGTGCAGGCGCTCAACCAGGACAAGCCTTACGACCAATTTGTGATCGAACAAGTCGCCGGCGATTTGTTGCCCGCGCCCAAGAATGCCAAAGCCGCGCAAGATCAGGTGGTCGCTACCGGATTTTTGCGCAATTCGATGATCAACGAAGAAGGCGGCATCGAACCTGAGCAGTTCCGTATGGAAGCGATGTTCGACCGCATGGACGCCATCGGCAAAAGCGTGCTCGGCCTGACGATTCAATGCGCGCAATGCCACAACCACAAATACGATCCGATCAAACAGGAAGAGTATTACCGGCTGTTTGCCTTTCTGAACAATTCCCACGAAGCCAACGCCGCCGTTTACACACCCGAAGAACAAATGAAGCGTGCCAACATCCTGTCGCAAACTCGCGAACTGGAAGCTGCCTTGCAAGAACGTATGCCCGATTGGCAACAACGCCTGGCCGCCTGGGAAGACAAGGTCAAAACCGATCCGCACATCAACCCGGAATGGACCATTGTGCGTCCCGATGTGGATGATATTTCGACGGGCGGACAAAAATACATCGGCTACAAAGACGGTTCATTTTTGGCTGCGGGATATGCGCCGACCAAACATCGGGTCAAGATGAGTTTCAAAACGGAGGTGCAGAACATCCGCGCCTTTCGTCTGGAGCTGCTGAACGATCCGAATTTGCCGTTGGGCGGTCCGGGCCGTTCGATCTGGGGCACCGGCGCACTAACCGAATTTGAAGTCGAAGCCGCGCCCGCCAATGCGCCGGACAAAATCACCAAGCTGAAAATCGTCAAAGCCACCGCAGATTACAATCAGCCCGAACGCGAGCTCGAAGCCATCTTTTACGACAAATCGAATCGCCGCCGCGTGACCGGGCCGATTGAATTCGCCCTTGACGGCAAAGACGAAACCGCCTGGGGCATTGATGCCGGGCCGGGTCGCCGCAATGTTCCGCGCAAAGCTGTGTTCGTGCCCGAAGCGCCCGTCTCGAACGAAGGCGGCACCATCCTGACCTTTTATCTGAAGCAAAATCACGGCGGCTGGAACAGCGACGACAACCAAAACAACAACCTGGGACGCGTGCGTCTGTCATTCACGACCGCCCCGGAAGTAGTTGCCGATCCCTTACCTACAGGCGTGCGCGAAATCCTGGCCTTGCCGCGTGAACGCCGCACACAAGCGCAAGTACAAACCGTCTTCAGCTATTGGCGCACAACTGTGCCCGAATGGGCTGACGCCAATCGCCAGATTGCCGAACTGTGGGCGCAACATCCGGCAGGCTCTTCACAACTGATTCTCAATGAACGAGCGGAAATGCGTGACACCTTTACGCTCAAACGCGGCGACTTTCTGAAACCGGACAAGAAGGTTGAGCCGGGCGTTCCCGCGTTTTTGCATCCGTTGCCGGCGACGCCAAACGGCGCAGCCCCCAATCGGCTGACGTTTGCCAGATGGCTGGTGGATCGCAACTCGCCCACGACTGCGCGCGCCCAGGTCAATCGTTTGTGGCAAGCGTATTTCGGCACGGGCATCGTTTCGACTGCGGAAGATTTTGGTAAACAGTCTGATGCGCCTTCACATCCCGAATTGCTGGATTGGTTGGCGGTCGAATTGATGGACGGCGGAAAAGGCGCAGCCCCATGGAGCCTGAAACATATCCACCGACTGATCGTCACGTCTGCCACCTATCGCCAGTCTTCCAAGGTCTCGCCGGAATTGTTGAGCAAAGACCCCTTCAACCGCTTGCTGGCGCGCGGCGCACGGCTGCGCGTCGAAGGCGAAGTCGTGCGCGACATTGCCTTGGCAACCAGCGGCTTGCTCAATCCCAAAGTAGGCGGTCCGGCTGTGTATCCGCCTGCGCCGGAGTTTCTCTTCCAGCCGCCCGCCAGTTACGGGCCCAAACCCTGGCCTGAAAGCAAAGGCGAAGATCGCTATCGGCGCGCAATTTACACCTTCCGTTTCCGTTCGGTGCCGTATCCGATGTTGCAAACGTTCGACACGCCCAACGGCGACATTTCCTGTGTGCGCCGCGCACGCTCTAACACGCCGCTGCAAGCGTTGACCACGCTCAACGAAACCTTGTTCCTGGAAGCGGCCCGCGCATTGGCGCTCAAGACTGTCAAAGAAGGCGGCGTAAGCGATAACGAACGGCTGCTGTTTGCCTTTCGCCGCGTGTTGGCGCGCAAACCTTCCGTGCCAGAAACCACTGAACTGCTGGCGCTGCTGACTCGCCAGCGAGACCGTTTCAATGCCGGAGAATTGAATCCCTGGAATCTGGCCACGCCTGACCCGGACAAACCGTTTCTCTTGCCCAAAGGCGTGCGGATGGATGACCTGGCGGCGTGGACGGCGGTGTCGCGCGTGCTGCTCAACCTGGATGAAACCATCACGAAGGAGTAGCCACGCGCACTTTGACAACGCAACTTTTGCAACCACGCCGCATTCGCCGCTTACTGTTCTTTTTGTTTCCAGTCGTGCTGGCGCTCGGCATCGTCTGGTGGCAACGCGCACCGCTGTTGCGCGGCGTCGCACGCCTGCTGATCGTCGCGGATCAGCCAGTTCAGGCAGACGCAATTGTGATTCTCGGTGGCGGGTTGGAAACGCGCCCACACGCCGCGGCACGACTTTACCGAGAAGGCTGGGCACCCAAAATTCTCGTGATGCAGCCGGAAAAATCAGACATTACCGGTCTGGATATGGTGCTCGATTACGGCGCGCTGACGCACAAACTGTTGCTGAAAGAGAATGTGCCCGAAAGCGCCATCACCATGCTCGAACCGGAAGTCACCAGCACCGTCGAAGAAGCTCGTGTGCTGGCCCAGTGGGTCGCGCAACACAAACCGCGTCGGTTACTGGTGCCGACAGATTTGTTTCACACGCGCCGCGCGCGCTGGATTTTGCGCCGCATTTTGCAGGACGACACGATTGAACTTCAGATGATCGCTGTTCCCTTGCGACGCTATTCCGCCGACAACTGGTGGCAAACCGAACCCGGCGTCATAGACTTCCAAAACGAACTGATCAAATCGGCGCTGTATCGCTGGCGTTACTAAACAATATGGCAATTGCACAAAAACGACGTCTTTGGTTTTGGCTGGCTATCGCGCTGTGCTGGGCGCTGGGCGCACTGCCGCTGGCTTCGGATGCGGCGCAACAATCACCGACGACGGCACCTATCCTGCTCAAACCTGACCGCGTGTTTGACGGTGAGCAAGCGCACGAAAACTGGAGCGTACTCATACGCGGCGACAAGATCGAAGCCGCTGGCCCGGCCAGCAACCTCAACGTTCCCGCTGACGCCAAAGTGATTGCCCTGCCCGGCGCAACCTTGTTGCCCGGCCTGATCGAAGCGCATTCGCATGTGCTGTTACATCCATACAACGAAACGCCCTGGAACGATCAGGTCGCACGCGAACACCTGAGCTTGCGCGTGGCGCGCGCCACCAATCATTTGCGCGACACTTTATTGGCCGGGGTTACGACCGTGCGCGATCTGGGCACCGAAGGCGCGGATTACGCCGATGTCGGTCTGAAACAGGCCGTACAGCAAAACATCATTCCTGGTCCGCGCATGCTGGTGGCGACGCGTGCCATTGTCGTCACAGGCAGTTACGGTCCCAAAGGGTACGCCACTGAATGGAACGTGCCGCAAGGCGCGGAAGAAGCCGACGGCATAGACAGTTTGACGCGCGCCGTACGTTCGCAAATTGGCAAGGGCGCAGATTGGATCAAAGTGTATGCGGATTATCGCTGGGGCAAGGCGGGGGCAGCGCCAACCTTTACGCTAGACGAATTGAAGCTGGTCGTTGAACTCGCCAAAAGCGCCGGAGTTCCCGTGGCGGCTCATTCGACCACGCCTGAAGGCATGCGCCGCGCGACGCTGGCTGGCGTCGAAACCATCGAACACGGCAACGACGGCACACCGGAAGTCTTTCGTTTAATGAAAGAAAAAGGGGTGGCGCTATGCCCGACGCTTTCGGTCGGCGACCAGACGCGGAAACCCGCGCTGATGAAAGCGGCGCTGGAAGCTGGCGTCACCATCGCCGCAGGCAGCGATGTCGGCGTGTTCCCGCACGGAGACAACGCCCGCGAACTCGAAGCAATGGTCAAATTCGGTATGTCGCCGCTCGCGACTTTGCGTTCGGCCACTTCGGTCAATGCGCGCGTGCTGCATCTGGAAAACCAGCTTGGCGCGGTGAAACCCGGCTTGCTGGCGGATTTGATCGCCGTCGAAGGCGACCCGACGCGCGACATTTCCGCCGTGCGCAAGATCAAACTGGTGATGAAAGGCGGCAAGGTCTATAAACAATGAACCAATTTGTCTGGACAAGTTTGCTGGTGATTTTCGGCGCGGTACAAGGCGCATCAGGCTGGCAGAAAATTTTCGATGGCAAAACGCTCAACGGCTGGCAAGCGCCCGATATGAGCTATTTTTCGGTCGAAGACGGCGCGATCACCGGCACAACCAGCAAAGACCACAACCCGCCCTACAACCAATTCATCGTTTGGCAAGGCGGTGAAGTGGGCGATTTCGAGCTGAAGTTCAAGTTTCGCATCTTCGGCGCGAAGTCCAACTCGGGCATGCAATTTCGCAGCACGGTGAAAGACAAAGGCCTGGTGCATGGCTATCAGGCAGATATGGACGGCGCGGGTAAATATCTGGGTGGCATTTGGGACGAATACGGCACGCGACGTTCGCTGGCCGGGCGCGGCGAAAAAGCGTTGATTGATGAAAACGGCAAAAGAACCGTCACACGCTTTGCCGAATCTGACGCCTTGCTCAAAGGCATTCAGATGGAAGTCTGGAACGAATATCACATCACTGCCAGCGGATCGCGCATCACGTTGCGCATCAACGGACAACTGACCGCCGAACTCGACGACCGTGAAACCGGCAAAGCTGCCCGCCGTGGCGTCTTGGCCATGCCAATCATTCCCGGCGAACCAATGAAAGTGCAATACAAAGACATTCGGTTGAAATCGCTAGCGCGCTAAGGAGCATTTATGAACCAGGCTTCTGACTCGAAAGCTGCACGTCGCAATTTTTTGAAGACCTTTTCCGCAGGCGTTGGCGCGTCCCTGCTCTCGCCGCATTTGGCTTCGGCCCGCGCGCTGGGAGCCAATGACCGCATTCGCCTGGGAGCCATTGGCACTGGCGGACGCATGCGCGGCTTGCTGAACCATGCCAAAAATCAATCAGACGCCGACATTGTCGCGCTGTGTGATGTGTATCAACCGAATCTGGAACGCGCAGCCACAACACTGAACCTGACCGGCTTCAAACAATTCAAAGACTACCGCGCGCTGCTCGACGACAAATCCATTGATGCGGTCGTGATTGCGACACCCGATCATTGGCACGTCAAAATCACGGCGGATGCCGTTGCGGCAGGCAAAGACGTATACGTCGAAAAACCCATCACGCACACGCTGGAAGAAGGCGCCAGGATTATCAAGGCTGTCGAAGCCTCCAAACGCGTCGTGCAAGTCGGCATGCAGCAACGAAGCTGGGCGCATTTCATTGACGGCAAAAAAATCATTGACGAAGGCACGCTAGGCCAAATCACCACCGTGCGGATGTGGTGGTATCAGAATTACGCCGCCAGCGGCCATTCCAACAAACTTGCGTACGACAAACTGGATCAGAAAGCCTGGCTCGGCAACGCTCCGGCGCAAGAACTGACGCCGCAGAAGTTTTTCTGGTGGCGCTGGTATTGGAACTTCGGCGGCGGCGCGCTGACTGATTTGATGTGTCACTGGATTGACGTCGTGCATTGGTACACAGGTGCAACAACGCCGCTCACGGCAACCGCCGTCGGCAATCGTTACGTGCTGGATTGGGAATGCCCCGACACCATCAATTGCGTGTTGGAATATCCGAAAAACTTCACGGCCAGCTATCACGGCACAATGTCGAGCAGCATTGACGACGGTGGCCTGGAATTGCGCGGCACAAAAGGAACGATGAAACTCGACCGTGAACGGCTGGTTGTATATCCCGAAGCCGGTGCGGGTTTCAGCCGCGCGGGCGACGCCAAACATAGCATGCTGATCGAATCCAAAGGCGACGGAACCGCTACGCACATTCGCAACTTCCTGGATTGTGTCAAAAGCCGCAAGACGCCGACCGCCGACATTCGTGTCGCCGTTGAAGCCGCGCGTGCCGCACACATCGGCAATCTGGCCTTGAAGCAGGAACGCAAGGTGCGCTGGAATGCGCAACAAGCCAAATTGGAAAGCTAAGGAGCCGGTGTTGATGAAACGACGGCGCGGGCCTGACTCAAATTTTCGACAAACTGCGGCGCACGGCGTTCGCCTGCTGAGCCTCTTTCTGGCTGTGGTGTCAGCAGGATTTTGCCTGCCGCTGCAAACTGAGTTTCAGGAACCGTGGAAAGAGCAAACAAAAGCAATCGTGCTCGATCCATACCAAAGCAATGCGATTGACTGGGAACAGGTGGCGACAGACACCAGAGTGGTCGCGATCATTCACCGAGCCACTGTCGGCTTATCCAAGGTAGACACCAAATACAACGAGCGTAAGAGCGAAGCTCTCACGCGAGGATACAAGTGGGGTTCCTACCATCTGGGCAAGAACTCCAACCCGATTAAGCAAGCAGACTTTTATCTGGCGACAGTTTCTCCCGGCGAAGACGAAGTGCTGGCGCTGGACATCGAAAGCTTTGATCCCGCAAACGCCAACTTCATGAGCATTGATAAAGCGCGGTCGTTCATCAAACGAATCAAGGAAAAGACCGGGCGCTATCCGCTGGTTTACGGCAATCATGCCGTGATCAACGCGATCTCTAGTAAGGCGGGCACAGATGGCGTTTTCTCAAATACGCCGCTTTGGTATGCCCGCTTCAGAAAGACGGTGCCCAACTTTCCGCAAGGCACCTGGAAAAGCTATACCTTGTGGCAATTTTCCAGTGAGATAAACTGCGCGAAAGAGACGGAAAGCAATTGCCTCTATCGCGTTCCCGGAACGCTCACCGATATGGATGTAAATGTCTTCAACGGTACTGTTGATGAACTAAAGGCAAAGTGGCCATTCAAATAAGGACATAAATCATGAGCAAAGAGTCCACGCAAAACAGAAACAATCAGCCGCCCCAAACCAGCCGCCGTTGGTTTATCGAACAATGCGGCGTCGGATTAGGAGCGCTGGCGCTGAATCATTTGCTGGCTGGTGAAGCCTATGCCCAGGCGCAAAATCCGCTGGCGCCGAAAAAGCCGCACTTCGCGCCAAAGATCAAAAACGTCATCTTTCTGTTTATGGCCGGCGGCCCCAGCCACATGGAGTTGTTTGACAACAAACCGATGCTGGCGAAGTTTGACGGCACCTTGCCGCCGCCCGACTTGCTCAAAGGCTATCGCGCCGCGTTTATCAACCCGAACTCGAAGTTGCTCGGCCCCAAATTCAAGTTCGCCAAATACGGCCAGAGCGGCGCAGAGCTGTCAGAGCTTTTGCCCAAAACCGCAGAGATCGCCGACGACATCACCATCGTCAAATCGCTGGTGACGGATGCGTTCAACCACGCGCCCGGTCAGTTGATGATGAATACCGGCTCGATGATTTTTGGACGACCCAGTTTTGGTTCGTGGACGATTTATGGGTTGGGCAGCGAAGCCCAGGACCTGCCCGCCTTTGTCGTGTTCAGCACCGGACGCAAAGGCCCCAGCGGCGGCAATTCCTGTTGGGGCAGCGGCTTTTTGCCGACGGTTTACCAGGGCGTGCAATTCCGCAACGTCGGCGATCCCGTGTTGTACCTGTCAAATCCGCGCGGCGTTGATGACAAACTGCAACGCGATTCGCTCGACACCATCAACAAACTCAACCGCATGCGGTTGGATACGGTCGGTGATCCTGAAATCGCCACACGCATCAATTCGTTTGAGATGGCGTACAAGATGCAGGCCAGCGCACCAGAAATTCTCGACCTGTACAAAGAACCAAAACACATTTTGGAGATGTATGGCGCAGAACCGGGCAAACCGTCGTTCGCCAATTCGGTGTTGATGGCGCGCCGTCTGGTCGAACGCGGCGTGCGCTTCGTACAGATTTTCCACGAAGCCTGGGATCAGCACGGCAGCCTGGTCAGAGACTTGAAACAAAATTGCCTCGACACCGAACAAGCGTCTGCCGCATTGGTCAAAGACCTGAAACAACGCGGTATGTTGAAAGACACACTGGTCATCTGGGGCGGCGAATTCGGACGCACGCCAATGGTGCAAGGTGGCAGCGACGGACGCGATCATCACCCGAATGCGTTCACAATGTGGCTGGCTGGCGGCGGTATCAAACCGGGCATCACGCTGGGGAAAACCGACGATCTGGGCTTTAACGTGGTGGAAGACAAAGTCCACGTGCATGACCTGCACGCGACGTTGCTGCACCTGCTCGGTTTCGATCACGAAAAACTGACGCACAGGTTTCAGGGACGCGATTTCCGGCTGACGGATGTACACGGCCTGGTCGTGGACAAATTGCTCGCGTGAGGAAACAGCATGAACCGATGGCCTGCAGCGCTGTTGCTCGTCGTGATGTTACTGAGCGCAGCACCTTCACAAAGCTCACAAAGCATTAAGCCCAAACGACCAGACGCCGTGCGCGTGCTGGTTGCCACGGGCGGGCACGATTACGACCCGGAGTTTTACACCGCCTTCGATGATGCGCGGATCAATGCCAAAGTAGACCCGCACCCGCGCGCCTACAGTTACGACATGCGCAAACGCGCGGACGTGCTGGTGATGTATGACACCGCGCAAGACCTTGAGCTCACCAAACAGAAAAACCTGCGCGAATTTGTCGAAAGCGGCAAAGGCGTCGTGGTGTTGCACCACGGCATCTGCACCAACGTCAACTGGCCCTGGTGGTATGAAGAAGTCGTAGGCGGTCGCTGGCTCTATCAACCATTCAACGGCAAAGTCGGCAGCTATAAGCACGACGTGGATTTAACGGTCAAACCAGCGATGCAGCATCCGATTCTGACAGGCATCAGCCCGTTCCGCATACACGACGAAACGTACAAAGACTTATGGATTTCGCCCAAAGTAAAAGTCTTGTTGCAAACCGACGACCCGACCAGCGATGGCCCGGTCGCCTGGATCGGTCCCTATGAAAAAGCGCGCGTTGTGTATATCCAGCTCGGCCACGACCGCAACGCGAATCTGAATCCAAACTGGCAAGCCCTCGTCAAAAACGCAATTCTGTGGGCCGCCCGCCGTCTGTAACCAAAAGGTCGCTTTCGCTTGAGAATGAACTGGCTCAATAAACTTCGCTCTGATGCCCCAGCGCTGCTGGTGATCCTCGTCTTCTTTGTGGTTTTTTTCTGGCCCGGTGTCTTTGGCGGCTGTTACTTCGTCAGCGGCGACGCGCTGGTTTATTCCTATCCGATGCGCCAGTCCGCCTGGGAAATGGTGCGACACGGTCATTTGCCCTTGTGGACACCGCTGATTTTGTCCGGCTACCCGCTGCTTTCGATGGCGCAACTGGGTCTGGGCTATCCGCTGACCTGGTTCTATCTGATCTTGCCAGGATATCTGGCTGAACACATTTACGTGTTGGCGCCTTATGTGCTGGCCCCGATGTTCACCTATGCCTATTTGCGCGAAATCGGGCGCACACGACTGGCCGCCGTGCTCGGCGGATTGAGCTTTACCTATGGCGGCATGATGGTCAGCGGATTGGGGCAAACGGCAATGTTCACCAATGCCGTGATGTGGTTGCCGCTGATGCTGATCGCCACCGAGCGCGCACGCACGCGTTCATTTGCGCGTTGCCTGATCGCCATCGGCTTGCTTTATGCGATGGCGATCCTGACCGGCCTTGGCCAGGGGTTTCTATACGCAGGCATTATCGCCCTGGCTTATGGCCTGTTTCTGAGCCTTGTTCCCGGCGCAGAGCTGCTTGGCTTTCTCTCCTGGCAACGTTGGAAGCCATTGGCCGCAGTCGTTGGCGGAATGGGCCTGGCCATAGCGCTCGCCGCCTTCCAGATTCTGGAAACGATGCAAGCGCAGCGCATGAGCATTCGCCGCACCTTGACCTATGAAATCTTTAGCGGCGGCTCGTTCACGCTAAAACAATTCTGGCAATCGTTCAGCAATCCGATTTACCACTTCAATTACGAAGCAACTGCCTACGTTCCGCTGCTGGCGGCTTTTTTTGCCGTCATTGCGCTGCTGGCGGTTTTGCGCTCGCCGTTGAGACATCAAAAAGCGCTGTTCTGGGTGCTGGTCGCGCTGCTGGCGATGCTGTTGATGATGGGCGATCACACGCCGCTGTATCGTCTGGCCTATCACATTCCGGTCGTCAATTTGTTTCGCATTCCCTGGCGTCACGCCTTTGAATGGACGCTGGCCGTTTCCCTGCTGGGCGCATTCGGCTGGGACATCGCCGCCGATTTCATCGGGCAAGCACGCCTGCCTGAACGTTGGCGTTTGCAATGGGATCGGGCAACGGCGCAAATCCTGCTGGTTCTTTCTGCCGTGGGCGCGTTTGTGTTAATCGAATTGACGTCACGACCGGTGCCGGGCAAACCAGCCACCTGGCCGCAAGGTGTGCCTGAAGCGACCCTGTTAGGCTGCAAATTTGGCTACACCGCGCTGTTGCTGTTGACCGTGCTTTGGTGCTGGCGTCGCTTGCACGCGCGCTGGCGCGGGGCGGCGTTGCTCAGCGTCATTTTGCTGGCGGTCTTCTGGGAGCAATACCTGATGGCCCCCTATTGGTGGTGGCCGCAAAATCACAACAAAGCCTTTTTCACACAGCTTGCCCCCGCCACAGAGTTCTTGCAGAAATACAATCCGCAAGAAAACCGTGTTTACACGTCGCTCAACAAAGGTTTGTATGTTGACCTGAAACACAGCGATCCCCATAACCTGGGCGCACGGTACGGCTTGCACGATGCCGCCGGATACGAACCGCTGATGTCCAAACGCTATAACCAGGTCTTTGGCGCAGGCTGGGCATTTGAAACGCCCGCATTCAGTTCCCCGCTGGATCAGCAGATTCTCAGCCCCAGGTTCCAGGTACTCGATTTGCTCAATGTGCGGCTGCTGGCCGAATTCGCGCCGCCTTCCACAGCCACAACCGCCAACAAAGAAGGCGTCAAGTTTTCTCTCAGCGAATCAAAAACCGATCTTAAACCTGGCAGCACGGTTACCCTGACCGGCACAAACGCGCGCGTAGATTCGCTTTCGCTGATCACCACAATGGCCAATTCCGGCGATTTGGAACAAGGCGCTCCGGTGGCGCGCTTCAGCTTGCGCACGATGGATGGCCGCATCATCGAACGTGAGATAAAGGCCGGCGTTGACACCGCCGAATGGGCGCACGAACGGCCCGACGTCAAACCGTTGGTGCGGCATTCGCTGGCGCGCATTTACGATACCTGGCCGGGCGACGAACTGAACTCCTTCCCTTCGCATCGGTTTTGGACGCTGTTATCACTTGGCGAACGCACCGCCATAGATCGCGTCGAAGTAAAGAACCTGACGGAAAAAGCTTCCGTGATTCTGGCCAAAGCCACGCTCTATGACTCGGCGGGAACTGATGCCTATGTGTTGTCTCCGCGTTTGCCTGACGATTGGCGGCTGGCGTACGAACGCAACGGCGTGCAGATGTATGAAAATCAAAAAGTGCTGCCGCGCGTCTGGTTGACGCCACAGGCTCGCACTGTCACTGAAGATGAAGCCTTTCGCGCCGTGCGCGGTGAAGGCGACGCCACGTTTGATCCACGGACGGTGACCTTGCTCGAACCAAGCGGGCAAAATCCGCCGACGTTGCCGCAAGAGAAATTCGGCTCACCAGCGACAGCCCAAATCACAAAATACGAGCCAAGTCATCTGACCATCGAAACCAATGCCGACAAAGCGTCGGTGTTGGTGGTTAGCGAAGCCTATTACCCCGGCTGGGAAGCAACCATTGATGGCCAACGAACCACGATTTTCACCGCGGATTATTTGTTGCGTGGCGTGGTGCTGCCTCCAGGCTCACATCGAGTCGAAATGTGGTACGCCGCTCCGCAAGCGAGCCAAGGCGCGTTGCTTTCCGGCTTGGCGCTGGTGGGCGGAATTGTCGGCTGGTTCGTGATGCGCAAACGCCGACAGCTTGAACAAGTCGTTACCACTTCGGCATAACACGGGAAGAACCCCACACACAAAACACGAATCACGACTAAAACCTCCCTCGCTGGGCGTGCCGCTCACCGAGTAAACCAGCCGCACGTCGTAGCTGTTCACTTCTGAACAGTTCGCTGTACACGCGCGTACAACGGCGCGTACGCCAATCCGCCTAAAGCAAGCAATCCCTAGAGTTTCGCCAAATGGCCCGGCATTTGCATAACCGTTGTGCGCAAAACGAATCACGCACACAACGAGGAGAGCGAATGGATCGAGAGATTGATGCAGGCTTCCGGCGCAAACAGTGGGGGCGACGTCTGGCCCTCAGCGTGGGAGTCGCGGGTTTGCTGGGAACAATTTTCATCTGGGGGCCGCGCTGGATTCAGCCGTCAATTGCACGCGCCCGTGTGCGCACAGCGACGGTCGAAAGCGGCCCCATTGAATCCGCCATCACCGCCACCGGCAATGTCGTGCCGGAATTTGAGCAAGTGCTGTCGTCGCCGGTGAACGCCCGCGTCGTCAAAATCCTGAAGCGTCCGGGCGCGGTGCTTACCAAAGGTGAACCGATCATCGAACTCGATTTGAACGAATCGCGGCTGGCGATTGAAAAGCTGAACCAACAGATCGAGTTGAAGCAAAACCAGCAAGCCAAAGCCAAGCTCGATCTGGAAAACACCTTGATCGGTTTGCAAAGCCAGTGGGAAATCAAAAACCTGGAATACAAATCGGCCAAAGCCGCCACCGCGCGCAACCGCGCGTTACGCGCCGAAGGCTTGCTCTCTGAAGAACGGCTGCGCGAAGTCGAACTAAGCGAAGAGAAAACCCGCTTTGAGCTAAAACAGCTTGAAGGCGCCAAGCTGAACGCGCAGGCTTCGACCAAAACGCAGCTCGAAGGCCTGGCCCTGGAATTAAAAACCATCGTGCAGGAACGCGCCGAGGCGCAGCGACAACTGGAACTGGCAACCACCAAATCCGACCGCGACGGCGTGCTGACCTGGGTCATCAATGAAGAAGGCGCGACCGTACAAAAAGGCGCTGTGCTGGCGCGGATCGCAGATTTGAGCACGTTTCGCGTGGAAGCCAACGTCTCGGACGTGCACGCCAATCGGCTCTCTGTCGGCTTGCCCGTGCGCGTCAAAGTCAACGATTCTGTGACCGTGAACGGAGCCATCAGCCGCATCAACCCTACCGTCAACAACGGCGTGATCACGTTGATCATCCATCTGGAAGACAAATCGAATTCGTTGTTGCGCGCCAATTTGCGCGTTGACGTATTTATCGCCACCGAACGCAAAGAGCGCGTGTTGCGCATCAAGAAAGGACCGTTTGCCAGCGGCGATGGCACGCGCGATGTGTTTGTCATTCGCGGTGACACGGCGATCAAAATGTCTGCGCGCTTTGGCCTGGTCGGCGCGGAGCATTACGAAATCGTACAGGGCTTGCTCGAAGGCGACGAAGTCATCATTTCCGATATGACGGACTATCAACATCTCAAGGAACTGAAGCTGAAATAAGAAGGAGATACGGTTATGGCTACGCCCAGCGCTGTGATAGCGCGTCCGGTCAATTCACAACCCCAGGAACAGATCATGATCCAGCTTGAAGGCGTCGAAAAAGTTTACCGCACAGAACGCATCGAAACTGTCGCGCTGACCAACATCAATCTGGCAGTGCGCGCGGGTGAATTCATTTCCATCATGGGCCCGTCCGGTTCCGGCAAAAGCACCCTGCTCAATGTCATCGGTTTGCTCGACGTGCCGTCAGGCGGCAAAGTCGCCATCAACAACCGCCCCATCACGTCGTATAGCGACCGCAATCTGGCGCTGGTCCGCAACGAAGAAATCGGTTTTATCTTCCAGACGTTCCACCTCATCAACGACCTGAGCGTCGTGGATAACGTCGAAATCCCGCTGCTCTATCGCAAGGGAATTTCTGGCGCCGAACGTCGCAAAATGGCGTTGCAAGCGCTGGATCGCGTCGGATTGCACGCACGCGTGCACCATTTCCCCAATCAGCTTTCGGGCGGTCAGCAACAACGCGTTGCCATTGCGCGCGCCATTGTCGGCAATCCGCGCATTCTGTTGGCCGACGAACCGACCGGCAATCTGGATTCGCAAATGGGTGATGAAATCATGGACGTGCTCAAACACTTGAGCGAACAGGAAAAAACCACTGTCGTGATGGTGACGCACGATCCGCGCCAAGCCGACAAAACAGAACGCATCGTGCGGCTGTTTGACGGCAGACAAGTCAACTAAAGATTACTTGCAGGAGGGAGAACACATGAAACGAGTACAACTGATGATCGCCTGTGGCTTGTTGCTCAGCTTGCCATTGCTGCTGTGGGCACAACCTGAAAACAAAGCGCAATTGCCCGACACGCCGGTGGGAAAACGCATCGCGGGCTATCTGGCGGCGTTTAACTCTGGCCAGGCGAGGCAAGTGGTAGAGTTCATGAAACAACACGACGGGCGCAAAGATGCCGAACCAATCCCCTTGGACAAACTGGCCTTCATTCAAAAAGACCTGGGCAAACTCAGCTTCCTGCGCACGGTCAGCGCCGAACCGGAGCACACGCTGCTGGTCGTACTCAAAAGCGAGCGCGGACGTTACATCTCGTTGCATTGTACGGTGGTTCCTGAAGCACCCCACAAAATCACGTTCTTTCGTTTTGAGCTGACCGACCCGCTCAACCAGCAATAAGCGTCATTGGCAAAATTCACGGATTGCCTTCCCCGCAGAAAACGATGCTCAAAAACTATCTCAAAATCGCATTCAAGGTGTTGTTGCGGCGCAAATTCTTCACCTTTATCAGCCTGTTCGGCATCAGCTTCACGTTGGTGGTGTTGATGGTCGCGGTCGCATTTTTTGATCACACATTCGGCCAACACGCGCCGGAAACCAAACAGGATCGCACGCTGGGCGTGTACTTTCTGGAAATGAAAACGCCGGATCGCGACGGCACTTGGAATGGCTCAGCAGGCTATGGCTTTCTGGATTGCCATGTGCGCACCTTGCCCAACGTCGAAAAAGTCGCGCTCTTTAGCGAGCACGAAATCATTCACTCTTACCCCAACGGCGAAAAAGTTCCGTTGTATCTGAAATACACCGACGGCGAATTCTGGAACGTCCTGGAATTCAACTTTCTGGAAGGCGCAGCTTATACCAAAGATGATGATCTCAATCGCAATCTGGTGGCCGTCATCAATGAAGCCACGAAAAAGAAGTTTTTTGGCGATCAGCCTGCGGTTGGCAAATTCATCGAAATGGGCGGGCGCAATTTTCGCGTCACGGGCGTCGTCGCCAACGTGCCGTTTTTGCGCATCACTCCCTTTTCAGATGTTTGGGTGCCGATTGGCACAGCCAAAAACGACAATTTTCGCCAGGAACTGATGGGCAGCTTTATGGCGCTCGTGCTGGCGCGTTCGCCACAGGATTTTCAAGCGATTAAGGATGAGTTTCAGGTGCGTTTGGCGCAGGTCGAATTTCCTGACCCCAAAGAGTGGAATCTGATGACCGGCAATGTCGAAACGTTTTTTGAATCGGTTTCGCGTGAAGTAATTCCCAGCCAAAACCGCCAGGCACGCCCAAAGTTGTTAATCGCGTTGCTCGTAATCGCGGCGTTACTGTTTATGCTGCTGCCGACCATCAATCTGATCAACATCAACATCAGTCGCATCATGGAACGCGCCAGTGAAATCGGCGTGCGCAAAGCGTTTGGCGCATCATCGTGGACGCTGGTCGGGCAATTCGTGGTCGAAAACATTTTGCTGACATTGGTCGGCGGAGCCATTGGCTTTGTCATCTCGGTGTTTGTGTTGCACCTGATTTCCCAGAGCAACCTGTTTCCTTATGCCACCTTCACGATGAATTACCGCATTTTCCTCGGCGGCCTTGCGCTGGCAATTGTGTTTGGCTTGCTGTCGGGCGTGTATCCCGCCTGGAAAATGTCTCGCTTGCATCCGGTGGACGCGCTGAAAGGAGCCACGCGCTAAATCAGAACACACGACATAAGCGGCGCGTGTTCTGGATGACGGCTGTCACGGTTTAGACGGCCTTTGGCTCACACCGCAGCCAGCGAAGGTCAGCAAATGCCTGGAGAAAACGATGTTCAAACATATCTGCAAACTGGTCTGGAATCGCAAACGCGTCAATTTTCTGATCATCCTCGAAATTTTCATTTCGTTTCTGGTGATGTTTTCCGTCATCGTGCTGACCGTGTATTACGCCGATAATTACCGCCAGCCGTTAGGGTTTGACTATCAAAATGTCTGGTATCTGCAGGTTGAAGCCATAGAAAAATCAGGGACAGCGGAAAAACAGGATCGTCCCCAGCAAATCGAAAAGTTCAAACGCGTGATGGCCGCAGTCCGTGAATTTGGCGAAGTCGAAGCCGTCGCGGGCGCGCAATATCTGCCATACATGAACGGCAACTGGTCCAGTTGTAACGACGTCAACGGCAAGCCCGTCTGTTATTGGGCCAACGCCGTCACCGATGATTATCGGGACGTGATGCGCATTAACATCGTGCGCGGGCGCTGGTTTGGCAAAGAAGACGATGGTGCAAATTACAAACCGTTGATCATCAATCGGCAATTGGCCAAAGAGCGTTTCGGCAACGAAGACCCGATAGGAAAAGCCCTCAACCAGCTTGATAAACAAGACTCGTTGCCAGAAGGAAAGCGCGCACGCGTTGAAGAACGTGTGGTCGGAATGGTGGATGATTTTCGCAAAAACGGCGAATTTGCCGAGTTGAAAGGCTATGCGATTTATCGCAACAGTTTGCGCGAGGCTGACGACCGGCTGCCGCGCGTGCTTGGTGTGCGCGTCCATCCGGGCGTGACCGCAGCGTTTGAAGAAAAATTATTGAAACGGCTGCAAAACGAAGCCAGCGATTGGTCGTTCACGATCAAACCGCTGACACAAATGCGCGAAGAAATGCACCAACAAAGCATTGTTCCGCTGACAGCCTTTGCCGTGGTAGCGGGCTTTTTGATGCTGATGGTCGGTCTGGGCTTAATCGGCGTCTTGTGGCAGAGCGTCACACAACGCACCAAGGAAATCGGTTTGCGTCGGGCCAAAGGCGCGACCAAACAGCGCATCTACCGACAAATCCTGGGCGAATTGTTGGTCATCACCACTTGCGGCGCGTTGATTGGGACACTAGTCGTAGTGCAATTTCCGTTGCTCGATTTTCTGGGATTTGCCACGCCCAAAGTTTATGCCTATGCCATCGTGATTTCCCTGCTGCTGATTTACGCGCTGACTGCGGTTTGCGGGTTGTATCCGAGCTGGCTGGCAACCAAGGTGCATCCGGCAGAAGCGCTGCATTACGAATAGCGGACCACAACTGATGCCCACGCAACACGTTGAGAACCTAAACCGATGCCGATTCGTAGTAACTGTTCCCCAAGGGTGAAAGCTACGATCAATCTTTTCTGCGTGTGAGGTTCAACATGTTGCGTGCATCACGTCAGACTGCGTTTGCCGGTGAAAAACTGCAACGTCGGGAATTTTCGGGTTTTGCGCTGGCCGAAACGGCCTACCCCGCAAACTTGAAAATGCCCAGGCATGCTCACGATCTCGCCTACATCACACTGGTGCTGCAAGGCGGTTACGACGAAATCGCAGGCAACCAAGCGCGTAACTGCCACCCGGCGACGCTGGTGTTTCATCCGCCCGACGAGGCGCACGCGATTGAATTTCATCAGCAACCGGTACGCATCTTTCGCGTCGAAACCAAACCGCATTGGCTGGAACACATTCGCCAACACACCGCCATCCTGGATAAGCAATCGGTCTTTGCGGGCGGCACCGCAGCGCAATTGGCGATGCGGTTGTATCAGGAATCTCACGCAACCGATGCGGCGGCGGCGCTGACGCTGGAAGGCTTGTTGCTTGAAATTATCTCAACCGCGACGCGTCAGACAGCGCAACGAGAAACGCGCCTCCCCTATTGGCTGCAACAAGTCCGCGATTGCCTGCACGCACAAATGACCGCTCCGCCGACGCTGGAAACGCTGGCCCAACAGGCACAAGTTCATCCCGTGTATCTGGCGCGCGAATTCCGGCGGCACTTTCATTGCACTGTGGGCGAATACGTGCGTCGTTTACGCATCGAACACGCCTGCCAACAGATCACGACCTCCCAACAATCGTTGGCTGACATCGCCCAAACAGCAGGCTTTTACGATCAAAGCCACTTTTCCCGAACGTTCAAACGCATCACGGGCATGACGCCAGCAGGGTTTCGTGCCGCAGCGCAAAAAGGTTAACCCGGTACAAATTGGCTATTCCCATACAAGATCAACCAACCCAACAACGCTACAGTGAACCGGCATCTTCAAACCAAAGGAGAACGGATATGTTGAGATCACTTCTGGCGTTGGTCTGCGTCATTTGCGCAACCATCATCGTGCAAGCGCAGGCTCCCCTGCCGATCACTGGGGCAACGGTCAACCAAACACACATCGTCTTCAGCTATGCAGGAGAACTTTGGCGCGTACCGCGACAGGGTGGCGAAGCCCAACAACTCGCCTTGCGTCCAGGCCGCAAAAGCCGCCCGCTGTTTTCGCCGGATGGTTCGCAAATCGCGTTTGCCCTGGAATTTGGAGGCGACACGCAAATTTTTGTCGTGTCAGCAACAGGCGGCGAAGCGCGCCAATTGACCTGGCATCCCAAAGATTCGGTTCCGCTGAATTGGTCGCCGGATGGCCAATCTGTCTTGCTCCGCTCTGCTCGTTTGCTGGATTCCTTTGCGCGGTTGTACAGCGTTTCAGTGTCTGGCGGGCCGGAAACGGAATTGCCGTTGCCGAGCGGATACGACGGAGCGTTTTCTCCAGATGGCAAACGCATCGCCTATTTGCCGTCGCGTATTGCGACTTCCATGTGGCGTAACTATCGCGGCGGTCTGACTTCGCCGTTGTGGATTGCGACGCTGGCTGACAGTCAGGTCGAAATGCTGCCCAATGACGGCTCGAACAATCGCCAACCAATGTGGCTGGCTGACAAAATCTACTTCTTGTCAGATCGCACGCTCACCACGAACCTGTTCAGCTTCGACAGCAAAACCAAACGCATCACGCAACATACCAATTTCGAGAAATACGACATTCGCGCGGCGTCTGCGACAGCAGATGCCATCGTTCTGGTGCAAGATGGGAAAATCCATCTGTACGATCTGGCAAGCAAACAAACGCGCGTGGTTCCCATCACCGTTCGCGCGAACGAAGCAGAAACCCAACCACGTCTGGCCAAGGTACAGCGCGAAATCCACAACTTCAGTCTTTCGCCGGATGGTTCGCAGGCGCTGTTCACGGCGCGCGGCGAAGTGCTGACGATCAACGGCAAAGGCGAGGCGCGTAATTGGACAAACTCGCCTGCTTCGGCGGAACGAAATGCCGCCTGGTCGCCGGATGGCAAATGGCTCGCCTATTTTTCCGACGAATCCGGCGAATACCAACTGCACTTGCGTCCGACTGACGGCGCGGGTCAACCGCGCAAAATCGCCATCGAACCTGCGCCCAGCTTTTTTGGCGAACCGGTCTGGTCGCCCGATGCACAGAAGCTCGCGTTTTATGACAAACGTTCGCAGCTTTGGCTGGTCAATCTCACTGCCAACAAAACCGTGCGCGTGGCACAGTCCGTTCATCCAGAACCTGAAACGATGACGGCGGCCTGGTCACCTGACGGACAATGGCTGGCATACGAAAAGAACCTGCCCAATCGTTTGAAAGCTGTCTTTCTCTACTCACTCGCAACAGAGCAATCATCACAAGTCACCAGCAGCTTGTATCACGCCGAAGCGCCTGCGTTTGATGCCAGCGGCAGGTATTTGTATTTCCTGCAAAGCCTGAACGCCGGCCTGCGCCGGGCATTTGGCATGACCTCATTTACATTCCGTTCGCTGGTCACCAAAACCGTAAACGTGGCCGTGCTGAACCAGGACAGCCCGTCACCGTTTGCGCCAGCAACAGAATCCGCCGCCACAGCTACGGCAGCATCAGCGATTCAAACAGACGGAATGCAAAATCGTATCTTCACCTTGCCGCTGCCTGCGCGTGATTACGCAGGTCTGGCCGCAGGCAAAGCCGGAGTCGTTTTTGCGCTGGAAAGCGGCGTCAATGGTCCGCCCACCATTCACAAACTCGACGTGCCAAACCGTCGCCCGGAAAGATTTCTCGAAGGCGCGGATGGTTTTGCAGTGTCAGCCGACGGCGGCAAATTGCTGTATGCAGCACGAGGCAGTTACGGCATTGTGCCGACGACGACGACAGCCAAACCGGGCGATGGACGCCTGGATTTGTCCGCGTTGCAAGTGCAGGTCAATCCGCGTGCGGAATGGCAACAGATTTACCATGAAGCCTGGCGCTTGATGCGCGATTACCTTTACGACGCCCATCATCACGGACAAGACCTAAACGCGTTGAAAGCGCATTACGCGGCCTATTTGCCCAACCTGGTGCGCCGTGAAGATTTGAATACGGTGATGCAAGAGATGTTTTCGCATTTGACGATCAGCCACCTGGGCGTTGGCGGCGGCGATATTCCGCAAACCGGAGCCTCAGCCAACACAGGATTGCTCGGCGCGGACTTTGAGATTCATCAAGGCCGCTATCGGGTTACGCGCGTGTTCGTCGGCGACAACTCCATGCCGTTGCTGACCGCCCCGCTCACCCAACCGGGTATTCGCGTACAAACTGGCGACTATTTGCTCGCAGTGGACGGACAAGACATCAGCGCGACGGAAAGCCTGTATCGCTATTTTGTCGGCAAAGCGGGCAAACCAACGCAAATCAAAGTCGCGGCTACACCCAACGGCGAACAGGCGCGCAGCTACACCGTTGTTCCCATGCGCGGTGAAAACACGCTGCGCTTGTTCAACTGGATCGAAGACAACCGCCGCAAGGTTGCAGAGCTTTCGGGCGGGCAACTGGCCTACATTTATTTACCCGACACCGGGCGTACGGGCTATGACCTGTTTAATCGGGATTGGTATGCGCAGCTCGACAAGCAAGGCATCATCATTGACGAACGGGCCAACAGCGGCGGCGCGCCTGCCGATTATTTCATCGAAGCGCTGCAACGAAAGCCGCTGTCGTATTACGCCTTTCGCGAAGGTCAGGATATGCCCTTTCCCGTGGCAACCATTCCCGGCCCGCGCGTGATGATCATCAATCAGGATGCCGGGTCTGGCGGCGACACCTTGCCCTGGATGTTCCGGCGCGCCGGCTTGGGCACACTGGTGGGCAAACGCACTTGGGGCGGCGGCATTGGCGGTTACCTCAGCTTGCCCAATTTTGTGGATGGTGGTGGAATGGCTGCGCCGAATCGTGGCTTTTTCAATCCGCAAACAGGCGTGTGGGATATTGAAAACCACGGCGTCGCGCCAGATGTCGAGGTCGAACAACTGCCGTCGGCAATGCGCCATGGCCGTGATCCGCAACTGGAAAAAGCGGTGCAGATCGCGTTGGAAGAATTGAAAAAGAATCCGCCCGTAAAACCCAAACATCCGCAATATCCAGTCTACAAATAACAACCGCAAGATCGAGGAGGCTCTCAAGGCGAGCGATGTCGAAACCTGTTGGTAAACGTGAAGAAACCATTTTGATCGTGGACGATGATCCGTCGGTCACGACCTCGCTCGCCTTGTTGCTCAAACAAGCCGGTTATCAATCGCGCACCGCCGCGTCTCCCAACGACGCCTTGGCGCTCTGCGAACAACCGGAAATCCAGCTTGTCTTGCAAGACATGAATTTTTCGCGCCAGACCAGCGGCGAAGAAGGTCTGGCGCTTTTACGACAAATCAAAACGAGGCGTCCGCATTTGCCTGTAGTCCTGATTACTGCCTGGGGGTCTATCGAACTTGCAGTGCAGGGCGTGCGCGCGGGCGCATCGGATTTCATCACCAAACCCTGGACGCATCAGCAAATCCTGCAGGCGGTCAATACGGCTCTGGGTCTGGCTGCTGCAAACTCCGTGCGCACGCCACAACGACCGCCAACGCGCGACGAATTGTCGGCGCGTTTCGATTTCTCGCCATTGATCGGACACGATCCGAAATTCTTGCGCGTGCTGGAACTGATCGGACGCGTTGCCGCCACGGATGCGTCGGTGCTGATCACAGGCGAAAGCGGCACCGGCAAAGAAATGATTGCTGACGCCTTGCACCGCAACAGCCATCGCCGGACGCAGCCATTTGTCAAAGTCAATCTGGGCGGCATTCCGGCAGCGCTGTTTGAAAGCGAAATGTTCGGGCACGTCAAAGGCGCATTCACAGACGCGCGGCAAGATCGCAAAGGACGATTTGAACTGGCCGACGGCGGCACCATCTTTCTGGATGAAATTGGCGATCTGGACGCCAGCGCGCAGGTCAAACTGTTGCGCGTGTTGCAAGACCGTACGTATGAAGTGTTGGGCTCCAGCCAGACGCGCACGGTAGATGTGCGCGTCGTTTCCGCCACCAATCGCAATCTGACCGAGCTGGTGGCGGCGGGACAATTTCGCGAAGACCTGCTGTATCGGCTGAATTTGATTGCCATCCATTTGCCCGGTTTGCGGGAACGCGCCAGCGACATTCCGCTGCTGGCGCAGCATTTCTTGCAAGCGATGGGCAAAGTCTATCGGCGCACCAATCTGGGATTGAGCGAAGCGGCGTCGCGCTGGCTGCAAAAGCAACCGTGGCCGGGTAACATTCGCCAGTTGCGACACACGATTGAACGGGCCTTGTTGATCAGCAACAAAGATGTGCTCGCCGCCGAAGATTTCGCGCTCGCCTTTGAAATGGATGCCGAAATGGATTCCCGCGAAGAACCTTCAGAAGCGTTGCCACAAGTCGGCGCCATGACGCTCGACGATCTGGAAAAAGCCATGATCGTCAAAGCGTTGAAACACTATGATGGCAACATCAGCAAAGTCGCCGAAGCGCTCGGGCTAAGTCGCGCCGCGCTGTATCGCCGGTTTGAAAAATTCGGCATCAATACGTGAGCTGAGAGGAATGCCTATGCGCCAGGGCTTCGGCCTTCGTTTCAAATTCATCCTGTACCTGATTTGCGTACATCTGCTGTTTGCGGGCGTCGCTGTTTATCTGCTCAGTCAACATCGCATCTGGTTACTGGCGGTCGAAGCCGTTTTCATCTGTTCGCTGGCCGTCGGCATCAAACTCATTCGCAACCTGTTTGGCACAATCGAACTGCTCAACACCGGCGCACAATTCATTCAAGACAGTGATTTCACATCGCGCTTTCGCGAAGTCGGCCAGCCGGAAATAGACCGGCTGGTGCAAGTGTATAACCGCATGGCCGATCACTTGCGCGAAGAGCGTGCGCGTATGCAGGAGCAAAATTACTTTCTCGAAAAGATCGTCGCCGCCTCGCCTTCCGGCATTCTCATCCTGGATTTTGACGGACGCATCGCCATCATCAATCCAGCGGCGGAACGCATGCTGGCGCAAACAACCGGGCAAATTGTGAACAAGCAATTGCAAGAATTGCCCGCGCCGTTTGCGCAAACGCTGGCGGAATTGCCCGTCGGCGAAGCTTGCGTCATGCCGCTGCTCGGACGAAGACGCGTCAAATGTCGCCGTTCACAATTTCTGGATCGCGGCTTCACCCGCGATTTCATCCTGATGGAAGAGCTGACCGAAGAATTGCGACAAGCGGAAAAAACGGCGTATGAGAAAGTCATCCGCGTGATGTCGCACGAGGTGAACAACTCTGTGGGTTCCGCCAATTCCCTGCTGCATTCCTGTTTGCATTACGCCGGTCAGATTGGCGCGGAAGACCGCACAGATTTTGAAACCGCGCTGCAAGTCGTTATCGGACGCACCAATCAGCTCAGCGGTTTTATGCGCAATTTCGCGGACGTGTTTCGCTTGCCGCCCCCACAACTGCAACCTTGCCCGCTGCAAGAATTGCTGGAAACGATCTCGGTATTGTTCAAAGCAGAATGTCAGTCACGCGGAATTGTCTTGCGTCTGGAAGTACAGGAACCGCTGGGAAGTGTTTGGCTGGATCGTGGCCAGCTGGAGCAGGTGTTTGTGAATGTGCTGAAAAATGCGGTGGAAGCCGTCGGCGAAAACGGTACGATCACCATTCGCCTTTGCCGTCAGGCAGGTCAGAAGTGCGTCATCATCGAAGACAGCGGCTGTGGTATCAGCCCGGCGGTGCGCGCCAACCTGTTCACACCGTTTTACAGCACCAAAGGAAATGGTCAGGGCATCGGCCTGACCTTGGTGCAGGAAATTCTGGACGCGCACGGCTTTGAATTTTCGCTGGAAAGTGCGCCCGGCAAAACAACTCAATTCACCATCTACTTTGACAGCAGCAAATCCTAAATCGTAACAGCCGTCATCAGAACACGCGACGGTTAACCATTCCGATGAACATTGGCTTCCTGACTTGGTCATGTACCAATGTCGCGTGTTCCGATTTAGCCAATCTTGATACCGATGCTTTCCAAGAACTTCGTCGGCTTTTCGCCACCGATCAAGGCAAAGACATAATCGTTTTTGACGCGGGCGGTTTCGGCGGCAGTTTTCGCATCGCGCTCACGGGCGTTCATCAGAGCAACCTCACCCGGCGTGACCTCTTTGATCGTCTGGCCGAAGTAGACGCTGATCTTCCCTTCGTCAATGCAGTCATACACCAGCATCTTGTTGCCCAGCTTCAGATCGCTTTTGAAATTACTGCGAATGACCAGGGTGACGATGTTGTCGCGCCAACCGATGATTTGCGTGCCGTCTTCAGAACGATACGCGGCCAGATCAATGGCGGCTTCGATGGCGGAATTGCCTGCGCCGACGACCATCACGTGTTTGCCGTTGTAATCATTCGGGTCGGTCAGTTTGTACTTCACCTTTTCGTCTTCGACCGGCCCAAGCTGTTTCGACTTGGGCACGAACCGATTGCCGCAATTCTGGCAGAACTTGTTTTCGCCCGTGCGTTTTTCGCCGCACTTGTTGCAGAACGTCGGCATCATCATCACGACGGGCGTGACGGTAAACCGCAAATCTTCGCCAGACACGCCCAGCTTCATCGGCATCCCGCGATTACCGATGGCCAGAATCACACGCCGCACACGATATTGCTTTTTGCTTTTGGTCTTTTCCTGCTCGGTTTCGACCAAAAAGCCGTTGCCTTCGGGTTTGACGCTTTTACAGCTTTCGTACTCATTGATGAGCAAACCGTTTGCGCGCACGGTCTGCATCCAGACACCAATCATGTCTTCTTTCGACGCCCCTGCGCCTTCCAACTGAATGCCGCCTTTGGTCGGTTTATCCACCGGATTGAAATACACGTATTTGCCGGCTTGATAGGTTTGCTGAATGGTGCCGACGATTTGGTCTTGTTCGATGGCGATGTATTTCAATCCGCGCTGCGCCGCCAAAGCGGTGGCCGACAACCCCGCCGGACCAATGCCGATGATCGCGACATCGAAATCTGCGGGGACAGCACCGCCCATTCGTCGAATGTCTTCCACGAGGTAATCAACAACAGTACCGCCTTCGTTGATGGCGTTTTTGATCAAAGGCACGCCGGAAACGTCGCCGATCAAATAAATGCCCGGCACGTTGGTCATAAACCTGGCGTCACGTTGTGGGACTTTGCGTTCAGGAATCGGCTTGGTCGTATTGATAACGATGCAGGATTTCGGCACGGTCGGACATTCGACCTGACAACTGGTGTCTTCCATGCACTGTTCGACCGCGACGGGCGTCGCCTTGCCATTCACGATGGCCAGCACGTCGTGCGGACAGGCGTCTACACAAGCATGACAACCGATGCAGGTAACGACGTTGATGACTGGATGTGGATACGGCGGGCCATCGGGATCGAGCAGCTTCGGATCAAAAACCGTCGAAGTCGCGTTCGGTGTTTGCGTCGCAGTTCCCTGTTGAAAAGCTGCGGCTTCAGCCAGCAAAGATTCGCGTATGGCGACTTCGGCAGCGGCGATGTCCTGCTTGACTCGTAAGCGCCGCTGTTTCGCGTCAGAAAAAACCAGACCGAGCACGATAAACAACGTGACAAAAACCAATGCGCCCCAGCCTGTCCACGGCACCGCGCCATATGTCACCGGCAACCGATTGGCGAATCCGGTAACAAGCAAAATCCCCAACACCAAAAGCGTGATATTCAGTTGCGATCGTTTCATAAATCCCGGAAGCAATAACGGCGCCGCGCCAAGCAGCAAACGTGACTAGTGCCTTGTCAGGTTGAAATTGATGGGTAGAGCCGCTGAAGTTTCTTGCGCGCATCAGCAGCAGTGAAGCGCCAGTCAATCGTTGCTTTGTCAGCATTCCGCTGTTTTTCGTAGGCGTTGGTTTCTCGTTTGAGGGTTTCAATGTCAGGGATGCGACGATCAAGACATTGCTCCTCCAAAACGCTGAGTTCGATCTCTGCCAGATTAAGCCAACTGCCGTGTTTGGGCGTGTGATGAAACTCGAGCTTTCTGGCAATTCGTCGTGCTTCTTCCGGCGCAAAGGCCTCGTAAAGGGAAGCGATCCGATGGGTGTTGAGTTGATCGCCAACCAAGCGGATGACGTCTGCTTCTGGATACCGTTCATCAACCAGCCATTTCAATTGTTGAGCGCAATCAACCATTGTTCGGCGATCCGTAACTTCGATATGCCGCCAGCAAGCTTGTGGCTCGCAAAACAGGAAGAGGTTGGCCGTGCCTTGCCGCTTGTACTCAAAGTCATATCGTTCGACGCGGCCGGGCGCGGCGCGGATCGGAGAGCGTGTCTCGGCGATCAACTGTTTGCTCTTTTCATCAAAACAGACTTTCGGGCGCTTGGGATCGTACGGCTCGTGGTAGAGGTCGAGCACATCTTCCATCCGGGCGACGAATTCCGAACTGACTTCCGGAATACACCATTGTTTCTTCTGCCAGGGCTTGAGTTTGTTTTTTTTAGATACTGCCGCACGGCTTCGTGCGAGAGTGAAGCAGACAAACCCAACTCGACGGCCTTGTCGGCCAACAACCGGAGTGTCCAACGCCGCCGTCCCGTTGGCGCTTTGCTGCAAGCGACCGCGATCAAATGTGCTTCGGCTTTGGGGTCGAGTTTGAGTTTCTGTCCTGGTCGTGAATGCTCGTGGAGACATTTGAGACTCTCTTCGACAAAACGTTTGCGCACCCGCTCAATGGTGGGCACGCTGGTCGAGACTTCTTCCGCGATCTGCTCATCGCTCAACCCGTCATCGGCTTTGAGCAAGATTCGCGCTCGCGTGGCCTTGCGAGCCATTGTTTTTCCGCTGCGCAGCAGGCGCTGCAATTCGTGTCGTTCTTCTGCGCTCAACTCTATGATGTACTTTTTCATCGCGTCTGACTCCTCTTCAATCACTTGAGTCAGACTTTATCCGGTGGCTGAACAGCCATCAATTTCAAACTGACACGGCACTAG
>JAEUQO010000189.1 GCA_016789605.1 Acidobacteriota bacterium
CAGACGCAGGCCTTGGCCGACAACCAGTTTGAGCAGATCGCTTGTTTGTGCGCCAAGCGCCAGACGAACGCCAAATTCGCCCGTGCGCTGCGCGACCGAAACGCTGAGTACGCCGTAAATTCCCACTGCCGCAAGCAGCAACGCCAAACCCGATAAGCAGTTCAGTAACACCGCGCTGAAACGCGGCTGTGCTAAATGCGTTGCCACCAGTTCATCCAACGTTGCTACACGCGAAACAACCACGCCGGAATCAAGTGCGGCAACCTCGTTGCGCACGGTTTGCAACACCCTCGCCGGATCAACTTTGGTACGCACGGCGAAATGGTTGACGAAACCTGGCCCCCATTGTGCAAAAGGGATGTAGAGATCGAATCGTATGTCTTGCAAAGTTCGGTAGCGCGTATCACCAACCACACCGACCACGGTGCGCAGTGGTTCGTTTCTTAAGTCCAGGCGAAAGCGTTTGCCGATTGGGTCAACATCCGCGCCAAACAAGGTTTTCGCCATCGTCTCACTGATGATGGCGACGGGTTGCGATGTTTTCGTGTCGAAGTCCGTGAACTCGCGCCCGGTCTTGAGCGGCAGCTTGATTGTGCGGAAGTAATGCGGTGTTATGGCTTGAAAGTTCGGGACACTATTCTTCTTGGCTTCGGCTTCGGACTGATCTTCGAGCGTGAACGACACATCCCAGCCTTCTTTGCCCTCCATCGGACGAATCAGGACAGCGCTCGCGGCTTCGATTTCAGGCCTCGCTTCGAGGCGTTCGATCAACTGTTGATAATGGGCAGGGCTTAAACGCAACTGCATCGTCAGCGTGTGCGATGGATCAAAGCCTAGATTGAGGCGGCTCAGATTTACGAAACTGCGCAGGATGAGGGCGGTGCCGACCAGTAAAATCACAGTCACGGCGACCTCCACGATGACGAGTGCGCTGCGCGTGCGCTTGCCTGTGCGTTCGCCCGCCATCTTCACGCCGCCATCGTTGAGTACCTGATTGAGATTCAGCCGCGACGCCGTCAGCGCCGGAACCAGCCCGCACAGCAGCGCCGTCAGCAACGTCACAATCAAACTGAACAGCATGACCGTAAGATTGAGGGAAACGTCTTCGATGCGCGGAATGTCCGCCGGAGCGACGCGTACGAGCAATTTGACGAACCAGTACGACAACGCCACGCCGCCAATGCCGCCCGCTATGGCAAGCAGAAAGCTCTCGGCCAACAATTGCCGCAGCAATCGAAAGCGTCCCGCGCCCAGCGCCGCGCGCACCGCGAATTCGCGGCGCCGTGCCGTCGCCCGCGCCAGCGACAAATTCGCAATATTCGCCGTCGCGATCAGCAACAGCATCGCCGTCGCCGCCAGCAACAGCCACAACGCTGGGCGCGCATCGCCGAACAGGTGAGTTGCGAGCGGCGTGATGACAATGCGATGCCCATTGGCTTCCGTTTCTGGATGCGCGACAGCGATGCGGGCAACGATGGTATTCAATTCCGCTTCAACCTGGGCGAGCGTCACGCCCGCTTTGAGTCTGCCCACGGCGGTCAAAAAGGTCGCGCCGTAACGTTCCGTCATCCGCGCTTCGACAACGGTTTTGAACGGCAACCATAAATCCACGCCTTTCGGAAACTCGAATTTCGCGGGCATTACGCCGATCACCGTGTAATTCGCTTCGGACAGCGTAATGCTTTGCCCGATAAGGGCCGGGTCGGCATTGAATCGTTCGCGCCAGAGCCGGTCGCTAATCACCACTGTTTTGGGCCCGTTCAGCACGTCGTCGCCTTCGCTCAGCACGCGTCCCACAGCGGCTTGTGCGCCCAGTACGGAAAAAAAGCTGCCGGAGACTTTCGCGCTTTCCAATTGCACTGCTTCGCCGCGCCCGGTCAAGACATACCCATAGCCATACACCGTCGCCGGCATTACCGCCACGCTGGAGAGGCTTTGCGCTTGTTGGCTCCAATCGCTGACTTCGGCATACGACAATTCGACGAACGGCTGGTTGGACGACAAATCGCGCTTCCACAACGCGACCAGTCGGTCTTGTTCGGCAAAGGGCAAGGGCTTGAGCAACACCGTATGCACGACGCTGAAAATCGCCGTGTTGGCGCCGATGCCTAGCGCCAGCGTTAGCACGGCCAGCGCCGCGAAGCTTTTGTGTTTAAGCAGCATGCGCACGCCATACCGCAAGTCCTGAACCATTTCGTCCTCCCAGCGTTGCGGTTGCAGCAGCAGCGCATCGGTGAACGCGCCCAAGCTGCGCCGCAACAAATCCAGTTTGTGTTTCCAATCCAGCCGATCCCATTCCGCCAACAAGCTTGCGCGATAATGGAATTCGGCTTCCCACTCTTGCCGCCAATCAGCGCGCAAACGACGAGGAACGATGAGGCCAATCAGCCTGATCAAGGAAAGGTGAATGTGCATTTCTTTGTGCTTATTCACAGCGCAGCGCAGTCAGCGGATCAACCTTGGCTGCACGACGCGCTGGAATCCAACAGGCCAGCAGCGCCGCACCGCTCAGCAGAACCGCAATCAATGCGAATGTGATCGGATCGGTTGGCTTTACACCGAAAAGCAGATCACCCAGCGCTTTAGTTAAGAAGCGTGCGCCAATCAACCCTGCGACCAACCCCAGACCGACCAACAGCAAACCTTGGCCAATGATCATTCGCACAATCTGACCGGCTTCTGCACCCAACGCCATGCGAATGCCAATTTCGTGTGTGCGGCGGCTGGCGGTATAAGCCATCACTCCGTAAATACCGATGACAGCCAAGGTCAGGGCGATTGCCGCAAGCAACCCCAGCAACAAGGCATAAAAGCGCGGTTGTGCCACTGAAGCCGAGACCAGCTCTTCCAGCGTGCGCACGCGCGTGATCGCCGTCAGCTTGTCCACGTTGCGAATGCGTTCGCGCAAAGCGGGCAAGAGCGCCGCCGGATCGGTCGCAGTGTGTATGACCAGTCCCAGCGAACGGCCCGCATCTTCCTGGCGCATCGGCGCATAAAAGGTCGGTTTGTTTTCTTTGTCCAAGCCGAACTGGTTGATGTCAGCGACGATGCCAACGATCTCGCGCAATTCGTCCGGGTCTCCGCGCAAGGCAATGCGTTGGCCGATGGGGTTTTCGTTGGGGAAGTACGCGCGCGCCAGCGTTTCATTGATGACCACGACGCGCGGCGCACCCGCGTGGTCGGCTTCGGAGAATAGCCGCCCGCGCCGCAATGGGGTGCCGAGCGCGCGGAAATAGTCGGGGCTGACGATGTTGATGAAGGTCTGTTGCGCGTCGCGTTCGGGTGGCACAGGGCGTCCGGCAACGATCAGCGCGCTGCTCATATATGCGCCTTGTGTCGGGCCTCCGGTCGCCGCTGCCGCCACCTTCACGCCTGGCACCGCTTTTAATTCGTCGAGCAGCCGCTGGTAATAATCATTCTTGTTCGCATCTTTGGGATACAGATCAAAGGGCGGTGATAATGTAAGCAAGATTGTGTTGACCGGTTCGAATCCAAGTTCGACCTGTTGCAACTTGACGAAGCTGCGAATAAGCAACCCGGCACCCACCAACAACACCAGCGCCAAGGCGGTTTGCGCCACGACCAGTGCATCGCGCAATACGAACCTGCGTAACCAACGCCGTCCGCCGCCGCGCGCGAAACCTTCCTTGAGCGTTTGCTGCACGTCCGGTTTGGAAGCCTGCAACGCCGGGGCCAGTCCGAACAACGCGCCGACCAGCAGCGTGGTGACGAAGGTGAAGGCCAGCACGCGCCCATCCACGCCGATTTGCGTTAGACGCGGCAGATTCGGCGGTTCCAAGGCCACCAACGCGCGTACCGCACCATAAGCCAGCAACAAGCCCAGCCCGCCGCCCAGCAGCGCCAGCAAAGAACTTTCAGTCAGCATCTGGCGCAACAGGCGCAAACGTCCCGCGCCTAGCGCCGCACGCACGGCAAGTTCTTTTTGCCGCACTGATGCGCGTACCAGCAACAGATTCGCTACGTTGGCGCAGACGATCAATAACACAAAGCCGACCGCGCCCAACAACATCAACAGCGTCGGACGCACGTTGCCGACTACCGAATCATGCAATGGTTGCGACCAGACGGCCCAGTCTTTGTAATTGTCGGCTTGTTGCTGTCGCAGTTGTTGATGGATGAGCTGCAGCTCGCTCTCGGCGGTTTGCCAGGTCACACCGGGTTTGAGCCGCGCGATGACGTTGAGCGAGCGCATGTCGTGCCGCCCTTTCGACGTGGTTGTCTCAGGCAGCCAGAATTCGCTCCGACCCGGAAAGCTCGCCTCCGGCGGCATCACGCCGATAATGGTGTAGCGTTTGGCGTAATCGAGCGTGACGGTGCGGCCAACGATGTCTGGCGCGCCGCCGAAGCGCCGTTGCCACAGCTTATGGCTGAGCAGCATTACCGTGTCGCCGTCGGGCTTTTCTTCATCCGCCGAAAAGCCCCGACCCAGCGTGGTTTGATAACCGAGCAGCGGCAACAGATTGGCGCTGACCCGCGCACCTTGCACCTGTTCCGCTTCGGCCTCGCTGGTGAAGAGAGATTGAGCAGCTTGAAAGGTGGCAACGCCCGCGAAGGATTGCGCGCGTTCGCGCCAGACCTGCACATTGCCGCCGGAGATGGGCATTTGTGTCATGCCGATTTGCGGTTTGCTGTGCCACAACCGCACTAATTCCTCAGGTTTTTGATACGGCAGTGGACGCAGCACAACGCCATTCACAACGCTGAAAATCGCGCTGGTTGCACCGATGCCGATTGCCAGCGACAAAACGGCGGCCACTGTGAACGCAGGGCTTTTCAGCAGCATTCGCAAACCAAAGCGCAGGTCCTGAAACATTTCGTCCTCCAATCGTTGCGGTTGCAGCAGCAGCGCATCGGTGAATGCGCCGAGGCTACGTCGCCACAAGTCAAATTTGTTTCGCCAATCCAACTTGTCCCATTCGGCCAGCATCGCTTCGCGGTGACGTAATTCCGCTTCCCACTCCTGCCGCCAATCGGCGCGCAGCCGTTGCGGTACGATCACGCCAATCAAGGAAATCAGCTTGAGATGAGAGCGCATCTTCGTTCTCGTTTGCGCGTCTATTCGCCGCGCAACGTAACCGCCGGATTCACGCGCCCCGCTTTGCGCGCTGGTCCGAATCCAGCCAGCAGGGCGACAAGCAGCAACAAGCAGGGAGCCGCCGCCAGCGCCAATACGTCAACGCCGCCGACGCCGTATAACTGACTCTGCAAAGCGCGCCCCACGGGCCAGACCGCCAATAATCCAATCGTCGAACCTATTGCCCACAGTTTTGTCACTTGGTTGAACACAATGCGGCGGACAGCGCGGCTTTGCGCGCCGAGCGCCGTGCGGATGGCGAATTCGCGCAGGCGCAGGCCAGTGCTGTAAGACACCACGCCGTACAAGCCCAAACAGGCCAGCAGCAGCGCAGCGCCGCCAAACAGCGCCACCAAACCCGTCAACAGATGACGCGCCTGCAAGCTCTGTTCGAGCCGGTCGCCGAGCGGGCGCACGTCGTAAACCGGTTGATCCGGATTTTCTTTTTGAATCTGTTCGATGACTGCCGCGGTGAATGCCGCCGGCGAACCGCTGGTTCTGACGGCAAGGCCGACGCGGTATTCGCCGCGCTGCATTTCCCAGCGCGTTTGCGCTGCCGGCCAGTAAAGTTGCGGCGTCGGATCGTTTTCCAGGCTTCCCACGCGAATGTGGCCGACGACGCCGACAATCTCCACCCACGGCGTGTCTTTTTTGATGACGCCGAAACGAATGCGCTGGCCCACGGGGTTGGCGTCGCCAAAGGCGCGCCGCGCCAGTTGCTCGTCAATGATGGCGACAGGCGGAGCGCCTTCCCGATCACGTTCGGTGAAATCGCGCCCGCGAAGCAGCGGAATGCCCAGCGCGGAAAAAAAGCCTTGCGTGGTCTGGCGAAAATGACACGGCAGTTGTTCTTCGTTCGGGCGGGCGGCGAATTCCACACCGCCTGACGTGCCGAACGAACTGAACGGCAGACCGCCAATGCCTGCCTCCACAACGCCGGGAATCGTGCGCACTCGTTCAACCAGCCGATGGTAATAGTCGCCGACTTCGGCGTCGGTTGCGTATTGGGCGCGCGTCAACTGCAATTGCATCGTTAGCACGCCCTGCGGCGAAAAGCCCGGATTGACTTGCAGTACCGCGACCAAACTGCGCACCAGCAATCCGCCCGCAAACAGCAGCACCAACGTGACGGCGATTTGCGCCGTGACCAGCGCATTGCGCAACACGCCACCGCCGGTCAGCGTCCGTGCGCCTTGCTGAATGGTTTCCGCCAACCGCACACGCGCAGCCAACCGCGCGGGCAGCATTCCGGCAAGCAATACGACCAACACGCTGAGCGCCACGGCAAAGGCCAACACTGGCCACTGCAAACCGAATGAATTTGTCAGCAGCAGGGAAGGCGGCAGCCAGCGCATCAACAATTTAAGCAATACCCACGCCAGCAGCACGCCCGCGCCCGCGCCGATCAAACCGAGCGGCAGGACTTCGGCCAGTGTTTGCGTGTATAAACGCCTGCGGCTTGCGCCCAGCGCCGCGCGAATGGCGAACTCGTGTGTGCGCGCAGCGGCTCGCACCAAAAACAATCCGCCAAGATTGATGCAGCCGATCAACAACAACGCGCCCACCGCCGCCAGCAGCACATAAAGCGTTGTGCGAAACTGCCCGACGTTGGTGTCGAGCAGCGATTCCACTAGGGTTCCTTGCGCGCCAGGACCTTTGCGGTAGGGTTTTCGTTCATCCGTACGCGCCGTGATGGCCGTGGTTTCCGCCTGTGCCTGCGCTACGGTGACACCTGTTTTCAGCCGTGCGACAGCTTTGTAATAAAAGTGTGTGGACGAAAGCCGCTCTTCGTGCGGAATCAGCAGCGGCGTGAGCAGATCGCATTCATTGGCGGGAAATTGAAACTCTGGCGGCAGCACGCCGATCACTTCGTAAGCTTCGCCGTTCAACTGAATGCGGCGGCCAATGATCGTCGCTTCGCGCGCAAAGCCGCGCGTCCAGAATCCGTCGCTCAAAACGGCCAGCTTAACGTCGCGCTCGGCTTCCTCCGCTGTGAACATACGCCCCAATCGTGGCGACACGCCCAGCACCTCGGTCAGATTCGCCGACGCCTTGATGCCCACTACGCGCTCCGGTCGAGGCCCGCCGGTCAGATTGAAACTCATCCCCGTGCGCGCCAGCGCCAGCCCCTCGAAAGATTGCGCCTGCGCCTGCCATTCCAGCCAATTCAATGCGTTCGGACTGAAGCGCGGATTTCCCGCCGCCGCCGCCGCTGGATGCGTGAGCCAGATCATTACCAGGCGCTCCGCGTTCGCATACGGCAAAGCGCGCAGCAACGTGCCGTAGGTCAGACTGAAAATCGCTGTGGACAAACCCACGCCCAAGCTGAGCGTCAACCCAGCAAGCATGGTGAAGCCTTTATGTTTGAACAGCATTCGCGCGCCATAACGCAGGTCTTGCATCATTTCGTCCTCCCATCGTTGCGGTTGCAGTAGCAACGCATCAGTGAACGCGCCGAGGCTGCGTCGCCATAAGTCAAGTTTGTTTCGCCAGTGCAGCTTGTCCCACTCGGCGAGCAAGGCTTCGCGGTGATGCAGTTCGGCTTCCCATTCCTGCCGCCAGTCGGCGCGCAGCCGTTGCGGCACAATCAGGCCGACAACACGTATCAGCCACAGCCAAAAACGAAAGCGGGTAGCAACGGTTGAACTGTTCAGTGACATTAGCTGTGTCGAAGTGCGGTGAGCGGAGCCACTTTTGTCGCGCGGCGGGCCGGGATTAAACAGGCGAACAGCGCAACAACCGCCAACAAGGTTGGCACGGCCACAAAAGTCAGTAGATCAATGACGGTGACGCCATACAACAGACTTTGCATGGCTCGCGCGACACCGAATGCGCCCAGCAGGCCAAAGCCGATGCCCAGTGCGATCAAGCGTGCACCTTGCAGTAACACCAGTGTCAGCACGTCGCTGTTTTGCGCGCCCAGCGCCAGACGAATGCCAAATTCCGGGATGCGCTCGGCAACCGAGAATGCAATCACGCCATAAATACCCAGCGCTGCCAGTGCCAGGGCCAAGGCCGCAAAACCGCTCAACAACAGCGCGATAAATCGGCGTGGCGAGACAGATTGCGCAACGATTTGTTCCAGTGTGCGCATTTCGCTGAGAGGTAAATTGGCGTCTACGGAATGCAACGCACGACGCACGTCCACTGCCAGCGATGACGGCGGCACAGTTGTACGCACAACCAGATCAACAGACTTTTCCGTCGCTTGCGTCAGAGGAAAGTACATTTCCGGTTCTGCGTCCTGTTCGAGAGAGCTGTGTCGTACAGAGCCGACAACGCCAATCACGCGGTAATCTCGGTCGCCGGTTACAGCTTGTTGACCGACAGGGTCTCGCCCAGGAAATAAACGCTTTGCCAATGCCTCGCTGAGCATCGTCACCTGCTCGGTTTTGTTGGTATCGGCAGTCGTGAAATTTCGCCCCGCATACAATGGAATGCCCATTGTGCTGAGGTAACCCGTATCAATCATCCGTGGGAAAACGCCGATCCCTTCACGCTCTTGCTGACCTTTGACGCGTACATCCCAGCTACGGTTTCGTCCCAGCGGCAATGTATCGGTCACGCCGACAGACACAACGCCAGGCAACGCCGCAAGCCGCTCGGTCAGCGTGCGATACAGTGTGAGCACGTCTTCATTGGTTCTGTATTTGGGGCCTGCTTCGATACGCCAGGTGGCAGCTTGTTCAACGCGGAACCCCGGATTGGTATCAAGCACACGCAAAAAGCTGCGCAGCAGCAACCCTGCCCCGATCAGCAGCACACACGCCAGCGCTATTTCGGCAACGACCAAGGCATTGCGCCAGCGCGCGCTTTGACGTCCGGCGCTTGAGGCGCGTGAAGCGTCCTGCAAATCCTGGCGCACGTTTGTTCCGGTTGCCTGTAACGCGGGTATGATGCCAAAGAGCAATGCGGCGCCGACGGCCACCACCAGAGTAAAGAGCATGGCTGAGCCATCTACTTTGACCGCGCGCAGCAAGGGAAGGGTGACGGCATTGGACGAGGCAATCACTTTCGTCACAGCTTGGGCGAGCAACAACCCCAGTGTTGCCCCACCCACGGCCAGCAAGATGCTTTCGGTGAGCAACTGCCGCATCAGTCGCAAGCGTGTTGCTCCCAGCGCCAGGCGCACCGCGATTTCTTTGCGCCGCGCAGAGGCCCGCACCAACATCAAGTTTGACAAATTGGCGCAGGCAATCAGCAACACACATCCGACTGCCGCAAATAAAATGAACAAGCCGCGCCGCGCGTCACCGCTGACGTGTTGCTGTAAGGTTGTCAGTTGCGCGCCAAACGGTGGCCGATCGGGATTCGCTTGTTGCAACTGCTGATTGAGCAATTCGAATTCTGCGCGCGCCTGTCCGAGGTTGACGCCGGGTTTGAGTTTGCCGACGACTGCGAGCGTGTTGCCTATTCCGTCTAGTTGCCTGACGGCGGGGAAGGGCGCGAGCAATTCCACTCTCAGGCCCGGCGTGAACACTGACCCGAAATCAAAACTCGGCGGCAGAATGCCAGCCACCAATGTTGCCTGATCGTTTATTGTGATGGTTTGCCCGACCAGATTTCGCTCACCGCCAAACCGTCGTTGCCACAATCCATGGCTCAACAACACGACCTTGCGGCTATTCAATTGGCCTTCCGACTCTTCAAAATTGCGACCGAGCATTGGTTGTATCCCTAACAACGGCAGGAAGTTTTGGGTGACGAAATATCCCGACAAACGTTCCGGTTCGCCGCTGCCGGTCAGGTTGAAGCTCTCATAATCGGAAAACGCATAATAGGCGGCCAGATCGCTGAACGATTGATTATGCGTGCGCCAGTCCAGATACGTATTCACGCGAGAAGTCACACCTGACCGACCATCAGTTCCTGTGTTGGCAATCCACACCAACCGCTCGGCGTCTGCGAATGGCAAGGGACGGAACACCAACGCATTCACCACGCTGAAAATCGCGGTGTTTGCGCCGATGCCCAGTGCCAGCGTGAGCAAGGCGATCAAGGTGAAGCCAGGTTTCTTGAGCAACATTCGTACGCCAAACCGTAAATCCTGAATCATTTCGTCCTCCCATCTGCGTGGTTGTAACAGCAAGGCGTCCCAGAACGCGCCGAGCGAGCGGCGCAACAAATCCAGTTTGTTGCGCCAGTCGAGCTTGTCCCATTCAGCCAAAAGCAATTCGCGATTGCGCAACTCGGCTTCCCATTCTTGTCGCCAATCGCCGCGCAACCGGCGGGGCACGATCAAGCCAATCAGTTGGATCAATCGTTGATGGAATTTCATGTCATTCGTGCCGGAGCGCGACTAGCGGATCAACCTGGGTTGCACGTCGGGCAGGCAACCAACTGGCAAGTAAGGCGACCACAAGCAGCAAACCCGCTGACCCGGCAAGCGTGAGTGGATCGTGTTCGCGCAAGTCATAAAGCAAACTGGCCAACCAGCGCGCCGCCCACCAAGCGGCCAGTAATCCGACCACCAGCCCGGTGACCATCAACGCCAGCGTTTCGCGCAAGATCAGTCCGGCGACCGTGCGTGTTTGCGCGCCGAGCGCCCTTCGAATACCGATTTCGTGAGTGCGTTGGGTCACCGTGTAAGAGATCACGCCGTAAATGCCCGCCGTTGTCAGCAATAAACCCAGCACCGCGAGTGCGCCCATCAACCACAGCACATAGCTGCGTTGCGCAACGGAGTCGTAAACGTGCTGGCGCATCGTTTTTCCATCAAACAGCGGCAAGTCTTTATCCAAGGTGTGGACGGCTTGTTGCACGGCACTGAACGCTAGTCCGGGGGCCGCGTTGGTTTTCAGCACAATCGTTCGGGGAATCGGGCCGCCTTGTAAGTAGGGCAGAAACATCTCGCGACTGTGCTCTCTTTCGAGGCTAAGACTGCGCACATTGCTCACAACGCCCACAATCTCGCGTGGTTGTTTTTCGCCTGTAACGAGAATGCGTTGCCCCAAGGCGTTTCCGTCAGGAAAAAACTGACGCGCGATTTGTTCGTTGATAATGATGACGGGCGCCGAATTAACCGTGTCGCGCTCAGTAAAGCTACGACCTTGCAAGAGAGGGATGCTCATCGTGCGGAAGTAATCAGCGCTGGCGGAGATGAAAAACGCAAAGCGGTCGTCAAAATTGGACGGTGGCGTGACGCCTTCGACCTTGAAGAGCAAACCGATGACTTCGGCTTTGTTAAGCGGAACCTTGTTCGTCACGCCGACACTTTGGAATTGCGGTTGAGCTTGCACGCGTTCCAATAACTGCCGCATAAAGTCGCGCGCAGCCTCTGCCGTTTGATATCGCGTCGGCGGCAATGAGAGCGATACGGTCAGCACATTTTCTGCGCTGAATCCGGCATTTAGATTCAATACCTTGACAAAGCTGCGCATTAACAAACCTGCACCAACCAGCAGCACGACGGAGAGCGCGACTTGTGCGACGACCAGGACGTTTCCTGCGCGGCTTGCGCCGCCAAATGCACGACCACTGCCGGATTTGAGGGCTTCATTAACGTCCATCCGACTGGCACGCCAAGCCGGTAACCAGCCAACCAGGATGCCGGTCAACAAGGAAATACCCAGTGCAAAACCAAGTACACGGTAATCAAGCGTGATTTCAGCCAAACGCGGCAGTTGTGGCGGACTCAACCACACCAACAAACGCGTCAGCCAATGTGCGAGCCACAGGCCAAGCAAGCCACCGCTCAATGCGAGTACACAGCTTTCTGTCAGCGACTGGCGCAACAAACGACCGCGTCCCGCGCCCAAAGCCGCGCGCACCGCGAGTTCGCGTTTGCGTGTGGTCGCCAACGCCAGCAACAGATTGGCCACGTTGGCGCAGGCAATCAGCAACACAAAACCGACTGCGCCAAACAACAGCGTTAGAATCTGGCGCAAACGTCCAAACCACGCGTCTCCCACCATCGCTTCCAGCAACGGCGTCACGCGAACATTGGTTGAATTGGCCAGCCGCATTCCTGCTGGTACAGGGCGTTCATAGCTTTTTACGACCGTGTTGATTTCGGCGCTGGTTTGTCCCGGTGTCGCGTTGTCACGCAAACGACCGATGATGCCGTATTGAATCGAAGGATTTGTAAAGACGCGGTCGCCGAGTGATGGCGAGAGCGGAATCCACACGGCGACCTCGCGTGGGTAACGTAAGGCGGGCGGCGCTATGCCAACAATGGTAAAGCTCTTGCCATTGAGCGTCAGTGTGTGTCCCAGCACATCCGTTGCGCCGTTCAACCGCTGTTGCCACAACTCAAAACTAACCACCGCCACCATTTGTTTGCCTGGCTGCTCTTCATCCGCTGAAAAAGCCCGCCCCAACAATGGCTGCACGCCAAGCGTCTGAAAGAAATTGGCTGAAACCTCGACGGCTTCAATCCGTTCCGGCTCTCCCACGCCCGCCAGATTGACGCCGCCATCGCCTTTCGTATACGCGGATACAGCCTGCAAACTTGGCACGCGCGAATGCCAATCAAAGCGATATTTCCAGGCGGATTCTTCCATCGCTTCCTCAAGGTCAACATAGGTCATCCGCGCGCCATTGAGCATCACCAGATGGTCGGGATCGGCAAACGGCAACGCGCGTAAGAGCACGCCGTTGACTACGCTAAAAATTGCCGTCGTTGCGCCGATGCCCAGCGCCAACGTCAAGACCGCTACAATTGTGAAGGCTCTATGCTTGAGCAACATGCGTACGCCAAACCGTATGTCTTGAATCATCTCGTCCTCCCATCTGCGTGGTTGCAGCAACAGCGCATCCCGGAACGCGCCTAAACTGCGCTGTAGCAAATCCAGTTTGTTACGTCGGTCGAGCCTGTCCCATTCGGCCAAAAGCAATTCGCGATTGCGTAATTCGGCTTCCCACTCCTGTCGCCAATCCGCACGCAGCCGCGTCGGTACGATCAGTCCGACAAGTCGAATTAACCAATACCAGAAGCGGAATCGGGGTTGAGACATAAACGACTGTTGTGAGATTCAGTGTTGTCGCAGCGTGATCAATGGATCAACCTTTGTCGCGCGTCGCGCCGGAATCCAGCAAGCCAGCAACGCTACGAGCAACAGCAATAGCGGCACGCCCGCAAAAGTCAGCGGGTCGGTAGCGCTCACGCCGTAAAGAATGCTGCGCAATACACGGGTAAACGCCAGTGCGACAGCCAGTCCTAATGCCAACCCCAACGCAACCAGCTTGATTCCCTGCGCGATGACCAGCCGCGTGATGTCGCGGGTTTGCGCGCCGAGCGCGAGACGGATGCCGAGTTCGTGCGTACGCTCTGTCACGGCGTGCGCCATCACGCTGTAAATGCCTGTGGCGGCGAGCAGCAATGCCACCAAACCGAACAGCGTCAGCAAGGCGGTTTGCAAACACGGCTCTGCGACGAGATCGGCGAGCAGTGCGTCCATCGTTTCGAGTTTCGGCGCAGGTAAGTTCGAATTCAGCGCCTTTATTTCGTGGCGAATCATGGCTGCCGTTTGTGCCGCTGGCACAGTAGTACGCAGCAGCAATTCCGGCGATTGCATCGGCCATTGCCAATAAGGCACGTAAACTTCGGGCAAAGCGACAGCATTCAGGTTGAGCCGTTTGGTGTCAGCAACGACACCGACGATTTCGATCCACGGCGAAGTCGCGCCGGGGGGCGGGCCGACGGGTTGCCCCGGCGTGCGACCCTCCAGCGCCAATCGCTGGCCGAGCGGATTGTCATGCGGGAGATATTGCCGCGCGAAACTTTCGTTGATGATCGCGACAGCGGGCGCTTCGTAAATGTCGCGTTCAGTGAACGCGCGGCCTTGCCGCAACGCTACGCCAAGTGTGCTGAAGTAATCGGGCGTGATGCCCCGGAAGTCTGAGCGCGGTGTAGCCGGAAATTGGCGCGCTTCGAAAACGATGCCTTGCCGCGAAGGTTCGATGCTGCGCGCGAGGCTGCTGACGGCAGCGACAGATTCCACACCGGGTTGCGATTGCAAACGCTGCATCAAGGCTTGCAGCGTCACTTGCGGGCGCGTCGTCGTAGGACGCACCCAAGTCGTAAAGCCGCTGATCGAAAAATCCAGTTTGGCAACGAGCAGGTGATGCGGCTCAAAGCCGCGATTCACGCTGGTCAGCCGTGCGAAGCTCGTCAACATCAGCCCTGCGCCAATCAACAACAACAACGAGAGCGCGACTTCGGCGACCACGAGGCTGCTGCGCAAACGGCTGCGTTGCAAACCCGCCGTAGTGCTTTTGCCGCCTTCTTTGAGCGCTTCGTTGAGGTCGTACCGTGTCGCCTGCCAAGCGGGCGCGAGTCCGCACAAGACGCTGGTCACGATTGCCGCGAACAAAGTAAAGCCGAGTACGCGCGCGTCGAGCTGCATCGTTTGCAAACGCGGAAGTTGCTCGCCACTCAAAAGGCGCAAGACGCGCAATCCACCAGCAGCCAGCAACAAGCCGCCTGCGCTGCTGATGAAGGCGAGCAGCGCGCTTTCGATCAACAGTTGCCACACGATTTGTCTCCGCGTAGCGCCGAGCGCGAGTCGAATCACGAATTCTTTTTGACGCGTCAGCGCACGCGCCAGCGTAAGGTTGGCTACGTTGGCGCATGCGATCAACAACACCGCTGCAATCGCAGCCCATAAAACCCACAACGCCGTTTGCAGGTTGCGCCCGACAGTTTGTTCGAGCAACGGGACGATGGCGATCTGCGAACCTACGTTATGCGCGGCGTGTTGGGCATGCAGCCGCGCTTGAATCGCATTCATCTCAGCTTGGGCTTGTGCGAGCGTGACACCTGCTTTGAGCCGCCCCAGCACGGTCAACCAATGTCCGCCGCGCCGGTCGCGCGGCAGGCCGTTCCAACCCGCAGGCAACCAGACAGCATTTTTGCCCGGAAACTGAAAGCCCGGCGGCATCACACCGACCACCGTGTAATCGCGCCGCCCAAAAGTGTCGAAGGTCACGGTTTGTCCGATGGCTTTCGTGGCTTCGCCGTAACGTTGCCGCGCGAATTCATAGCTGACAACGGCGACTTTATTGCCTTCGCGCTGATCTTCCTCGGGCAGGAAGGCGCGGCCTGCGTGAGGCGCTACGCCAAGCGCAGGGAACAAACTGGCCGAGACTGAACTCGCGCGCAGCTTCTCGCTGCCTTCCGCCGTAACGAGATTGATTTCGCTATCGCCCGACCAATAAGCCAGATGCTCGAACGAGTGTTGCTCGGCTTGCCAGTCGGCAAAGTCTGGCGGCGTGACCATCTCCTGCTCCATGCCCGTAGCCGGGTTGCGTTCCCACAGCATGACCAGCCGTTCGGGTTCGTGGTAAGGCAGCGGCATGAGCAGCACAGCGTTGATGACCGAAAAGATAGCCGTATTCGCGCCAATGCCCAACGCCAGCGTGATCACTGCGACCAACGTAAAGCCGGGCTTTTTCACTAACATTCGCACGCCGTAGCGCAAGTTTTGAAACATTTCGTCCTCCATCCTTCTTGGTTGCAGCGCCAGCGCATCGAAAAATGCGCCGAGTGAACCCCACAGCAATTCAAGCTTGTTGCACCCATCGAGCTTGTCCCACTGCGCGAGTTGCGCTTCGCGCCAGCGCAATTCGGCTTCCCATTCCTGCCGCCAATCCAACCGTTGCGGCACGATCAGGTCAATGAAGCGAATCAACCAAAGATGAAGTTGTTGGTTCTTCATTCCGCCTGCGCCTCATTCTTGGCGCAGCGCCAGCAGCGGATCAATCCGCGTGGCTTTGCGGGCAGGCAGGTAACATGCCAGCAAGGCGACCAGCAGCAAGATCAAGGGAGCGGCAACGAACGTCGTCGGGTCGGTTGCCGTTACGCCAAACAAGAGCCCCGCGACTGCGCGCGTTAGCCACAAAGCAGCCAACAGCCCGATGCCGATGCCGCACAACGCCAGGCGCATTCCCTGCCCAATGACCAGCCGCAACACATCGCGCGGCTGCGCGCCGAGCGCCAGACGGGTGCCCAGTTCGCGCGTGCGCAGCGCGACGGTTTGCTGCATGACGCCGAAGATGCCGACGGCGGCGAGCAACAACGCCAGCGCGGAAAACAGCGTCAAGAGCCACGTTTGAAAACGCCGTTGCGCGCCGGAGGCTGCAAACTGGCTTTCGAGTGTAGCGATTTGTGTAAGCGGGACAGTTGAATCAAGCGCACGAATCTCATTGCGCACGACAGCGGCGAGTTGCGTGGGTTCCAGCTTAGTGCGGAGCAACAAGTCCATGCGGCGCGACGGGCTTTGCGCGTGCGGCGTGAACACTTGCGGGACGCTTTCGCGTTCCAGGCTCTGGCGGCGTATGTCACCAACAACCCCAACGACGGTTAGCCACGGCGCGGCAGATTGCGCCGCGCCATGCTTAAAGCGTTGTCCCAACGCCTCTTCGTTCGGCCAGAACCGACGCGCCATCGTTTCGTTGATGATGGCAACCGGCGGCGCATCTGGCGTGTCCTGCGCATCGAAGAAGCGCCCTTTGCGCAACGGCACGTGCAGCATTTGAAAGAAATCGCCACTGACCCCGTCCCCACTCAAAGGCACCCGCGCCGGTTCCGCACCGTTTGCCGCGTCGCGTTCCGTCGTAATCAGCGCATCCAAATTCCCCCCAGTCAGAAAGTCATTGATCAGACCGGCAGATTCGACGCCCGGCAGCGCCGCGATGCGTTCGCTCACTTGTTGATAAAAGACGCGGATTTGTTCGGGAGTACGATTGGACATGGGCGACAGTCCAAGCATCAGCACATTCGTCGCATCAAAGCCTGGGTCAACGGCTTGCACCTGCAAAAAGCTGCGCAGCAATAATCCCGCACCGGAAAGCAATAAGACCGCCAAACTGAATTCCGCCACCACCAGCACCCCGCGCACACGACTACCACTGATGCTGCCGCTTGCGCTGCGGCCATCTTTCAATGCTGCGCCGAGATGAGACTGCGAAACCTTCCAGGCCGGAAGCAAACCAAACAACGCGCCGGTTATGAGAGAAACAACAACCGCGAAAGCCAGCGCCTGTCCGTCAATCGCCACACTATCCAAATTGGCAACGTTCGGCGGGCTAAAACGCAGCAGCAGCGGAAGGCCGAACCGTGCGATGAAAAGACCGACTGCGCCTGCGAGCAGAGCGAGCAGCGTACTTTCCGTGAGCAGTTGCCGCATGAGTCGCATTCTACCCGCACCGAGTGCCATCCGAATCGCCATCTCACGTTCGCGCGCTAAGCTGCGCGCCAACATCAAATTCGCGACATTCGTACATGCGATCAGCAACACAAACACCACCGCGCCGAATAGAACCCACAGCGCCAGCCGCACATTGCGTCCCGTCAATTGAAGCTGAAACGGAACGACATTCACGCCCAGGTCTTTGTTGGAGTCGGGATAGGCTTGCGCCAACCGCTCGGCAATTAGATTCATTTCCGTTTGCGTCTGTGCGAGCGTTACGCCTGCTTTGAGCCGCCCTATGACACGCCAGAAACCTCTATCGCGCTTGTTTTTTTCTGCTTCCCCCGCCAGCGTCGGTCGCCAAACCTGCGCGGCTTGATCGGGAAATTGAAAGCGCTCCGGCATCACACCAACCACTTGCGCCTGCGCCCCGTCAATTTCCACCATTTGCCCCACAATGTTGGACGAGGCACCAAAGCGCCGTTGCCACAAACCATAGCCCAAGACCACCACGCGCCGCTGCGCATCGTCAACAGTGAAGGTGCGCCCCAACATAGGCGTAACGCCCAGCACCGAAAACAGATTCGCCGAAACGCCCACGCTCACGACCAGCTCTGGTTCCGGCGCGCCCGTCAACGGCACTACCGTCGGATCGAAGATCGCAATGTCGGCAAATGATTGGCTCTGAGTGCGCCAGTCGGCCACATTGGCATAAGCAGAGGAGCGTTCTTTGATGTTGCGCTGCGGCGACTCAGTCCAGAGGAAGGCCAACTGCTCCGCGTTTGGATACGGCAACGGGCGCAGCAAAACGGCATTGACGACACTGAAGATCGTGATGTTCGCGCCGATGCCGATGGCTAAAGTCAGTACGGCAATAATGGTAAAGCTCGGATGCTTGATGAGCATTCGCACGCCTAATCGCAGGTCTTGAACCATTTCATCCTCCCATCTTCGAGGTTGTAACCACAGCGCATCCCACAGTGCGCCAAAGCTGCGCCACAACAATTCGAACTTGTTTCTGACATTCAGCTTGTCCCATTCGGCCAGTAACGCTTCGCGGTGCCGCAATTCGGCTTCCCATTCCTGTCGCCAGTCGGCGCGCAGGCGTTGCGGGACGATCAAGCCGATGAATTGAATCAGTCGTAGATGTAGTTTCACCGCGTCTTCTTTATTTGTGCCTGAGCGCCGCCAGCGGATCAACCTTCGTTGCCAGCCGCGCCGGGACAATGCAGGCCACAAGCGTGACGGTGAGCAGCAGGCTCGCGACCGTGACAAAGGTAAGCGGATCGGACGCCTTCACGCCGTAGAGGATTTGCGACAAGAGACGGGTCACGGCATACGCGCCGATCAATCCCAGTATGACCCCCAAACCGGCCAGGCAGAGTCCGTGTTTGACCACGATCAGAAACACGTCTCGCGATTGCGCGCCGAGCGCCATCCGAACGCCGATTTCATGCCTGCGTTGCGCCACGGCGAAAGACATCACGGCGTACAGGCCAACCGTTGCCATTGCCAATGCCAGCAACGCGAAAATGCCCAGCAGCCCTGTGATGACGCGCTTGGGCGAACTGCGTTCGCGGTAGGATTCGTGCAAGGTTTTGCTTTCAGAAATCGGTAGGTTTGCGTCCAGTGCGGCCAATTCACGCCGCATCGCTCCCGCCAATTGCGTCACGTTTTCTTCCGCAGACGGATGTGGCTGTCCGCGCACCATCAATGTCATTACCCTACCAGCACGTTGCGCGAAGGGGTGGTAAATAACCGGTTCCGCCGCGTTATCCAGGTCGCTGTTGATGGTGTTTGCGACAACGCCGACGATTTCATTGGGGGGATCGTCGCCGAAGCTCAGCCGCTGCCCAATGACCGGCTTGTCAGCGAAATAACGACGTGCAAAGGCTTCGTTCACCAGCGCGACGCGCGTCGCCCTGGCGTCATCCTGTTCGGTGAACAAACGACCGGCGCGCAACGGCGTGCGAACCGCCGCGAAATAACCCGGCGTTGCCGTGATTGCTCCCGCCATTGGCTGCTCGGATTTCGGAAACGCAGGTTGCCCGACAATCTGGAATGAAACCTCACCCCATCCGCCGGGCGGCACGCTGTCCGTCAATCCAACCGCCGCCACGCCGGGCAAGGCCGCCGCGCGTTGTGCCAGTTCCTGAAACAGATTGACGCGCTGTTCGGGTTGCGTGTAACGGTCGCGCGGCAACGCGATGGTCATTGCCAGTGTGTTATCGGGATTGAAACCCGGATCCGTATTAAGAATTTCGATAAAGCTGCGGATGAGCAATCCAGCCCCGACGAGCAGCACCAGTGACAAAGCGACTTCAGCCACCACCAGCGAATTTCGCCAACGATTACGCGCGCCGCCCGTTACGCCCTTGCTTCCTTCTTTTAAGGTTTCGTTGAGATCGGCTTTAGTCGCCTGCCACGCGGGCAGCAAGCCGCACAGCACGCCGGTCACGAGCGAAGCCAAAACGGTGAACCCCAGCGCCCAGACGTTGATGCCCAGGCGTTCCCAGCCCGGAATGAAGCGCGCGAAGCCCTGCGGGATGCTGTTGGCTAACGCCGTAACGCCCCAGACCGAAAACCCCAGTCCCAGCACGCCGCCCGCCAGCGCCAGCAGCAAGCTTTCCGTCAGCAACTGCCGCATCACACGCCACCGATGAGCGCCGAGCGCCATGCGCACCGCCAGTTCTTTTTGCCGCACCGCGCCGCGCGCCAACAGCAGATTGGCCACATTTGCGCAGGCAATCAGCAAGACAAACGCCACCGCGCCCAGCGTGAACGACAAATACATGCGCGCGCCCCGCGTGTAATCTTCGTTCAGCCCAATCGCGAAAGCGTCAACGCCGCTGTTGGTGGCTGGATGCTGCTGCGCTGCTTGCAGCGACAACGCGCGGATTTCGGCGTCTCCCTGCGCACGGCTGACGTCCGGCTTCAACAATCCGATGACGCGCAAAAAACGATGCTCGCGATCCTGCACGGCTGCCGGAAAGCTGACGAAGGGAATCCACAATTCGCCGCCAAAAAAAGGAAAGTTGAATTCGCGCGGCATCACGCCGATGACCGTATAAGTTTGGCTGCTCAGCCTGATGGTTTGCCCTAGAATCTTCGGGTCGGAACCGAAGCGCCGTTCCCACAAACTGTGCTTGAGCACGACGACTTGCTCTCGCCCCAGCGTGTCTTCATCCGGCTGAAACGTCCGCCCCAGCAGCGGCTGCGCGCCCAACGCCCCGAAGAATCCCGCCGAGACGCGGCAACCACGCAAGTGTTCCGGCTGATCGGTTCCCGTCAGCTCGAAATCGTCCAGGTTGAAAGAGGCGAATTGCTCGAAGCTGCGGCTTTGCTGCCGCCAATCGTGCAAGGCTCCCGGCGTGACGTTCGCACGCTCGACGCCCGCGCCCAACATCCGTTCGTAAATCACTACCAGCCGATCCTGATTGGGAAAGGAAAAAGGATGGAGGATCAGCGCCTCCATCGCGCTGAAGATCGTCGTGTTCGCGCCGATGCCGAGCGCCAGCGTCAGCACGGCAATGAAGGTGAATGCTTTGTGTTTGAGCAGCATGCGCGCGCCGAAGCGCAGGTCTTGAAACATTTCCTCCTCCAGACGGCGGGGTTGTAAGAGCAACGCATCCCAAAACGCGCCCAAACTTCTGCGCCAAAGGTCAAACTTGCTTTGCCAGTTCAGCTTGTCCCATTCGGCCAATGTTGCTTCGCGATACTGCAACTCGGCTTCCCACTCTTGCCGCCAGTCGGCGCGCAGGCGTTGTGGGACGATCAGGCCGATGAAGCGAATCAGCCAGAGATGAATTTTTGTATCCCGCATTCGTTTCAGTCGTGTCGCAACGCAACGTAAGGGTCTATCCGCGTCGCGCGTCGAGCCGGTACATAACAAGCCGCCAGTGCCACCAGCGCCAGAACCACCGCGACACCGCCAAACGCGAGCGGATCGAATTGACTGATGTCCGTCAGCACAACGGCGAGCAAAACGGAAATCGCAGCACCGCCTGCCAAACCGACCGCGACACCAATCGCAATCAGCTTGCCGCCTTGTCGCAGGAAGAGCGCGATAACATCACGCGCCCTGGCTCCCAAGGCCATACGAATGCCGATCTCGCGCGTACGCTGGCTGACGACGAACGACATCACGCCGTAAAGACCGATGGAGGCGAGCAGCAAGGCCAGCGCGCCCAAGGTGCCTGCCAACAATGCGACCGATTGGAAAGGCATCATTTGTACGGCGAGCGAATCGTCCACGAGACGCAACCAGACAGACAGTTTGGCATCGAGCCGCGCGGCTTCGCCGTGCGCGGCTTTCATCACGGCGCGCGGATCGCCTGCTGTGCTAACAATCAGATATGCGCCTGCGGTTGCCTTGTTCGGTGGCGCGGGAGGCAGTGGCAGATAAAGGAAGGTTTCATCGCGCTGCCAAATCCAGCCCTGCCGCGTATCGTTCGTCAGGCCGATGATTTCGTATTGCGGGAAGTTATCGTCAGTCCGTTGCGCTGTGAGACCAACGCCGATGTACTTGCCCAACGGATTTTCGTTGGGCCAGAAACGACGCGCGGTTGATTCGCTGATGACAACGACGGGCGCGTTGTTTTGCGCTTCCTGCGCGGTGAAGCTGCGTCCGCGTGTTATGCGCAAGCCGAGCGTTTGAAAATAATCCGCCGAAACTTGATTGAAATTTGCCTGTATGGGAGGACCGTTCGGCGAAGACTGCCCCTGAATCGTGATTGGTGTGATGTGCATCGCGCCCGTCAATGGTTGCCGTTCCGCCTGGCTGATGTTTCTCACGCCGGGCAGCGTTTGCAAGCGTGTGGCAAGCTGTTGGTAAAACGCATTCACGTGGTTTGGCTCAGGATGAGCGCCGTGATCGTGTACGGCGAGCGTAAAGACGTTTTGCGTGACGAGGCCGGTGTCGAGGTCTTGCAACTTTTGCAGATTGCGCGTCAGCAATCCGGCGGCGATGAGCAGCGTCAGGCAAACGGCGACTTGCGTGACGACGAGCGCGTTGCGTAACCGCGACTGGCTGAATTGCGCGCCGAAAGTCGAGCCTTCGTCTTTCAACGCGCCGCTCAGGTTGGGACGCGACGATTGCAACGCGGGCGCGAGTCCCGCGACGATGCCGGCGAGCAACGAAATCAGGAATACGAAACCGAATACGCGGTAATCGGGCGAGAGGTCGAGCGCGAAGCCTTCGATCATCGCAGAAGGTAAGGGAGCCTGCGCCAGGACCAACGGATAAATTAGTCGTATCGCCCAAGTCGCTAGCAGCAATCCCGCCACGCCGCCCAAGGTTCCGAGCAGTACGCTCTCGGTCAGCAGTTGCCTGACGATGCGCAAGCGGCTTGCGCCCAACGCGAGACGGACGGCGATTTCGCGTTGCCGTCCCGCCGCGCGCGCCAGCAACATATTCGTCACGTTGACGCAGGCGATCAGCAAAATCACTCCGCCAGCGGTCAGCAGCGGCGCGGTCAGCAATGACATCAAGCCTTCGAATTGAATGAAGGTCCCGCCTGACACTACGGCGATGGCAGCCTTGTTGTGTTCGGGGGCGGGATAAGCGCTGGCAAGCTGTTCGTTGATGACATTGAGCTCGGCTTGCGCCTGCGCCTGCGTGACGCCGGGTTTCAGACGCCCGGTCAACACGAACGAAGCTGCTTTGCGTTCGGTGAGCCACGTATGTTGATACCAGCCGCCTACGAGTTGGTCGCGCATCATCAGCGGTGCCCAGAATTGTGGTGCATCAGGTTCCGTCCCAATGAAACCTTGTGCCGCAACGCCGATGATAGTGAAGGGCGATCCCGCTACGCGCACGGTTTTGCCGATGATGTTTGGGTCGGCGTGGAAGTGCCGTTGCCACCACTGATGGCTCAATACCAGCACCGCGTGCGTGCCGGGCGTACGGTCTTCTTCGGGCGCGAAGCCGCGTCCGAGCGCCATCTGCGCGTTCAGCACGGAGAAGTAATTGCCCGAGACGATGTGACCCGTGACGAAATTGCTTGGCAACAAGGTTGCGCTCGTTGCGTCCGCCGCTCCATCACCGAACGGTGCGACGAATTGGTTGCGAGCGATCAGTCCGGTGAACGATGTGTTGCGATCGCGGTATTCCAGATAATCGAGATACGAGAAGAGCGGATGGTCTCTGCCCTCGCGGTTCAGGCCCCTGATATGAACGATGCTGTCAGGGTCTTGCAGCGGCAGTGGCTTTAACACAAACGCATCGTAAACCGTGAACATCGTCGTATTCACGGCAATCCCCAGCGCCAGCGTCAGCAACGCCAGCAAAGTGAAGCCCGGATTTTTCAACAAGCTTCGCACGCCAAAGCGTAAGTCTTGAATCATTTCGTCCTCCCATCTTCGTGGTTGCAGCAGCAGCGCGTCTGTAAACGCACCGAGGCCGCGTCGCCACAAGTCAAGTTTGGTTTGCCAGTTCAGCTTGTCCCATTCGGCCAATGTTGCTTCGCGATACTGCAACTCCGCTTCCCACTCTTGCCGCCAATCCGAGCGCAAGCGGCGCGGTACGATCAAGCCGATGAAGCGAATCAGCCACACCCAAAAGCGAGCGCGAGTTTTCGGATTCGACAGCGTCATCAATTTAGCCGTGTTCAGTCGTGTCGCAGGGCGATCATGGGATCAACTTTGGTGGCACGCCGGGCAGGCAGATACGTCGCCAGCAAGGCAATGAGCAACAAACACAGCGAAACTCCGCCAAAGGTCCAGGGATCAAACGGGCTGAGATTTACCAGGATCATTGCCAGCAAACGCGCAATGGCCGCGCCGCCGAGCAGGCCGAGGACCAATCCAATGGCAATCAGACGCAACCCTTGCTTGAGGAACAGCCGCAAGATGCTGTGGGCTTCTGCGCCCAAGGCGACGCGGATGCCGATTTCGCGCGTGCGTTGCGCGACCACGAAAGACATCACGCCGTACAAACCGATGGCGGCCAGCAAGAGTGCTGCCAGCCCCAGCCCCAGCGCAACGTCAGCCGCAATGCGAAACGGTGTGGTTTGCAGCTCCTGCCACTCTGTCGTCGGCTTCATGGCCAGGGCGGCGTCCGGTGCGAGCGCGTTGACTTCTGACCGCACAGACGTCATCACGCGACTGGCGTCCGTGCGCGTGCGCACCAGCAACTGTGAACCGTAAGGATTGCCAGGATTGAGTGGCAGATAAAGAAAGGGATCAGCGCCACGGAAAACGATTCCGGTGATGGTGTCGCGTGCGATGCCGACCACTTGATACGGCGGGAAGCTGGCCGGTGCGGCGGAATTGTTTGCGGAGGCGGGGCGGATGTCGCCTGCTTCGATGCCGACGGTTTGCCCCAGTGCCTGACCTGAATCGTTGAAATGCGGCCAAAGCTTGTGGACTGCCGATGCGCTCAAGACTACCACACGCGTGCCCGCATTGGTTTCCTGTTCGGTGAAATTGCGCCCGCTCAACAGCGGCACGCCGAGCGTTTCCAGATGTTGTGGTGAAACAAAGTCGTAGCTGATTTCAGGCAGGTGCGCGCGGTCAGTTTGGCCTGCCAGGGCAACCAGTGTTTCCGGCGCTTGTCCAGAAAGCGGTGCGCGTGAGACGCGGCTGACGGCTTGTATGTCGGCCTGTAAACGCAAGCGGGCTTCCAGTTGTTGGCGCAGGCCTTCTGTTTGTTGTGCGCGGGCGTTTCCTAGATCAACTTCGAGCGTAAACAGGCGGGCGGTCTCAAATCCCGTATCAATCGTTTTCAGCTTTTGCAGGTTGCGGACAAGCAATCCTGCACTGATCAGCAACATCAAGGAAAACGCCAGTTGCACAACGATCAAGCCGTTGCGCATACGCGATTGGCTCATCTGTTCGCCAAAGACGGAGCCTTCGCCTTTGAGCGCCATCGTCAGATTGGGGCGTGACGCTTGTAAGGCGGGCGCTAATCCGGCGGCAACGCCTGTCAGCGCAACCATCAACAGCGTAAAGCCAAACACGCGGTAATCCGGTTGCAGATCAATTGCCATCGAAGCCAGGAAATTGCCGGAGAGAGGGAATTGCGCGAGCAGCAACGGATACAACACGTTTAGCGACCACCAGGTGAGCAACGATCCCAGTGCTCCACCGGCCAGGGCGATCAACAAACTTTCAGTCAGCAATTGGCGAATGATGCGTTGCCGCGTTGCTCCCAGTGCCAATCGTGTGCCGATTTCTTTCTGTCGCTTGGCGGCGCGTGCCAACATCAAATTGGCAACGTTGGCACAAGCGATCAGCAACACCAGCGCCACCGAAATCGGTATCAGTAGGAATATCTGTCCGACTTCTGCTTCTACTGAAACAAATCCGGGCGCGCGTTTTAGCTGCACGGTCGGTTGGCGGTTTTCGCCGGCATACTCGCGTCCCAGTTGTTCGGTCAGCATGGCCATCTCGGCTTGGGCTTGCGCGGTCGTGACGCCGGATTTCAATCGTCCCCACAAACCAAACGAAGCGGCATTGCGGTCAGTATGCCAGCTTGACGCTTGGGCATCGGTTGCCTGACGAAACGTGTCCAGCATCATCACAGGCAGCCAGCAAGCCGGTCGGTTCGGCGTGGTGCCGATGAAGTCTTGGGCTGTGACGCCCACAATGGTAAAGGGCTGACCGGCCAGTCGTATGGTTTGTCCGATGATTGCCGGATTGCGTTTGAACGCGCGCTCCCAAAAGTAATGGCTTAACACTGCGACCGGGTGTGTGTTGGGCGTGCGCTCTTCTTCAGGCAGGAAACCGCGTCCCAACGCCATGTTCGCGCCCAGCAGGGAAAAGTAATTGGCTGAGACCAATTGGCAATTCACATAGCCGAATTCTTCGCGTTGGGTTTCGCCTTGTTGCGCGTGTTCAATCCCCAACGGTGCGCCCATTTCGCTGACCAGCGTCAGGCCCGCCATCGTCTGTGCGCGTGCGGCATAGTCCTGATAATCCGGGTAGGAAAAGCGTCGCCCGCGTTGGCCAGGTTCAGGCGTTTTTTGGACTTCCACAATGCTGTCTACGTCTTTGATCGGGAGCGGTTTCAGCACCAGGGCATTGAAGACCGTGAATACGGCCGTATTCACCGCGATCCCCAATGTCAGCGTAAGCAAAACGACCAAACTGAAGCCCGGTTGTTTGAGCAACGTTCGCACACCGTAGCGCAGGTCTTGAAACATTTCCTCCTCCAATCTCTGTGGTTGCAACAGCAGCGCATCCCAAAACGCGCCCAAACTTTTTCGCAACAGGCTCAGTTTGGTGCGCCAATTCAATTTGTCCCATTCCGCCAGCAGCGCTTCGCGATTCAGTAATTCGGCTTCCCATTCCTGTTGCCAATCCGTGCGCAGTCGGCGCGGAACAAGCACGCCGAGCACACGTATCCATTGACGGGCGAAGCTCCGCCTTGAAACATTGCTGCGTAATTTCATCTCAATCGTTTGGCAGGTTGCCGGTTAAGAAGCCTGTTTGCCTTGGGTAAGCATCAGCTATCCTTCCTGTCGGGAAGGTTTGTTTTCGTTGACAGGCAACAGTGTCTGTTCAAGCAACCGGTATCGGCTGAGCGCCTCTGCCAGTGCCGCTCGGCCTTCTTCGGTCAGTTCATAGTATTTACGGGGTGGGCGTGCTTCTTGTTGCGCGATGGTGTGCTTTTCCCATTTGGATAGGACAAAGCCGTTTTCTTCCAACCGGCGTAGCGCCGGATAGACAGTCCCGCTTGGTAAGCCTGTGACGTCCATAATGTCGAAACCATACTGATAACCGTTATCCAAGGCTTTCAGAATGATCGCGACTGAATACGATAGATAGTTCTTGCCCATGGGGTGCTCCTGCTCACTATTGTATGTTGTGTTCTGCTTATACCGTTTACTACATAGCCCGTCAAGACACTTTCTTTGTCTCAGTCAGAAATTTGCTGGACGGGGAAGCGGCGCTGCAAGAAAGGAAGAGGCGGAAAGAGGCCAGGGCTTCTTTCCGCCTGAAGTGTGAACAGGGAATTTTGCTCAGGGGGGGCTGCTGGTTACTTCACAGCCTGCTGTTTTTCCAGTACAACCGTATCCGTGGATTGTGATCCGTCCTGTGAGGTTTGCATGACGATCATGGTCATGGTTTTTCCGTCGGCAGAGAGGGTGACTTTGCGGTTGAAACTCATATCGCCGACGCTCCAGTTGATCAACAAGGTTTCGCCTTCCCATTTGACCAGACTTTGACCGGCGGCGCCCATCAAGTTGTCTTGATTGGCTTGTTTCCCGTCGGTGGTGTATTTCAGCTCTACCGTGCGGTCGCCGCCTTGTGTTTCCAGGAACATGGCTTCTGACAGCGAAGACCCATTGTGATCGAATTTGATGGTAATGCCGTTGGGGCCGCCACGCTCAAACTGGCTTTTCTCGGAATTCATTTTCCAGGTGCCGGTCAAGTTGGGCTGCTTGCTTTGTGCGGTCGCGACAAGCTGGCTGACAATCAACATCAAGCACGCAGCAAACAAGGTGCAGATTTTTGCGCTGGTTTTCTGATTCATCAAAACGCTCCTTTGGTTGAAATTACAGACGCAGCAACAAAACGACGGCGTCGGCTGTTTTGTTAACAGTTATTTGTCTGTTTTTTGCACCCAACTCTTACTCAAGACATTCATCCTTCAACTAAGCAAACGCGAAAGAAAGGTTTATGGCTATGCAAGATTCCCCGTACGAGCAACGTCCATGGCTGAAGCAATACGATTACTGGATTCCCAAAGACATTAACTTTCCGCGCCAGTCCATCAATCAAATTCTCGATTTGGCAGCGCTTTATTTTCGCGACCGTCCGGCGACGGCATTTTTAGGCGCACAGCTCACGTTTGCTGAAATTAAACGCCAGGCAATGTGTTTGGCGGCGGCGCTGGCTTCGTTGGGGATCAAAAAAGGCGATTGCGTGGGCGTGATGTTGCCCAATTGCCCGCAATATCTGATCAGCTTTTTTGCCATTACACGGTTGGGAGCCATCGTGACCAACGTCAATCCGATTTACACCGCCCGCGAAGTCGAATTGGTGGCCAAAGATTCTGGCATGCGCGTGTTGATCACGCTCGATCTGTTGACTGAAGTCGCCCAGAGCGTACAGCGCCAAACTTCTATCGCACAGATCATTTCCACCAGCGCGCAGGAATACTCTGCGCAGCCGCCAACGGAGGCGACGATTCCGGCGGGCACGCTTTCTTTTTCGGCGCTGATCGCAGCAGGGAAGCCGAGCGAGTTGCCCGTGGTGCAGATTGACGCGGAAGAGGATGTCGCGGCGTTGGTGTATACCGGCGGCACCACCGGCGTTCCCAAAGGCGCAATGCTGACACATTTCAATTTGTACGCAGCGTTGACGCAATGTTCACTGGTCGGCGGCCCGTTCATGGCGCGCGGCGAAGACCGGTTTCTGGTCGTCATTCCGTTCTTTCACGTCTATGGCCTGGTGGTTTGCGCGATGTTTGGCGTCTGGCATGGGGCGCTGCAAATTCTGGTGCCGAAATACGATCCCAATTTGTTGCTGGCTGCGATCAGGCAATACCAGCCGACGTATTTTCCCGGCGTGCCGACGCTGTTTATTGCTTTGTTAAATCACCCCGAGGCCAAAGAAGCCGGGCTTGATCGCATTCAGCGGTTCAATAGCGGCTCAGCTCCGTTGCCCATCGAAGTGCTGGAACAATTTGAGCGATTGAGCGGCGCTTCCATCTTTGAAGGTTGGGGCATGACTGAAACGACTGCACTGGGAACGACGACGCCTTTGTTGAGTCGGCGGCGACCGGGGACGATTGGCGTGCCTGTCACCGGCACAGAGTTGAAGATCGTGGATTTGGAAACCGGCGAACGCACGCTTCCTTTGGGCGAAGAAGGCGAGCTTTGTATTCGCGGCCCGCAAGTCATGAAAGGTTACTGGCAAAAGCCAGAAGAAACCGCCAAGGTTTTGCGCAACGGATGGCTGTATACCGGCGACGTCGCGCGTATGGACGAAGACGGCTATTTCACCATCGTCCAGCGCAAGAAAGACATGATTCTGGTCGGCGGATTCAATGTGTATCCCAACGAAATCGAAGAAGTGTTGTTTACTCACCCCGCCGTACAAGAGGCCGCAGTCATTGGTGTGCCGGATCAATATCGCGGCGAAGCGGTGAAAGCGTTTGTCGTGCTGAAACCCGCGACAGAGGCGACGGCTGACGAATTGCTCGCGTTTTGCAAAGAACGCCTGGCCAAGTACAAACTTCCCAGCTTGATCGAATTTCTATCTGCGCTGCCCAAGAGCGCTGTCGGCAAAGTGTTGCGCCGTGAATTGCGCGATCTGGAAGAGGCCAAACGCAGCGATTCCTGAGCCAGAACGTTGTTTCACCTTCCACCAAAAAACAAAGGCGGTCAGCATCTTTCAAAATGCTGACCGCCGAAAAGCGATTCGGGTTCGGGTGAACCTCTCTTATTTGTCTGTCGGTCGTGAGTTTTTAGTCACCTGACACCGTGACGGCGCCAGTGCCTTCATCTTTTTGGCCCTTCAAGCCACCAATCTGAACCAGCTTCTCTTCCGCACCGGCTTTCTTCAGCACCGATTGCATATAGAGTTTGCGCATCATTGCCTGTTCTTCTTTGGCGGTTTGCGGCACGGCTTTCTTTTCGCGACCACGGCCAGCGTCAACCGCGTTCACGTTCAACGTGTGCGCCGTTTCTTCCAGTTTGACGCTGTGGTTGTTGGCGAAAATTTCGTGACGTCCGTGTTCCTGGTACCACTTGGCGACAGTGGCGTTCTGGTGCATGTTCTCGATGATGTTGCGCCAGCCGATGCCCGTGTTATACGCGCAGAAGCTGATTTCGCCTTCCTGCGTGCCGTACGGGATGATGCACATTTCAGTACGACGGAAGTCATAGTTGAACAAATCCTGGAACCACATGCCCGCGATGAACAGGAAGTTCCAACGATCTTTGCGGCGCTTCATTATGTCGTCAATGGTACGGGTCGGGTCTGATTTACCGTAATCCTTGCCCGACAAACCGAAGGTCTTATCGAATTTCTGGAGCAAGTCCGACAGCTTGAAGTGCGTCGGCGCACCAAAGGAGTTGTAGTTTTTCAACAGCGCCAACCCCATCATCGCCATCGAGAATTTCTTGCTGCGCGCGGCGTCGGTGATTTTGCGCATGTCTTTGATCAAGCCAGGGATGTTGATGAAGTCGGGGACCGGCTTCATTTCCTTGGTTTCCTTATCAATCATCACGGCCGTGCCCACGCCGCAATTCGGGTGGCAACCGCAGCTCATCTGACCGAATTCACGATCCGGGCCGTGCGCCATATCGGCGAAATCAGCGAATGCCGACATCAACGAAATCGGGAACCAGTCTTTGTGCGGATCGGTGATGCCGACTTGTTCACGCACGTCGTGCGCCATGTGCGAAAGCGTGTAACGTTGACGCAGGCGGCGATCATCAGTGATGTCTTCGTCGCGGCCCGTGAATGACACCGGCTGGAACGAGATGAAACCGATCTTCTTGGGATTGTCGAGCGCGAAGCGGATCACCGGGCCGACTTCGTCGTTGTTGACGGTGTTGACCAGTGTCGTCACCAGCACGATTTCCACGCCCGCTTCATGCAGGTTGTTGATCGCGCGCAGCTTCACGTCGAACAGGTTGCCGACCTGGCGGTGGCTGTTCGCCGCGTTGCCAATGCCGTCAAATTGCAGGTAGACATAACGCAAACCCGCTTCGGCTGCCTTGCGGCAGAATTCTTTCGACTTGGCGAATTCGATGCCGTTGGTCGCCGCTTGCACGGAGTTGTAACCGACTTTGCGGGCGTATTTGACCGCGTCAATGAAGTAGGGCGAGAGCGTCGGTTCGCCGCCCGAAAACTGAATAGACATCTGACGACGCGGTTTGATCGAAATCGCGTTGTCCAGAATTTCCTTGATATCTTCCCAGCTCAATTCGTGGACGAAGCCAACCTGGTTGGCGTCCATAAAGCAGGGGTCGCACATCATATTGCAGCGGTTGGTCAAATCCACCGTCAACACTGAACCACGACCATATTTGATGGTCGAAGAGCCATGCTTGTGCAGGTGTTCGTCGTTGTGCGCGTCAATGTCGCGGCCCGGATACATCGTTTCGATGTGTTCGAGGAATTTGGCGTCAACCGCCATCATGTCTTCGAAATGGCCGTGCACAGGGCAATCCTTGAGCATCCAGATTTGGCCCTCGCGTTCAACGATGGTGGCTTTGATTTCCCCTGGTTTTTCCTGAATCACCTTCCACGGGTCTTCGCCGTCTTCGATGATGCGTTTGCGGGCCTCTTTGACACATTTCGGGCAGAGGCTATCGGTGACGCGCGGCCAACCAAGGGTCGGTTTGGTTTTCTGCCAGGATTTTTGCAGCGGTTTGTCAGACCATTTCGGGATGAAGGATTCGTTCGGGTTGAACCGATTGAAAAACTGAATGGTGTTGAAGGCGGTTCCGGCAACGACCGACAGGCCTTTTTCAAAGTACTTAATGGGCTTATGCATAGCTCTCCTCGTTGTCTACGTTTATCTTCTTTACGTTCTCTACTCTTTTAGCAACGCTTCCCGATCGCAGGTGGCGCTGGTTGACACACGCAAACCCAGTCAACCTTGCCTAGCTTCAATTGCTATACTTCGGTTGGTCAATCAGTCCACTGACTGTGACCTGAACTCAAATGAAAGATGACTACTCACGATTACTGATACAAAGGGTTAAACCTTCCTCTTGCACACCGTGGGCCAGAATTCAGCAAATCTACAAATTTTTCTCCCCATCAGGGCTCGCAAATCCCAATGAATTGCTAACTTCAACTTTTGCAGAAGTTAGGGATTCGGCTTCTGACTGATGAGTCATTGCGAAACAGGTTTTTCGGTGAAGATCAGGTGTCATTCCTTTGAAAGATGTCAGAGTTTAGCTGACGAAGTGCCTTCCGGCAAACAGTTCTGGGCTAAATCCGGGTCAAAATGGAATTAATACGGGAAGTTGTCTTAGAAGTGTAGCGAAATGGCTCGGCTAGGTTATAGCAAAAGTTCATTGCGCGTCGAAATGACTTTTTTATTAGGGCCGACGCTTGAAACCTGCATTCCCAACTCCTGTTTGCGTCAGTACGTCAGAAATGCAGGTTGATTCTCAAGAGAAGAGGTTTTACAGCTTGGGTTACTTGATCTGTAGTTGCAAATTGTTGGCAAGCTGGCCATCCACCGTCAGCGCAATCTGGATTTCGCCGCGGCCAGCTAGGTTACGGGGCAATGCGATATTTAATTGATCCAGACCAGCGAAATCACCTTGCGCCCCGGCATACAGGACTGACGTTTCGACTCCGCCCAATTGCACGCGCACATTCGAGAGCCCGCTGCGATAGCGAAAGCCTGTGCCAAAAAGAATCAGATAGACCTGTTCGTTTTCTGCCGAGAGGTCAATCGGGACCGCGACAAAGCGGTTTTGTGTTGCCTCCCAACGCGCGATGGCTTCGGTTGTTTGTGCGCCATTGGCGCGCACGCGCAAGACGACTGCTGCTGCCAATCCTTTGCCGCTGGCATCTGCCGAAAACAAGCTCGGCGCAACGTTCGAAATGTTCAATGTGCTGCTGGCGACAGTTCCACCTGCGTCAGCCAGCGTCAAGGTTGCTAACCCCGCTGCGGCATTGTTGGGCACTAAAAAGTTGATTTGTGTCGGCGAAACGAAAAAGAGCGGGGCGTCACGTTCTGCGCCGGCGCTATCTTTTAGCCTCAGCCGCAAGTCAGCCAATGCCGTCGGCAACGGTGTCGTAGTTGCCGCTTGCGTGCTGGTCCCCAGGTTTTTGCCAAACGCCGCGACAATGGAATCAGGCGCAACGTTGTTTCCGACAAAACTGGCTGCCGAAACTGCTGTCAGAGTTTCAGCGCGCCGCAGTTCCCAGACATCGTTAAGCAATCCGCTGTTGCCATTGCCGCCAAAAACGAGCAGGCGATCTTCTACTTCTAAATATGCCGCTAAGGATCCGTTGCGTTCTGAGGGCGGATTGGTGATGGACAGCTTTGTCCATTGGCGGGCGGACAAGTCGAACGACCAGACATCGTTGACGTTTCCGTTGCTGGTGACGCCGCCGAAGACATTGAAGCGGCCAGCGCGGTCTACAAAACTGGCGGCAAACCATCGGCCCGGCGGACGCTGCGACGGGGTCAGGCTGGTCCACGTGCGTGCAGCCAGATCGAATGACCAGACATCATCCAAAAAGCCGCTGCGTTGCCCGCCATAAATGATCATGCGGCGATTGGTGCGATCAAACGCCGCCGTCAACAAGCAGCGAATTTCGGGTTTGGCTCCGGCAGGCGTCCAATCCTGCCAGGTGTTGTTGGCCAGACTGAAGCTCTGCGTATCTTGGAAGCGTCGTGATTCTTCGGTAAATCCTGCGAATTGCACCAGGCTGCGCGACACCGGATCGAAAACAGAGCCGGAACCATACCGGGCTTTGGGGCGGGTTGCTGCCGGTGGAGAAAGGTCACGCCAAGCTAAGGTGTTCAAATCCAGCGACCAGGTGTCGTTGAAAAAGCCTGCGCCCTGTCCGGCGTAAATCACCATCTGGTGGCCTGTCGGATCATAAATGGCGTCGAAACCCAGACGCGGCGCTGGCGGCGTGCCTTGTACCGTGAGTTTGGTCCAGGTGCGCGAAGCTAGATCAAACGCCCAGGTGTCATTTAACAATCCATTCACTCCGACGCCGCCAAAAATGATGAGGCGTTTGCCGATCGGATCGTAAATCGCTGCGCCATTGCGTCGCGCTTCGGGGGCAGCGCCATTGCTAGGCGTCAAGTTGCGCCATTGCCAAGGCGTTTGCGCCTGTACTGTGTCAATTGCGCCAGACCATAAGATGGCTGCCCACAACGTGAAGAAAGACAAAACTCCGTACTGCTTGCTCATACAATTTTCCTGTTGTTTCGCGAGAAAGAATTAGAGCGCAGGTGTATAGACACAGGTACGCCCTTGGCGCGGTGAAGACGAGATTCTCGTCCGCGCTGCCGCCTACTTCTATAATTCGCTTCGTTCTGCTTGGTTCAGCCTTCGGTTGCAGGTAAGATCAGTGAGCAATTTTCTTGCGCTTTCCTCACCTGCCCCCGCAATCAAAGATGCCCTAACGGGAAAGCGTGCAGACGCAGGGAACAATGCTTGCCCACAACGCTGCGCCGAAACATTGCGCGAAAATTGTTCGACGCAGGGTCATCCCTCAAGATTTCAGACGTAGCCTGACGTTGCCTGTTGGCGTCGCCCCGTTTGTCAGTTGGTTAATCGCTGCCGCAGGTTTTTTTATTCCGTTGGGTGGGGTGAATATTTGATTGACTAACGTGCGGCAAGGCTCTAAACATGCGACGAAATTCCCGCGCGTTTCCAACGATTAGGACGATCATCAGAACCTTATGCCGCAAGAGATTACGAAGCATAAAGATGTGCTGGCTGCTATCAAACGTATCGAAGCAATCGCAGACCTGACCACTGAGCACGACGGACATTACAGTTACGAACTTGATCTGGAAGTCACCGTTTACGGTCGCAACTACAACGGCAAGAAAGTCGGGCCGTATGTCAGATTGCTGAACTTCGCGCCGGGCGAAGAGATCGTGCGCGAAGGTGATTGGGGCGGGAATACGTTTTACATCATCGTCAAAGGACAGGCGGAAGTCTGGGGCAATCAAGGGCGCACCAAAATCGCTGAAATCCCGCCGGGCGTGCAATTCGGCGAAATGTCCGTTTTGGCAGGTGTGCCACGCGCCGCCACAGTACGCGCGCCGCAGGAATATGCCGTGCAGGTGCTGGAAGTCCAACGTCCGGCCTTGCGTTTGTTGCGCAAGCTGCCCAAGTTTGGCGAAGTGCTCGATTCCACCTATCGCCGCAATAGCCGCGCGGATGCCTTGCGCGACATTAAAACCGCCACGCAAATCAGCGACGACGCCGTCAAACAGCTCGAAGCCATTTCTCAATTTCGCATCTACGCCAAAAATCACGTCCTGTTTCAAGCGGGTGAACCGATCAAAAACCTGTATGTGCTGAAATCGGGGTGGGCGCGGTTGTCCCCGACAAGGCAGGAACAGCCTGAACGTAACAATTCCGATTGGCGCAACAAATCCGAAGATATTTATGTCGGCCCGGCGCATTGTTTCGGCACCGAAGCCATCACGCGAGACAGTGAGTGGTTGCAAAATTGCACCTTGCTCGGTCGCGCCGAAGTGCTGGAGATTTCACTGAGCAAGTTGCGCCAGTACCCGGAATTGCGCGAAACCTTGTTGCTGGCCTTTCCTGATGTCGCTGATCCGCAAGAAGCACAAACGCATCGTCAGCCTTTGCCGATCGCGCAAGCCCAAAGCGATCTCATCGAAACCGGTCTGGTGGACGGCACGAATTTGCTGCTGATGGACATGGAGTTGTGCGTTCGTTGCGGCAATTGTTCGATGGCTTGTCATCAAATGCACGGGCAATCGCGGTTGCTGCGGCGCGGCATTCACGTCGCACGCCCGGTCAAGCCGGTGCTGGACGCGCACCGGCAAAGCCTGCTTTCTCCGTCTGTGTGCATGCACTGTCAGGACCCGGAATGTCTGACCGGATGCCCGACCGGTGCGATTGGCCGCTTTCCCGGCGGGCAAGTAGACATTGACGCAAAGTCCTGTATCGGGTGCGGTGATTGCGCCACGCAATGCCCGTACAACGCCATTACGATGGTGCCGCGTAAAGCCAGCCGTGAATCTGCGCCTGCGGCAACGGGACTGGCAAGCTGGTTTTCGCTCGCGCCAGACGAATTGCCTTCGGCGGTTGAACAGACCGACGATTTGTTGGCGGTGAAATGTAATCTTTGTCAGGGCACGACACTGAATCCGCCTGGTGTGAAACGGCAAGCGTATAGCTGCGAAGAGAACTGTCCGACCGGCGCGTTGTTGCGCGTTGATCCGCGCACGTACTTCGGCGAAATCAAAAATATCGAAGGCGTCATTTTCAAAGATTCCACGCACGCCGTTTTGCGCCATAGTTCGCACAAAGACCCGGGCAAACGCCTGATGCACGCCATCGGATTGGTCAGCACGCTGGCGCTCACCGTGATCACGTTGCTTGGGTTGACGCGGTATGGTTTGGAAACGCCGTTGCTCAGTTCGTGGCTGGATATGCGTTGGCTCACGGGCATTGTTGGCTTGCTAGGCATTGCTGGCGTGATGACGTATCCCATTCGACGGCAGCAATACAAACGACGCGGCGGGCCGTTGCGGTATTGGATGCTGGCGCATAGCTATCTGGGCGTGATTGCCGGTGTACTCTTGCTGTTACACGGCGGCACGGAATCCGGCGGCGCGTTGACGACCGCGCTGATGATTTCGTTCGATCTGGTGATTTTGACCGGGTTGCTCGGCATTCTGATTTACTTCTTTGCGCCGCGCATGCTGACGCGCATCGAAGGCCAACCGCTGTTAATCGAAGACCTGACCGCTCGCCGTGAAGAATTGAGCGCCGAACTTGGCGCGACGATTGCCGCTGCTGAATCAGGAACGCGACAACTGGTCGAACAGCGTGTATTGCCGCGCACGATGGCGCTTGGCTATTTGCTGCGGCAGTTTTTCAAACGCGAAACTTTGGACGACATGCTGACGGCGACCAAGCGCGAATTTGACGCGGAGCTGGCGCGGTTGAGTGCGCTGGAAAAAGAAAAGCTTGAACGTACCATTGAAACTGCGGCGACGATGCGCCGCGTAGATGCCTTGGTCTACCTTCATCAATTGCTCAAACTCTGGTTGGCGCCACACGTGATTGTTACTTCATTGATGCTGGCGCTGCTGGTTGTGCACATCATCCAGGTGGTTTATTTCGAGGCTTGGTAGAGGTTGAGCAACGGACATATGTCAAACAATAAATTTGTCATCATACGCAAAGACCTCAATCTCGATCCGGCGTTGATCGAAAGCGAGGGGCTGACGATTGGGCGATTGACGGGCAACGACCTGATGCTCAACCATCCGACCGTGTCGCGCACGCATGCCGGCATCAAAGAGTTGAACAGCGACTATTGGGTCTTCAATCTGTCAGAAGCCAACGGCACCTTGCTCAACGGCGAATTGGTAGACCAGACGCCGCTCGCCGACGGCGATGTCATTCAGATCGGGCCGTTTTACCTGTATCCAAAATACGTCGGGGAAGGGTTGCTGATCGAAGTTGAGATGACGGTCAAACCGTTGCCGATTGAAGCCATCGGAACGGGCGCGAGCATGCTGCTGTTGCCGCAAGAGGGGAAAGCGCAGGAAAAAACCATCCGCCTGGATTTGAGCCAACTGGCACAGTTGCAACGCGAGAAAGCCACCCCCAAAGGCACGCGCCGTCTCAGTGGCACCGGTCGTTTGACCGGCAATTTGAAACAGTTGGATGAACAGGCGCTCAAGGTCTTTTGGGACAAGCGCAAACGCGAAGCGGGCAAACTGGCCAAAGATTCGCCGCTCAAACCCAAAGCCAAATTGCGGCTGGGCAAAGCGCAATTCAACTGGGTACCAACACGCGATTTGCAACGTCCCTGGCCCCGCGGGTTGTTTGGTTGGGCAACTGCCATTATTACACTGCTGGCACTGGTTGCGATGTTTGTCTTCAAAGACGCGTATTCGCCGGGCGCATTGTCAGTCGCGCACGCACGCTCTGATTTGTCTTTGTCGCCCGCCATCGCCAAAACGCCGAACGCCTCTTCTTGCACGACCTGCCACGCCGTTACCAGTTCAATGCAACAAAACTGCGCTTCGTGTCATACGACTACGGCGTTTCATTCCGAAGTTTCCGACAAACACATGAAAGTCGGCCTGGCGTGTACGGCTTGCCACAGCGAACACCACGGACGGGATTTCAGCCCTGCATCAGTGGCGAATGTCGCCTGTACGAGTTGTCATCGCGAAGGCAGCGGTTACGTTTCGCCGCTGACGAATAAACCGCTGGGCACGCCGCATGGCGGTTCGTTCGGATATCCGGTGACGGATGGGCGTTGGGCTTGGGGCGGTATTTCGCAAGCCAACTGGCAGCGTAAAGAGCTGCCCGGTTCGACGTCGCAATTCAGTTTGAAAGAGCAGTTTCACCTGGTGCACGTGTCTGGCCGTCAACAAGGGCGCAGCAATTGCACTGATTGTCATACTGCGGGATTTGAAGGTGACGCGTTGCGTCAAGGCGTGCGCGAATCTTGCGCGACTTGCCACGGCACGGACGCGGCGGCGGCGGCGACGCAAAATGCCAGTGCTGCGGCCTTGCAAGCTGACAAAGGCAACGCCCAGTTCAATGCGGCGGCCTTGAAAGGACCGCTTTGCGTTTCGTGCCACGCGCAACATGGTGAGGAAAAGGAGCTTCGCGCAAGTTTGCGGCGCATGGAGCGCTAGTGCCGTGTCAGTTTGAAATTGATGGCTGTTCAGCCACCGGATAAAGTCTGACTCAAGTGATTGAAGAGGAGTCAGACGCGATGAAAAAGTACATCATAGAGTTGAGCGCAGAAGAACGACACGAATTGCAGCGCCTG
>JAEUQO010000265.1 GCA_016789605.1 Acidobacteriota bacterium
CGCAGCTTTTTCTTTTACAACTACGAAGGCTATCGGTTTGTGACCAACGCGTCGGGCTTTTACACCATGCCGACCGAAGCCTTTCGCAACGGCGATTTTTCCAAGCTGGCCGATGCCACCGGCAGACCGATCATCATTTACGATCCGGCGACCACGCGCCCAAATCCGAACGGGCAAGGATTCTTGCGCGATCCGTTTCCCGGCAACATCATTCCGGCCAATCGCATTGACCCGGTTTCCAAAAACATTTTGCGGTTTTATCCGCTGCCCAACCGCACGCCTGACAACGCCTTTACCAATTTGAATAACTATTTCGGCGCGGTCAGCAACAAACGCACCCTGAGCAATCACACCTCGCGTGTGGATCATCGCTTTTCCGAAAAGAACAACTTCACGGCGCGTTACAGCTTTTATAAGCAATACACCGATCAGGGAACTTCAAACCTGTATCCTGATCCGGTCATCCGGCAGCGCTTCGATCCATTCCGTGGTCACAACGTCGTGCTGTCGGACATTCACAACTTCACGCCAAACATCATTCACGAAGTGCGCATCGGTGTAGCGCGGCAAATTTTCGATTTCAAAGTCGCCAGCGCCGGTGACGGCTGGCCGCAACAACTGGGATTGCCGACCATCGTGCCGCCAGACACCTTCCCGGCAGTCAGCAACGGTTTACCCGGTTTCCAAACCGGCACGGTCGGCAAACGCGGCAGCTCTGTCTGGCAATTGTTCGATTCGCTGACCTGGTTGCGCGGCAATCACACGCTGAAATTCGGGACGGAATTGCGCCTGACCCAGGCCAACAACCTGCAAAAAGGTTCGCCGTCGGGTTCGTTCAATTTCCCCACCACGTTGACAGACAACGCCGCGCCCGTGGCCGGCAATCGCATCAACACCGGAAATCAGTTTGCGACCTTCCTGCTCGGCACGGTCGGCAGCGCTTCGGTGACGACGCACCTGGGCGAATCCGAAGTCGGCAAAGCCTATGGGTTTTATGCCAACGACGAATGGAAGATTCGCCGCAATCTGAGCTTGAATCTGGGCTTGCGTTACGATTACCAGCAACAACCGTACGAGCGGCGCTGTGGCACTTCGATGTTCAACCCGTTCGCGACCAATCCCAGCAACGGATTGAAAGGTGCGACGCAATACGCGTGTGTGGATTATGGCCGCACCTTCTCTGAAACCGACAAGAACGACTTTGCGCCGCGCGTAGGCTTTTCGTGGGACGTGTTCGGCAGCCAGAAAACCGTCGTGCGCGGCGGATACGGCATCTTTATGGCGTCGGTGTTTTCCTTCTACGTCGGCAATTTCGACAGCACGAACGGATTCGCCAGCACTTCGACGGCGTACAATCCGCCGAATGCAAACAATCTGTTGACGGCGTTTTTGTTCAAAGACGGATTCCCCTTCATTCCCAACCAGCCGCAAGGCGCAAGATTGGGGCCGAATCTGTTTGCGACATCGAGCGCTTCGTTCCGCGAACAAATCTCGCGCACGCCAATGTCGCAACAATGGAATCTGTCGCTGCAACAACAATTGGGCGGCGGTTTCATGGTCGAAGTCGCCTATTCTGCCAATCACGGCACGCACTTGTTGTCAGGCAACTATGATTTGAATCAGGCTGATCCGGCGCTCGTGCGGCAATTTGGGTTGGCGGGACAATTGACCAACAACGTGACGAACCCTTTCGCCGGCAAAGTGCCGGGCGCATTTGGCGGCGCGACGATTACCCAGGCCCAGGCGATTCGCCCGTTTCCGTATGTCGGCGGCATTACTGTCCAATCGCCGCACCAGGGAAATTCGAACTATCACTCGTTGCTCGTGTCGGCTGAAAAGCGGTTTTCGCAAGGCTTCACGCTGCTGGCGTCATACACCTTTGCCAAGCTGATCAGCGATTCGATTTACAACGGCTTGAACTTCATCGGTTCGGAAGGCGGCAACGAGTTCGGGTATCAAAACGGACTTTACAACCGTCGCGCCGAACGCGCCGAAGACCCGTCGAACGTGCCGCATCGGTTGGTGCTCAGCGGTTTGTTTGAGTTGCCGGTTGGCGCAGGCAAAAAGCTGGACTTCAAAAACGGCGTGGCGAACAACATCCTGGGCGGCTGGCAGCTCAACACCATCACGACGCTTGTGGCGGGGACGCCGTCGGTGATTCGTGGCGCTAACAACGGATTGGCCAATCGTCCTGATTGGGTCGGCAGTTTGGAATTGCCGAGCGGGTTTGTTGACGCCAACCCGCAACGCGGCGTGCAATGGTTCAACCCGGCGGCGTTTGTGAATCCGGCGCTTTATACGTTTGGCAACACGCCGCGCGCGATCAGCCAGTTCCGCAATCCGGGCGCGGTGATCATTGACCTGTCGTTGTTCAAGACGTTCACGATCACTGAAAAGCTGCGGTTGCAGTTCCGCGCCGAAGCCTTCAACGCTCCCAACCACGTCAACCTGGGCACGCCGAACAGCTCATTCGGTGCTGGTCCGACCGGGGCGAACAATAACGACGCCTTTGGTCGCATCACCAGTTCGCGCGATCCGCGGTTGATGCAATTAGGATTGAAGCTGATTTTCTAAGCCCGTCGTCCTGCCGTCCGCCGGAATGTCTCAATGACCGAGGCATTCCGGCTGACGGCGGGACTTCTCGCCTGTTCGCATGAAACGACGTGAATGGCTCAAAAGCGGCGGCGCATTGGCTGTGGCTGTCACCACGGAATTGGCTCAAACGCCGGTGGTGCAGCGTGCTCGTGCCGGAACCTCGGCGCTGAAAATCACGAAGATCGAACCCTTCGTCATTCGCACACCGAAAGACAACAAAACGCCGGAAGAGTTGATCGTGATGCCGCCAGTCGGGAATCGAACCGGCGGTGTCGGGTTGTGGGATCGGCTCGATCACGCCAGCCCGTCACGCTTCAACGGCTACACGCAAGCAGTTATCGTCAAAGTGACAACCGATCAAGGCTTGATTGGTTGGGGCGAATGCCACGCGCCTGCCGCGCCGCGCGTTCATCAAACAATCATCAGCGATATGCTCGCGCCGCTGTTGATCGGGCAAGATGCGCGCAACGTCGAAGTTCTGTGGGAGCGCATGTATTCGAGCGAGCGGCTGCGCGGGTACGCGACAGCTCCGTTCACTGAAGCCATTGCCGGAATTGATCTCGCGTTGTGGGACATTCTCGGCAAGTTCACCGGACAGCCTTTATATGTGTTGCTCGGCGGCAAATACCGCGACACGGTTCCGACCTATCTCGGTATCAGTAGTGCGTCTGCCGAAGAGTTGAAAGACAAAGCCGTGCGGGCCGTCGAAGCGGGCTACACCGCGATGAAAACCGAACTCGGCAAGGGCGCGAATTCGCGTGGGCTAGATCGCCTGGTTGCCGTGACGCAAGCCATCAAAGGCCGCGCGCAACTGCTGCTCGATTCGCTTGGTGCGTTCAAGCTGCACGAAGCCGAACAACTCGGACGCGAACTCGATCAAATGACTGGCATCGGCTGGTGGGAAGATGCGTTGATGCCGGAAGACACGACAGGCTATCCGCGTTTGGCTGCCGCACTCAGCACGCCCGTTTGTGTCGGCGAAGGATTATCGAACCGCTTTCAGTTCCGCGATCTTTTCGCGGCGAAAGCCTGCGACATGATCAATCCAGATGTCTGCCGCGCCGGAGGCATCACTGAATGCAAACGCATTGCGACACTCGCCGATGCGCACGGCGTGTTGTGGTCGCCGCACGTCAGCACGGGGACTGCGCCTTACGTGGCGGCTTCGTTGCACCTCGCGGTCGCGACGGCCAATTTCGTCATCATCGAGGGCGGCAATAAAACCGAAGGCCCGCTCGGCAATGTGTTGCTGAAAGAACCGCTGGAATTCAAACCCGGCAGCGCCCGCGTGCCAGAACGACCGGGGCTTGGCGTTGAATTCAACGAAAAGGAGCTAGCCAAAGTCATCGTATGAAGTGCACACCATTGATCTTGATCGTTTGCTTCTTAATCGCCTTACCGCTGGCCTCGCCGCAAGCGCAAACGCAGCGAGTTTCGCCATCCGTGAGCGATGGCTCTTTGGCTGGTTACAAACTGGTTTGGCACGATGAATTCAACGGGAAGGCTGTGAATACGAAGGAATGGAATTACCGCACGGGCGAACGATTCTGGAGTACGCAGCGTCCTGAGAATGTTTCAGTTGCGAATGGCAAGCTGCGGCTGGCTTTGAAGAAAGAAAAGTTCGGCAACACCGATTACACGGCGGGCGGCCTGATCAGCAAGCGCGAATTCAAATTCGGCTATTACGAAGCGCGCCTCAAAATGCCGCGTGGCAAAGGCTGGCACACTTCGTTTTGGATGATGCGCAATGGCGACGACCGCGATCAGGAATTGGACGTGTGCGAACAGGATTCCATCAATCCGAACGACTATTCGACCAATTTTCATGGCTACAAACTAAAGCCCAAAGCGCAGGGCGCAAGGCACATCGCTACGCCGGATTTGACGGCGGACTTTCACGTTTGGGGCTGCGAATTTACGCCAACCACCGTCAGGTATTACTTCGACGG
>JAEUQO010000323.1 GCA_016789605.1 Acidobacteriota bacterium
GCCGAAGACCATCCGCTGTCAAAACTGATGATCAGTTTTTATTTCAAAGGCGGTCAGCCGGAACAGGGCTGCGAATTTGCCCACAAATCGTTTCGCGAATATCTGTTTGCCGAATGCATCGTCGAGACGTTGAAAGACCACGCGCGGCGATGGAGCGCGGACGATCTGAAACGATTGCCGCATCGTCCCACGCATCGCGACTTTTCTGCTTCCGGCGATGTTCGCTATCAATTTTCACGTGCTCTGGCAGAGCTGTTGGCTCCGCAATGGTTAACGCCCAATGTGTTGGCGCACTTGCGCGAATTGATCCGGTTGGAAATCCTGCGGGCAACGTCAGACGCTGATTCATCAGACGTGACAAGCGATATTGCCGGATTGCCGACCGACAGTTTGAGTCTGGCAGGCTGGAAGCGTGGGCGCGATGTTTTGGCCGATTTGTGGGAGTGGTGGATGGACGGCGCGTATTTACGGCCCCAGGTCAGAGCCGAAAGAAGCCGGCGGCCAGAAATTGAGTCAGCCTATGTCGAAGAGTTAATTCGTCATGCGGTTCCGTTGACAGCCGATGAGGATGAGCGGTTGGAACTGGAAAGCGCGTCAAGCATGGACGCGCATTTGGGCGAAGCACTGTGCGAGCTTTGCGCCTTGACCCATTATTACATTGCCCTGGCCGATGGCTGGCAGGGATGGAATCAGTCAGACATTGAAAGCCTCGACATCGAAACGGGCAGGCGATTTCAACGGATGGTCAAAGTCCGCGAGACTGTGTTTTCATTCTTTGCACCTGCGGGAAGGGAATGGGGAACTACCAAGATGTTTGAAGCTATTGCCCGGATCAACGCGGTGGCTGGGCGACCAAAAGGCAGTTTTCCCAGGCAATCGTTTCTCTCCAGCGCGAGTCTTGATCACGCGATCCTGTCCGGCGCGAGCCTCAACCACGCGATCCTGTCCAGCGCGATCCTGTCCGGCGCAAGCCTCGACCACGCGAGTCTGTCCGGCGCGATCCTTGATCGCGCACGCCTCGACGGTGCGAGGCTCGACGGCGCGACCCTTTCTGGCGCAAGCCTGTCCGACGCGAGCCTCGACCACGCAAGCCTCACCCGCGCAAGCCTTAACCGCGCGAGCCTCGATGGCGCGAGTCTCAAGCGAGTCAGTCTTCATGGCGCGAGTCTCGATCACATGAGTCTCAAACACGCGAATCTCGACGGCGCGAGCCTCGACTACGCGAACCTCGACGGCGCGAGACTTGACTACGCGAACCTCGACGGCGTGAGCTTCGACGGTGTGAGACTTGACCACGCGAGACTTGATGGAGCGAAACTCGACCACGCGAGTTCTCTGACGCTTGGTCAGATTCAATCTGCTTGGATTGACGAGAGAACTACGTTGTTGCCATCAGACTTGGAGAGGTTAAGACCGCAAATCATGGAAAACCAAAGACAACGCTAGGAAAATTGAAAAGAGGTTGAGCGCATGCATGTGGTTATCGCTTTTGGGATCAGCCAATCCCACGAGCGAACAGTTTTCCTCGCCTTCCTGCAACTCTGAATTCCTTAACACGACGAGACAGAACGGGTTAGTCGTTCGCGCAATGCGGCACGCCGTTTGGCTTACGAAAGGAGCGCGGACGTCCCGTCCGCTGTCTGTTGACGCGCGCAGCTTCCTTTTTCGTTTGTACGAGGGAGGGAAAAAGGACGCTGCGCGGCATTCTTACTCTGCGGACGAGACGTCCGCGCTCCAAACACGCGTTAGAGTTTAGAGTTCACGCTTCAGCGTGTCCGAGAAACCGCAGACACGTTAACGCGTGAACTCTGAACGAGTCCCCCTTTCATTACTAACTGAACCTCATTGCGCTTCAGAGGAAACCGATGAACACGATCTGGCAGGACTTGCGCTTCGGATTGCGCACGCTGGGCAAACGGCCCGGCTTCACGTTGATTGCGGTGTTGACGTTGGCGTTGGGCATTGGCGCGACGACGGCGATCTTTACGGTCGTCAATGCGGTGTTGTTGCGTCCGTTGCCTTACCCGGACGCCGAGCGTTTGGTTTACGTCGGCCAGCAATACAAAGACGCGTTGGCCGGTGTGGGCGAACCGAAGTTCATGTTTTGGCGCGAACAAAGCCAATCGTTTGACGGGCTGGCGTGTTATTCGGGCTTTGGCGGCGCAAGCGGCAATCTGTCGGGCGGCGCAGAAGCCGAGTATGTGCGCGGGTTGCGCGTGTCTGAAGATTTCTTCCGCGTGTTGGGCGTGATGCCGCTCGTGGGGCGTACGTTCAGCCACGCCGAAGACACGCCCGGCGGCGAACGCGTCGCGATTCTGAGTCACGCTTTGTGGCAGCGCAGTTTTGGCGGACGGCGCGATTTGCTGGGCCAGCGCGTGCTTTTCAATGACCAGTCGGTGACGGTGGTCGGCGTGATGCCGCCGCGTTTCGGGTTTGGTGAAGACGTGGATTTGTTCATCCCGATGCAGGCGCGTCCGACGGCGAATTACGATCCGAACGCCGAAGTCGTGGGCCGTTTGAAACCCGGCGTAACGTTGGCACAGGCGCAAACCGAATTGCGCCACATCGCCGACAAATACCGCGCGGCAATGCCGCGACACATGCAAGAGGGCGAAAGCGTCAGCGCGCGGCCCTATCAGGAAATGTTCACCAGCGAAGTGTCAAAGCTGTTGTGGATGTTGTTGGGCGCGGTCGGATTTCTGTTGCTGATTGCGTGCGCCAATGTCGCCAATTTGCAATTGACGCGCGCGGCGGCGCGACAACGGGAAATGGCGGTGCGGGTGGCCCTGGGCGCGGGCACTGGCCGCATCGTGCGCCAGTTGCTGACCGAAGGCATCTTGCTGGCGTTGATTGGCGGGGCGGCGGGCGTGTTGCTGGCGGTGTGGGGCACTGACGTGCTGTTGCGTTCGTTGCCCGAAGGCATGTTGCCCAACGTGCATTTGATTTCGGTGGATTGGCGCGTGTTGGTCTTTGCGTTTGCGGTGGCGATTGCGACGGGCGTGCTGTTTGGGCTGGCTCCGGCGTGGCAGGTGCGCAAGGTGGACGTCAACAAAGGCTTGAAGGAAAACGCCGGCAAAGGCGGCAGCGCGCGCGGACGATTGCGCAGCGCTCTGGTGGTGGTCGAAATCGCCTTGTCGCTGATTTTGTTGGTCGGCGCGGGCTTGCTGATTCGCACCTTTGCCAATTTGCTGAATGTGACGCCGGGATTTGACGGGCGCAATGTGCTGACCTGTCAGGTGGTGCTGGATGGTGAACGATATGACACGACCAACGAAGCGGCTGCGTTTTACCAGAACGCGCTTGATCGCATTCGGCAGTTGCCCGGCGTAGAGGCTGCGGCGGTGATCAACAAATTGCCGCTCGACTGGCAATTCAACATGCCGGTCGTTTTCCCGGAACAACCCGATCAGGTGCGCAGCGTGCAATTTCGCATGGTCTCGCCGGATTATTTTCGCGTGCTGAGCATTCCGTTGCGGCAAGGACGCGTTTTCAGCGACGGCGACAAGGCGGGCGCGACGCCCGTGGCGCTGGTCAACGAAGCGTTCGTCGCGCGGTTTTTCAAGGGCGAAAATCCGTTTGCGCGGCAGCTTTCCATCGGGCGCAGCGCGAATGATCCGTTGCGGCAAGTGGTGGGCGTCGTCGGCGACGTCAAACAATCGGGGCTGGATTTGCCTGCGCCGCCGATGGTGTATGTGCCGATTCCGCAGGTGCCCGACAAATTGATGGCCGTCATTCGTTCGTTCACGCCCGCGTATTTTACGGTGCGGGCTTCGGCTGGAGCGGCGGGTTTGCAAACCGCCATCAAACAGGAAATCGCCGCGTTGGATGCGACGCTGGCGGTGGCGCAGTTTTCTTCGATGACGGCCATCACGGCGAAATCGGTGGCTCCGCAGCGATTCAACATGTTGTTGCTGGGGCTGTTTGCCGCGTTGGGATTGTTGCTGGCGGCGGTCGGCATTTACGGCGTGATGTCTTACGCCGTCGCCCAACGCACACACGAACTGGGCATTCGCATGGCTTTGGGTGCGCAACGGAACGACGTGTTACGGCTGATGCTCAAACACGGATTGTTGCTGGCTTCGCTGGGCGCGGGGTTGGGCATCGGCGGCGCATTTGCGCTGACGCGCGTGATGGAAAGCTTTCTGTTCGGCGTGACAGTGACCGATCCGCTGGTGTTTGCGGGCATGGTGTTGTTGCTGATTTCGGTGGCGTTGGTGGCCTGCTACCTGCCTGCGCGTCGCGCCACCAAAGTAGACCCGTTGATCGCGCTGCGCTACGAGTAACCCCGTTGCTTTGACGATCAGTGACTGTGAGGTATCAGATGAATACTCTTGGGCAAGACCTGCGGTTTGCGTGGCGATTGTTGGCCAAAAAGCCCGGCTTCACGATGGTGGCGGTGCTGACCTTGGCGTTGGGGATTGGCGCAAACACTGCCATTTTCAGTGTCGTCAATGCCGTGCTGTTGCGTCCGCTGTCGTATCACGCGCCAGAGCAACTGGTTTCGTTTCGGTCGAATGAATCGGTGCCAGACTTGCAAGACATCAACGCCTGGAGCCAGTCGTTTTCTGACATCGGCGGCAACACGATTCAGCCGCTGGATTTCAACGGCGGCGGCGAACCAAGGCAATGGAAAGCCGCGATGGTGACAGGCGGCTTTTTCCCTACCTTGGGCGTGCCCGCGCTGTTGGGGCGCACGATCACTGAAACTGATAACCGCAAAGGCGGCCCGTTTGTCACGGTGCTGGGCTATGAATTGTGGCAAACGCAATTTGGCGGCGATGCGAGCGTCGTGGGCAAATCTGTTTTGCTGGGCGGGCAGAATTACACGGTGATTGGCGTGATGCCTTCCGGTTTCAAAAGCCCGCGCGACGAATCAGACGTTTGGTGTCCGGTGAGCGTCAGTTTGGCGGAAGCGGCGGCCTATCGCGGCGTGCATTTCTTGCGCACCTACGCGCGGTTGAAACCGGATGTCACCTTGGCGCAAGCCCAGGCCGAATTGACCGCGATTGATAAACGACTGGCCGAAGCCTACCCGGCAGATAACAAACGTCGCCAAACGGTGTTGTTTCCCCTGCACGAACGCATCGTCGGTCAGGTGCGCACCGCACTGTTGGTGTTGTTTGGCGCGGTCGGTTTGGTGTTGTTGATCGCCTGTGCGAATTTTGCCAATTTGTTGCTGGCGCGTGCTGCCGCGCGCGAACAGGAATTGGTCGTGCGCGTGGCTTTGGGGGCAGGGCGGATGCGTCTGGCTCGGCAACTGCTGACCGAAAGCCTGTTGATCGCCTTGCTGGGCGGCTTGGTCGGCGTCGTTTTGGCGTTGTGGGGCGTTGATCTGTTGCTGAGTTTCAAGCCGGAAGCCTTGCCACGCCTCGACAATATTTCGGTGGATTGGCGTGTGTTGCTTTTCACGTTGGGACTGTCGGGGCTGACGGGGTTGTTGTTTGGGCTGGCTCCCGTGTGGCACGCCGCACGCGTCAATGTCAGCGATGCGCTCAAAGAAGGCGGACGCGGCGCAACCGGCGGCGCACGGCATCGTTTGCGCAGCGGCTTGGTGACGGCAGAAATCGCGTTGGCGTTGATCCTGCTATTGGGCGCGGGATTATTGATCAAAAGCTTCTGGCAATTGCGTCAGGTAAAGCCCGGCTTTAATCCAGAGCATTTGCTGACGTTGCGCATAGATTTGCCTGAAACTCGATACCGCGACATTCCCAAACAAGCGCAATATCGCCGCGCGTTGTTGGAGCAGGTGAATTCATTGCCCGGCGCGCAGGCTGCCTTGATCAGCGAATTGCCGATGAGCGGTGATTGGCTGACGCACGATTTTTTGGTTGAGGGGCAGACGCTGGCCGAAGGCACAGAGCCGGATGTCGGTACGCGCAGCATCGAAGGCAATTACTTTGGCGTGATGCAGATTCCGCTGCTGTCCGGGCGGGATTTTACGCCGCAGGATAACGAAGGGGCTCCACTGGTGGGAATCGCCAACGAAAGCCTGGTACGCCGCTTTTTCAAGGATCAGAATCCGCTTGGCAAACGCGTGCGCTGGGCCCGCGATGAGCAGGTCAACTGGATCACCATCGTCGGCGTTGTCGCAGACGTCAAACATTTCGGCCTGGATCAGGACGAGTTTCCTTCGTTGTATACGCCATATACGCAATCCGGGCGTCCGTGGAAACGTTGGATGAGTGTTGCCGTACGTAGCGAGCTGGATACCGCCACATTGATTGGCGCGGTGAAAAGCCGTGTCTGGCAAGTTGATGCTGGCATTCCGACCACCAAAGTTCAGACGATGCAAGCGTTGATGGGGCAAGCCGTCGAAGAGCGCCAGTTCAATATGCTTCTGTTGGGTATTTTTGCGGCGGTGGCCTTGGTTCTGGCGGCAGTTGGCATTTATGGCGTGATTGCATATTTCGTCACGCAACGCACGCACGAGATTGGCGTGCGCATGGCGTTGGGCGCGCGCGCAAACGATGTTGCTCGTATGATCATGGGGCGCGGACTGTCCTTGGCGCTTTATGGGATCGGAATTGGTGTGTTGGCTTCTCTGGCGCTCACACGGTTGATGTCGAGCATGCTTTACGGTGTCAGCCCTACTGATCCGGCAACATACCTGGTGATTTCGCTCTTGCTGTTGTTGGTCGCCCTCTTGGCCTGCTACCTGCCAGCCCGTCGCGCTACGAAAGTGGACCCGATGATTGCCTTGCGGTATGAATAGTAATCTAAACGAGCGTCTGATAACAAAAAGGCGATTATCGGTTTACGCAAAGCAAAGCCTTGAGCTTCAGTGGAAGGGAAGGCCAGGAACGAAGACGGTTGGTGTAGAAAGAAAAATGGCGCAGCAGAATCTCTGTTGCGCCATTTCTCGTTTTTGCTGATCAACAATCTGATCGTAAAGAAGGGAGCAGGGCTAGACCTTCATAATTTCGTCTTCTTTGTGTTTGCTCAATTCCGCAATTTTGCCGATGAACGAATCGGTGAGCTTTTGAATTTCGTCCAGACCGCCACGCTCTTCGTCTTCAGAAATGGCCTTGTCTTTGAGCGCCTTCTTCAGCTTGTCATTCGCGTCGCGGCGCACGTTACGTACGGCGGTTTTGTGTTCTTCGGCCATGTCGTGAATGGATTTCACCATTTGCTTGCGGCGTTCTTCAGTCAGCGGCGGAATGGGAATGCGAATGAGTTTGCCGTCATTTCCGGGATTGACACCCAGATCGGACGAACGCAACGCTTTTTCAATCGTGCTGATCAGCGAAGGATCAAACGGCTGCACGGTCAGCAGGGCGGCTTCGGGGGCGTGAATGGTCGCCAATTGATTCAGCGGCATCTGCGAGCCATAAGCTTCGACGACGACATTATCAAGCAAGCTAGTTGACGCGCGGCCTGTGCGCACGGTGGTCAATTTGTGTCGGAAATCTTCGACAACTTTTTCCATTCTGGTCTTGGTATCTTTGCTGATTTCTTTGACCATAAGTCCTCCAAAAGTGTGCTCGGCATATTGCTGGCAACGGATAGTTGATGTGTTGTAGAGCCAAAACAACAACGAGTGACAAGGTCTGGGCCTGTCACTCGTTATTGTTGATCATCATTCTTTATTTCTGTGTGATTTCATCGTCAGGTCTAACGATGGAGCCGACCGCTTCGCCCATCACGGCGCGTCCGATGTTGCCGGGTTCATTCATGCTGAAAACCAAAATCGGCAAGCGGTTGTCTTTACAAAGTGAAATGGCCGACGCGTCCATTACGGCCAGCTCTTCCTGCAAAACGCGCATATAGCTCAATTCGTCAATTTTGACCGCGTTGGGGTCTTTGCGCGGATCGGCTGTGTAAATGCCGCCGACGCTGGTCGCTTTCATAATGACTTCGGCTTGAACTTCCAGCGCGCGCATGACGCCCGCAGTATCAGTGGTAAAAAACGGTTGGCCGATGCCAGCGGCAAAAATGACGATGCGCCCTTTTTCCAGATGGCGAATGGCGCGACGACGAATGAAGGGTTCGGCCACTTCCCGCATTTCGATGGCCGACACGACACGGGTAAATGCGCCGACCTTTTCCAGCCCGTCTTGCAGGGCCACAGCATTCATCACCGTCGCCAACATCCCCATGTAATCAGCAGAAGCCCTGTCCATCCCGGTCGCACTGGCCTTCAAGCCACGAAAGATGTTTCCGCCGCCGACGACCAAGGCCACTTCGACCCCAAGTTCGTGAACCTCTTTTACTTCTTGTGCAATCCGTTGAACGACTTTGGGATCAATACCGTATCCGGCATCGCCCATTAACGCTTCGCCGCTAAGTTTGAGCAGGATGCGCCGGTATTTCGGTGTTTGTGAATTGGATGATTCCGCCACGGTGAGTCAAAAGTGCAGAGGGCAGGGGATATACCTGCCCTCATTTAGAAGGTTGATTAGGCGTTAAAGAAGTTGTTAGCCCGCCATCGAAGCGACTTCCTGGGCGAAATCGTCAGAGCGTTTTTCAAGTCCTTCACCCATTTTGTAACGTGTGAAGCGGCGCACGCTGACTTTTTCACCAGTCTTGGCCGTCAACTGGGTGACCAACTCGCCAACCGTGATCGTTTGATCTTTGACGAACGGTTGTTCCAGCAGCGCAGTCTCGGTGCAGAACTTGTCAATGCGACCTTGGACCATCTTCTCGATGATGTTTTCTGGTTTGCTCGCATTCTTGGGATCGGCTTTAGCGATATCGCGCGCGATTTCGCGCTCTTTCTCGATGATATCCGCCGGAATTTCTTCTTTGCTGACGTATTGCGGCTCAGAAGCACAAATGTGCATCGCGAGGTCTCTCACGAACTTCTGGAAGTCTTCGGAGCGCGCCACGAAGTCAGTTTCACAGTTGACTTCGACGAGCACACCCACTTTGCCACCCATGTGAATGTATGAACCGACAGTGCCTTCGGCGGCGATGCGGCCTTCGCGTTTTTTGGCGCTGGCCAATCCGGCTTTGCGCAAAATCTCAATCGCCTGTTCTTCGTTACCGTTGGCTTCGTTCAGCGCTTTTTTGCATTCCATCATTCCCGCGCCGGTTTTTTCGCGCAGGGTTTTAACCATTTCTGCGGTAATTGCCATGACTCTTCTATCCCTTCGACAATAATGACCTAATTCGCAAAAAACGGCGCAGCCGCGCAAGGAAGTTTGTGGCTGCGCCGTCCTAAATTGATTGCAGCGCTCAGGCTGCGGAATCGTTTAGCAGAGCAATCTATGCTGATTCTGCGGCGCTGTTATCAGCGGCGGGGGCTGCTTCTGCAGGAGCTTCCGGCGCAGGCGCGGCAGCTTCAGCCACAACCGGGGCCGGAGCCTGAGCGGCAGCGGCAGCCTGTGCAGCACCGGGACCACGACGGTCGCCACGATCTCCACCGCGTCCACCACGACGATCACCACGATCATTGCGTCCGCGATCACGTCCACGACCACCGCGTTCGCCACGATCACGCTGTTGGCGCGGCTGGATCTCGATGGTGACGCCAGAGGCTTTGGCTTGTTCAGCAGCCAAGGCCGCTTCTTCCGCCTCTTTTTGTTGCGCGAGTTGCTGACCTTCCATAATGGCGTCAGCAATACGCGAGGCAAACAAGCGAACAGCACGCAGCGCATCGTCGTTGCCAGGGATCACATAATCCACACCTTCCGGTGTGCAGTTTGTATCAACCACGGCGACGACCGGGATGCCCAGGCGATTGGCTTCCTTGACGGCGATCTCTTCCTTGTTGGTGTCAATCACGAAGATCACATCCGGCAGCTTCTTCATTTCCTTGATGCCGGCCAGGTTCTTTTCCAGCGCCTGACGTTCACGCTCAATCTGAAGGCGCTCTTTCTTCGCGTATTGCTCAATGCGGCCATCCGCCTGCATCGCTTCAATTTCTTTGAAGCGCTTGATGGATTTCTGAATCGTCTGGAAATTGGTGAGCAAGCCACCCAGCCAACGCTGGTTGACGTAAAACTGATTGCAGCGCGCCGCTTCTTCTTTGATCGCGTCTTGCGCTTGCCGTTTGGTGCCCACAAACAAGACCGTCTTGTCGGTGCCTTCGCCGGACAGAGAAGTGACAAATTTCATCGCTTCTTTGAACATGCGCTGGGTCTTTTGCAGGTCAATGATGTAAATGCCATTGCGCTCGCCGAAGATATATTCTTTCATCTTCGGGTTCCACCGGCGCACCTGATGCCCGAAGTGTACGCCAGCTTCGAGCAGCTCTTTCATCGTAACAGTTGCCAATCAAGCCTCCGTGATGTTGGTTTGTGTACTCGCCTGCGGCTAATTCACTTCATCGTCAACAGAACAACCAGCGACGCCACAGACAATGGGATATAGGCGATTGCGTGCGATATAAAACAGGACGCAATCGCCCCAAAATTAACGTTTCGAGAACTGGAACCGCTTGCGCGCGCCCTTCTGACCGTATTTCTTCCGCTCTTTGGCGCGCGGATCGCGCGTGAGCAGACCGGCTTTTTTGAGCTTTTTGCGCAATTCGCCGTTGAATTCGATCAAGGCTCGCGAAATGCCGTGCCGCACGGCGCCAGCTTGACCCGCCACGCCGCCACCGGCCACATTGACCAGCACGTCAAACTTGCTCAACGTATCGGTCAAATGCAGCGGCTGGCGAATGATCATGCGCAGCGCTTCGTTCTTGAAGTAATTGTCAAATCCGGTGCGGTTGACGGTCACGTTGCCGTTACCCGGACGCAGGTAAACGCGTGCGGTGGCGCTTTTGCGACGGCCCGTTCCGTAATATTGAATATCAGCCACGTTCTGAATCGCTCCTGAATGGTTAATCATCCGTCAGTTCATCAGCCGGTAAATGCGCTGGGCTGAGCGGATGGGTTGGTGACAGGCATTTACTTGGCAGCCAGGGCGAGCTGCTGGGGTTTCTGCGCACCGTGTGGATGTTCAGCACCCGCATAAACTTTCAGCTTGCCGCCCATCGCACGGCCCAGCTTGGTTTTCGGAAGCATGCCCTTGATGGCCAATTCAACCAGACGCGTCGGATTTTTGGCGAGCAAATCTTTCGCCTTAACTTCCTTCAGACCGCCCGGCCAGCCAGTGTGATGCCGATAGATTTTGTCTTCGGTTTTGTTGCCCTTGAAAATGACTTTGGAAGCATTGAGGACGATCACGTGATCGCCTAAATCAAGGAAAGGAGTGTAAGTCGGCTTGTGTTTGCCCATCAACAAGTGGGCAACTTCACTCGCCAAACGGCCAACAGTCATCCCGGAGGCATCCACGACGTGCCATTCCCGGTGCTGTTCTAATCCCTTGCCGCTAGGAAAGTAGGTTGACATAGTTATGATCTCCAGTTTTGAGCGTGAAAAGCGCGAACGCAAAGAATATGGAAAAGAAAATATTGTGTCAAGTTGCGATGCACTCTGGCTGAGGTTCTAGCTTAAGATTTTGGCCTAAATCCTGCTTGAACGGCGGTTGGCGGGGTTATACCAGCCGTACTACGACCAATGTCTGGTCATCTTGTGGGGGGATCGGGCCTAAAAATTGCTGCACATCGGCAATCACAGCGTCTCGGGTCGCTTCGGCAGCCAGTCCTCCGGTCTTGCGTGCAAGGTCCAGTAGCCGTTCTTCGCCGTACTCTTCGTTCCCACTATTCATCGCCTCTGTAATGCCATCGGAATAGAAAAGCAGCTTATCATTTGGCGCGAGTTGAATCGTTTCGACCTTCAACGACGTGTCGAAGATTTTGCCGCCATTAAGTCCTAATCCCATGCCAGAGGATTTGAGAAGCCTGGCAGTCTGCTGTCCCGCTTGCCACAGCACGGTTGGATTGTGACCGGCGCGCGCATAAGCCAACGTCCTGGCAATTGGATCTATCACCCCCAGAAAAAGAGTGACAAACACCTTACGACGACAAACTTCGTATAAGTGACGATTGACCTCGCGCAAGATTTCGCCCGGGTCGGTTTTCTCTTCAATTACGGAATTGAGCAGCCCTTTAGTCAAGGTCATATACAGCGACGCTGGCACGCCTTTGCCTGAGACGTCTGCGACAACAACTCCCAGACGGCCATCTGACAACGGCAAGAACTCATATAAGTCGCCCCCAACTTCCTTGGACGGCTGGCAAATTGCCGCAATATCCACCCCCGGGACATTGGGTAACGCGTCAGGCAACATTTGCTGTTGCGCACGTCGCGCTACGTCAAATTCCGCTTTCAAACGTTCGCGCTCGTCAGGTTTCTCTCCCAGATTGTCGGGCAAAGCCATTTCTTCGCTTGTCGCCTCGCGAAAACGCCGACATCCCACCAAGGCGATAAACGTTCCGATTAAGAGCATCAACCAGGTTGCCCAACCATTAACGCGCAATGAGCTGATCGGTTGCGCCAGCATCGCTGCCGCGCTTGCTGCCGACTGGGCCCCAATGCACATCACCGCGATCGCAAGTAAATCTGCGCGAAAGTATGCCGCAGTTGCCACAAGTGACAAGAGTGCACTGGTAAACAGCAATCCTTTATCAGAGCCGACTACAAACCCTGCGCCGATGAACGACAAGAGTCCGATAACGAATAGGGCGACTTTTACCAACCACTGTCGCTTTAAGAACATCTGGAGCAGGGGACCAGCCAAACAAAAAATGAAAAACACCAATATCTGATAGGCGCTAACCGTGGCTGCGATAAGCGGAGAGCGAGACGTAAAAGAATCGTCCAAGCCTGAAGCGGAAACACGCAGATAGGAGAATAGATTGGTGGCAGCGACAAGGTAAGGAATAACCGCGAAAACGCCGCCAATCGCCAGGCCTGCAAGAAGGCTATTTGCGACTTGCTTGGTCAGGATTTTTCCTTGCAGGAGCAATTCGATGCTGATTGTCTTTCGCTCTGGCAATTCAGCAGAGACTGCGATTCCGGTCGTCCAAAACAAATAAAAGCCGAAGGCGAGAATGGCAATCAGCAGAACGTAGACAAGCCAGGGAACCAGCAGTTCAACCAGGTACGGAGCCTTCCCGCCCGAAATGCGGAATCCTTCGATCAAGCTGTCAGCAAAGCTTCCGAAGAAGTTTACGACCAACAAATAAACAAAGGTCAGGCCAGCGAAGGTCAGCCCCTTTCGATGATCAATTCGTTTTCTTGCCAGCCCCAGGAAATAGAAGATGATGGCGACAATGATCAACGGCCAAAAGACGAAGTTGTCCATCGTCGAAAGCACCGTGATCTTTTCGGCAGAGTGCGCATCGTATTCTTGCTGAAATGAAGGCGCCAGAGACAGGCGCAAGGACAAATCGGTTAAACGGCCATCTTGAACAATGGTATCTGCAATTAACTTGGTCTTCTCATCCGAGGCTGTCCAGGAGAATTTCCTAGCTTTATCTTTATTCCCTGCGTCTGATAATGAAAAAGAAAATGCTCTCGCATAATCACTAGAAACCAATTTCTCAAAAGCAGACTGCGCCAATGCACGATCTACTTCAATGCTAGATCCAGCCGTTGCACTATCTGCTTGAGAGGAATTAGTGGTCTTTGGCTGCTCCTGGAAATGAATTCCCGCAAGCTTCCCCCGCGAACTTAGCTCAACTTGAATTCGACCGGCAGAGCGCATGTCCAGCAAGGTAACATTCGTTGTCAGCGTGCTCAGCAAATCTCCGCCCAGCGGGGAAGCCTGATGTGCAAGGTAAAATTCAGTTCTGCGGTTGTAACGAATTGATGGCGTTGCGCGCCAGCCTGTCGTGTCGATCCCTAAAAACTCTCGCGCATAGGCCTGCGCAGTTTGTATGGCAGTTTGCCGATTGATGGCATAGTTCCACTTTGCCGCAGGAGAAACCCTGGGAAAAAGAAACGCCATCAGGCCGTAGGACAACAAGCCTATTACCAACCACACAACCGGATTCTTCTCTGATTTCATCATCTTGCGCTACGTTTAGGCTGCATCATTTTCCAGCCGTATGATCACTGCTGTCAGATCGTCACCCGTAGTTTGCTTGCGCGAACGCTTAACGCAATCCGACAAGGTTTTGGTTAGCTCTTGTTGCAGCTTTTCCGCAGATTGTGCATCGCTGGAACGAATCACTTTACCGAGTTCCTTGTCTGCTGACGTGCGATTCGCCTCCCAGTCTTGCGCTACTCCATCCGTAAAAAACACAATGCTATCGCCGTGTTCCAACGACAACGAGCCTTGTGTCACGACAATCTCTCGTTGCGTTTGAGAGCTTTTGAATTTGATGGTGTGCTCTTCCGGCAAGGCGAGTTGCGACACGCCCTCTCTCGCGACTCGAACCGCAGGGAAATCGCCCGTGCGCGCATATCGCAATTGTCGGTCTGCTGCGTCAATCACGGCGTACGCAATATCAATGCTGCTATCCTGATCTAATAGGACTGACAAGCGCTCTTGCAAACTGCGGATGACTTCTGACGGTGAATTATCACCGCTTCCGTTATTGAACACTTTGGGCATGAGAAAGCCTTTTGCGTAAGCGATGGAAAGAGCCGCGCCTAATCCGCGTCCACCGCCTTCAGCCACAAGCACTCCCAGCTTGCCAGGTTCTAATTCGAAGATGTCGTAAAAGTCGCCGCCGACTTCATAGGCAGGCAAACAGGCTGCCGCAATGGCAAAATAGCTGCTGTTAGGTAAACGGTCGGATGTTAACCGCAACTGGGCTTCACGCGCAGCCGAAACTTCAGCCTGCATCGAAAGGCGTTCTGCCAAGTGCTTGGCATAAACCGGGCGGACTTCCTCATCCCGCACCCTGCGGCCTTTGAAAGCGAAATAGACTTCCAGCAACAACAAGATCAGGGCGATCCACAAGGCATTGGAACCCGCGCGATGCAACGACGCTGCGGGTTGGTTCGCCAGCGCCACCGCGAAGGACACAAACGTCGGCACGGCAAGGCTGATAATGGCTGTGAGCAAATCAAATTCAAAAAATGCGAGCAGTAAAAATGCGGTTCTGACCGCCGCCATCATCAAGGTGCCAGTCCAAGGCTGAAAATCAAGATAAGGGCCAGCACAAGCGACCCACACAAACAGAAAGAGCACGGGCACCAGGTAGCGTTGCAGGCGTTTGCGACGATGCAAGAACGGCAGCGGTAACAGCAAGCCAACGACCGTGACCAACACCGTATCCATAGGCCAAGCCAGAAACACTGACAATCCCGGCGCGCGTCCGATCCAGGCATCAGCCAATTGGCTTAGGCCTTCGCCGCTGCCGGGTCGTCCTTGCCAAGGCAAAAAGGCCAGTTGCACTCCCAGCATGATCCAGCCTGCAAACGCACACCCCACCACCACCGAACGCGCGACGTTGCGCGAAAACACTTTGCCAAACAACAACGCATCGAGTGACGAGAGCTTTCCGATATACGCCTCGCGAATGTCTCCCTCACCACTGCCATATGCCAGCCCCATAAATAACCCGATCACCAGATAAACCATCGTGCTGGAAAACATGATGAGCCAGTCGGGCACGACAAATCCGGGGACTTCGCGGTTGGTCTGATACAGAGCCGTATCTCCCAAAACGATGAACGCGGACATCACGATGGCAAAGATCGTCGCCAGAATGAAAACACGCGAATAGGAGACTTCTTTTTGGCGGGCGCGTTGGGCGAAACGATACAGGCCAAAGATCAGCACGACAGTCAGTAGCAACGCATACACTAATATGGAAACGATTTTTGTCGTGGAATTGCGGTTGAAACGTTGACTGGCAAACGTTGGGTCTAATTTGGCGAGGACACGATCGCTGAGCAATATGTTTCCGCGTACGGAAACCACGCTTTCCACCGTAAGTTCAGGCAAAGCGGGAAAGGGCCATTTCCAGGTATAGCGCCGACTTGAGCCACTGCTGCCAGGCGTTTCTTCCAGTTTGAGCTCAGCTCCCAGATTGGCGGGAACTGCCAGCCCTGCCGCCGCCAGACGGGATTTAATCGCTTCTTGTGCGAGCTGTCGCGCCTCGGCTTCGCTAATCTCGGGAATTTCAAGTGTACGGGCAGGAAAGCGTTGAAACCCTAGCGGGCGACCATCGTGGCTTAGCACCACTTCCAGGTTTTCTGCTCCATTCGGATTTCGGAACAGCACGCCGACGGTCGCTTCAGGAACCAATGTTCGGGCGCGCCCGCGCTCATCATCCTGCTGCAACCGATAATAGAACATCAGATCGTTTTGCGGTTGATAGCGACAAAGCGGGCTCCAGCCAGAGACATCGATTCCTCGGCTCGCGACATAGCGCGCAGCAATGGCAATCATTTGCGCACGGTCGGCGCCAAGGCCAACACGAATATGAGGATCATATTTTGCGTTGAGCCAGATGCCCAGCCCATACGCAAAAGGAGACAGGGCAAGAAAAGCAATCCAGACCCACTTCGATTTTTTCGCCAGAATTCGTTTGGGTAGCATAGGGAGGTTTCCAACTGTTGAGCGGAACGGTGGGCAGGATAAGGATGGGGGTAAGGGTTGTCAAGAAACAGAGAAGGCGCGCGGCTCAATGACTTTGAACCTGCGCGCCTTTCGGGAGGGAACAATTTCTTCTTACAGGGCGCCGACGCGCGCAAAATATGGCTCCATCAAACGAATGCCTTCCAAGCCAGGCAGAGTTCCCATCTTGGTATCAACTTCGTGCACCAATTTGTGCCCTGACTGACCAGGAAAGAGGATTGTGAATAGCCGCGTGACTTCTGCCGGTGTTTTGACGCCCGCGCCGACCGGGACCCAGTTGAATTCCAGCAGCTTGCGCGCCAGTAATCGCGCTCCTTGTGATTGCTCCAGCAACTCTCTGGCGTGGTTGAAATACCAGGCAAAGTGGCGTCGTTCCTGTTTGGCGATACGGTCACATAGCGTTCTGAGCACAGGATTCTGGGTGTAATTGCGCAGGTGCTCATAACCGCGCAAGGTGGTCATTTCCTGAATCGCGCCAAAGGATAAATAAACAGCAGGGAATTGGCTGGCAAAGATGCGCGACAGCAACGGCGCAAACATGGCTTCCAGCCATTCATTTACGCGTGCGCGCTTTTGCACGCGTTCGACACGGTCATCTTCCAGCGGGTGCCCGCAAACGGCCAACAAGTTGGCGAGTTCGTAACCATGAAAAAACTCTTCGTAGTTCCAGGTGGTCAAAAACGCCGCAACCGAAGGACGCAGCGCAATGCGCATTTGCAACAGCGTACGCAGATAACGAATGGTCTGACTCTCAATGTCGGAAAAATAGGTCAAGACAAAGCGCTCATCATCGGTCAAACCCACGCGTTTGGCTTCTTCCCAATCCAGGTCTTTAGTCTCGATCTTGGTTGAAACTGCGATATAGCGATTGATCTCTGAGTTCATCGGGGTTGCTCCTGAAATAGAGTTGGTTCGCTTGCCAGTAAGCAAACCTGGCAGACATTGGTTTATATCGTCTCTGCCTGCCACTACTACGATAAGGCTGGGGAAATGGATGTATATACGCACAAGCTGAGTTTGCGCATACGCCAGCATAGAAACCATGAGCGTGAAAAAGCTCGGTCTTAATGTGCGAAAATGGCGGCCTTGGCTGTTGCGCCGGGTGCCTCAAAGTCACCCGGCTACAAAATCAATCAGGGTGGCTTATTGTTGTGCAGGCGGCGCGGGTTTGCGGCCAGTGAGCAGAAAGTGTGGGTAGGGCAATAGGTTGCGCAACGGATAAACATAAAGCGAAGCGAAGCCCGCTTCGGTCAGCCGCTCCTGCCAAGTCGAGGCGTGGCGGTAGTAAAAACTGTCTTTCGGATTAACCAGCCAGTCCAGCAAAAACGTGAACCAGAGCATCAAGCGCGGATGTGTGTTGATATCCTTGATCACGATGGTGCCGCCTGGTTCCAGTCCCTGATATAGACGCTCCAATAATTGATCGGCAGCCTGAGGTGGCATGTGATGTAGCAGGTCAATGCAATAGGCGGCATGAAAACGATCAGGAAAATTGCCTGAGGAGGATTCAGCACAGATAAAGGAGGCATTACGAACCTGCAGCTTTGCGGCTGCCATTCTGGCCTGGGTTACACGCTTTTCGCTCAATTCCACACCAACGAAATGACATTGTGGCCGACGCATTGCCAGATATAACGTGAACAGACCAAAGCCGCAGCCCACATCAACGACGGTGCCCGTCTCTGGCAGATGCTGTTCGATTGATTCCAGCATCTGACGCGGAATGATGCGAAAGCGAAGCCTCGAGTAAATCGCCGAAACAAACGAATAGGCCCGCGGGATGCGGCTGCTCAGACGGTCCGAGGAGAATTCAGGCTCGAGGATGTTCAGACGGGCGCTTCTCATAGAGATTGTTACCACCTTAATAAGTAAAACGACCATCAGCCTTATTGCGCCGATGTATCGGGAAGAGGCACCTGGGAAACTGCATCAGCAGGGATGGTTATGGTAAACCAGCAGGAACGATTTCGATAGTAAATAGTAAATAGAAGGGGTTAACGGACACCTTGGGCATTGAAACTTGCAAGGCCAGGGCCGGGGCATCGTCCGGTTCAGGCCAACACCAGTTGCATCACGGTTCGTTTGGGGCGATACGCCGTGCGCCAGACAGGCAGTTTGGGCGGGCACTTACCTGCCAAAGATTCCGATCAAAACCAGTGCGCCGCCAATCACGATATGAAGTACATCGTCGGCGCGTTTCCATTGGAAGTATTGCTTGGGAAAAAGATTGGCGAAACTGGCGACCGCTTGATATAGATCAATCAAGCCAAAGCCAATATTGAATGCGCGCATCGCGCCTTCGTATCCGCTGAGCACAATCAGTGCCCCTAAAACGCCGAATAGGATGTGAAAGACATTATAGGGCGTCGCTCCACTGGTCAGGCTTTTTTGCGGCGGGATGATGAAGCCCAGAATACCGACCAAGACCAAAATCGGCGCGAAAATCGCCAGCGTCAAATAGTTCAAATTGTCGAGCAGCATCTTGTGTCCTTTTTATCTGACCCAGCAACGTGGGGATAAAGAGACAGACAGAGGACAAACTCAGGTCTACTTCACGCCGAGCAGTTCAACGTCAAAGAGCAAGGTGGAATTAGGCGGAATTTTTCCCTGGCGCATCGAGCCATAGCCCAGATCGGGCGGGATGATCAGTTTGCGTTTGCCGCCAACTTTCATTGTCATCACGCCTTCGTCCCAGCCACGAATGACCTGGCCAAGGCCGATGCGGAACGTGAAAGGTTGGCCTCGATCCACGGAACTGTCAAACTTCGTTCCGTCAAGCAATGTGCCGGTGTAATGTACAGTTACTTCGCTGCCCATACGGGGGCTTTCGCCACTGCCGACCACAACGTCTTCATACTTCAACCCCGTGGTAGTTTTGGTTTCCTTGCCTGTGCGTTCATTAAACGTAGACCACCAGTAACCGCCAATCGCGACTGCCGCCACAATCAGAGCCAGTCCCAGCAACAGTTTGTTTCGATTGGCGGCGGCGGCAGTTCCTGCCTGAGCGGCCCCTTTGGGACGATAGCCAGGCGTTTTTTTTGCGTTACGATTCTTCGACAAGCGAAATGCTCCTTCCTGATTGAATGCCTATTTGTATGAATGCCGGTGCGATGTTGTTTGTTTTGCGGTGTGGAAAAGCGTTGTGATCACCACTTGATTGCCTTAAGCGAGATGCAAAAAACGGGCTGAATATACCCATTTGCTTTCAGACGCGCAATACTGCCAAGTTGGGGACGTTCGCCCTCCGCAAGGCTGGACAACCACCGCACGAAATGTGTATTGAAGAACTGCCATGAAATCCGACCCAAACATTCGTCTTCATTTTGTGCGACGGGCGCTCCTTGGCCTGCCGCTTTGGTTGGGCCTTTGGGCCTGCGGAGCAGATTGCTGCTGGCAGGCGGTGTTTGCCCAACAAAGCCAACCCGCAGCGACGACAGCGTCCGCCAACACACAAGGGGCAGACAATACCGTTGAGCTATCCGAAGTGGCCGAGCGGTTGAACGACGTGAACCGGTTGTTGCGCAGCATCAATGATCGTCTGACCTCTGATGACGAAATCAATGCCATTGCCGATACGCTGAGCAGCGCCGAAGAACAGTTGGCAGACAAAGCGCGCTCCACGGAAAACTCCCTGGCCGAAAGTTTGACCTTGCAAGAGGTCTCTCAGGTGGAAGCGCAATGGCGTGCGCAGCAAGACCAGTTTGAACGCTGGATTGAGCTGGTCACGCGGCGCGCCAAAGAGCTCGAAAGCAACTTGCAGCAGTTAGACCAGGAACAGCAGCTTTGGGAGGAAACCTTCAAGCAAAATCAGAACTCGCCGGGGTTAGAGTTTTTGCTGACGCGCATTACCAATGCGCTATCCGACATACGCAAGACAAAAGCGCTGGTGCAACGTCACCGGCAGCGCATTCTGATCATTCAAAACAATCTTGCGCCGCAGGAACTGCTGTTCTCTGACGTGTTGGACAAAATCGAACTGGCCAAAGAGCGGTTGCGCCGCAGCTTGCTCACGCGCGATAGCCCATTGTTATGGCAAGCCTGGCCGGGGGCTGCTGCGGGCACGTCCTTTCTTTCGCTGACCAAACAATCCATCTCGCAGGAATTGTCGAATCTGAAAAACCTGATTGCGTCCAAAGGCAGCGCGTTGATTCTGCTCTTGCTGTTTTACCTGGGCGCCGCAGGATTGGCCTACGTTCTCAGCAAAAAAGTTTCCCTCTGGCGCGAAGGGAAGAAAGGCGTAGGAGACTCTGCCGCCTTCTATCACTCTCCCATGACCATCGCGATGGTTGCGGCAACGCTCTGTTCGTTTTGGCTGCCTGCGCTCGCGCCGGTCGTTCTCAGCGGGTTGGTTTACACACTGCTGTTTCTCTCCTTGATTGTCTTTTTAGCGCCC
>JAEUQO010000373.1 GCA_016789605.1 Acidobacteriota bacterium
CATCGGACGGAATTTTGCCCAGGCTGCCGATAAAGGTGAAGATCAGCATCGTAAAAAACGGCTGGATCAATGCCCAGGCCGCGCCGATGGCTGTTTGTTTGTAGCGGACTTTGATGTCGCGCCAGGTCAGAAAATAAAGCAATTCGCGGTATTCCCACAGCTCGCCGAGTTTCAATGACACCCAGCCGCGCGAAGGTTCGATACGCCAAGTCGGGGTTGATTCCATGTGTTTGAGAAGTATTTGAGAAACGCTCGTTTGAAAAGCTTGCGCGAAACGTTGTCGGTTGGCGGCATTCGGGCGACTCATCGGTTGTGCAAACACACTCCGGCCCGCAGCACCAACCATAAAGGAAACCTCATGTCGAGGCAGCGTATGTTTTTCAAGGGAACGCCACGGCCATCGCAGTGGCAAAAGACAGTTGACGCAGACATCGGCCTACGCCGAACACACTTAAGTAGACGATGATTTTACGGACATGAGCTTTCAGTCAAGGCGGTTTTCCAAGACGGCGACTTTCAATCGGACTGACCAAGTACGTCAGGTGGGGGGCGGGCAGGATTGCGATCCTTGCGTGGGGAGCCGGATCAGATGGGAATCGGGGCAACGACACCAAAAGATTAGAACCAAAACGAGGCCGCATTATACATGCCGGTCGGGTTCTGTAAACGCTTTTTTTAATCTTCGCCGACGCGCTCAAAGCGCACATTCATACTTTGCGGCGGCGTTTGCGCTTCTTGCCATTTTGACTTGATTTTGGTTCCCTACACCTGGTTCACAAACCTACATCGGTCACCCAAGAACAAAGGATGCAACGCGTGAATAGAAAGTCTTTGTCCCAACTGCTGTTATTACTGGTTATGTTGTCGGGGATTGTGATTGCTCCCGCACAAAACGTACCCAAAGCGATCAAAGACCTGAAGCCGACGGTGATTTTGATTTCGTTGGATGGCTTCAGGCCGGATTACCTCGACAAATATCCCGCGCCGACCTTGAGTTTGCTGGCCAAACAAGGAGTGCGGGCGAAGTGGATGACGCCGTCGTTTCCTTCGCTGACGTTTCCGAATCATTACGCCGTGGCGACGGGATTGTACCCGGATCACAACGGCATCGTGGCCAACAATATCTATGCCGCCGAGTTCAACGAAACGTTCAGCATGAACAAACGCGCCGAAGTCGAAAACGGGCGTTGGTGGCTGGGCGAACCGATTTGGGTGACGGCGGAAAAACAGGGCCAACGCGCCGGAGCGTTTTTCTTTCCCGGCACCGAAGCCGAAATCGCAGGCAAACGGCCCAGCATCTGGAAGACCTTTGACGATAACTATCCGAACTTTGAACGTGTGGACACGATTTTGTCCTGGCTGGATAAACCGCGCGCCGAACGTCCGACGATGATTACCTTGTATTACAGCGATGTTGATCACGGCGGACACGATGCCGGGCCGGATTCAGAAGATGTCAAAAAGGCGATTGAGCGTGTGGATCAAGCGCTCAGTCGGCTGGTTGATGGGCTGAAAGCGCGCGGCATTTTTGAGCGTGTCAATCTGGTGATTGTTTCTGATCACGGAATGGCGCGCGTAGACCCGCGTAACGTCGTGGTGCTCGATGATTACATGGAATTGCCGCAAGCCCAGTACATCGCCTGGAACAGTTCGATGGTGCATATCTTTCCGAAACCGGGAATGGGCGAGACCATCTATTCAGCATTGAAGGCGAAACTGCCACACGCGTCGGTGTATTGGAAGCAGGAGATTCCAGCGCGGTTTCATTACGGCACGAGCAACCGGATCGGCGACATTGTGGTTATGGCCGATGAAGGATGGAGCTTGACCAGTCGCGAGCGGTATCGCCCGGTTCAGCCTGCGGCAGATGGCAGCGTGAAATATCGCGGGGCGCACGGGTTCGACAATCAGTTGGAATCCATGCGCGCGCTTTTCATTGGGCGCGGTCCGGCGTTCAAACGCGGCCAGATTGTCGAGCCGTTTGCCAATGTGGACGTGTACAACGTGATGACGAAGATTTTGAAACTGAAGCCTGCGCCGAATGACGGCAACCCGGCCACGGTGAAAGCCGTGTTGCGCTAATCGCTCAGAAAAAGCAGTGCCAAAAACAACGCCGCCGCCGATGAAGCTGATTGCCATCGGCGGCGGCGTTTGTTTGGGGAGCCAGCGGCTCTCCGGTTATTGCGACACGTAATTGCTACGCGAGAGTTTGGCCGTTTTGCCATCCGGATTGCTGAGCACGCAATCGCGGTTGCCAAGCGGCGTTTTGCTGGTCGTCTTGACGCTCAAGACGATCTTGTCTTCTTCGATGCTGACGGTGGTTGCCGTGATTTGCGATCCACCCTGGCAGAAGGCGCTGCAATCAAAACGCACTTGCGTGCCCTGGTTGAAACCCGTGCCGGTGATGGTCACTGTCGTGGTGTTGAATTGTGGAATCTTGGCCGGGCTGGCGCTCAAAATCGTCAGCGGACGCGGCAAGACTTCCACGGTTTGCGCGGCAGAAGTGTTCACGCCGCCTTTGCCGTCAGACACAGTCAGCGTGATCGAATGCACGCCCACCGGCAGCGTGACGGTCGCCAACGCCCCTTGTGCGACGACGGTTTCGCCGTCTTTCCACACATAGCTGAGCGGATCCAAATCGGCGTCACTGGATTGCGAACCGTCCAGCGGAATATCCGCGCCGAGTTTGCTGGTGGCTTGCACTTGCGCGGGCAACGCCGCCGCACGAGCAACCGGCACGTTGTTTCCATTGCCGCCGCCGCCACCGCCACCGCCATTGCCGCCATCGTCACCGCCGCCACCGCCCGTGCCAGGACCCTGACCGCTGCCCGTTTCGTCGTTTTCGACATCGCTCAGCACGATCTGGAAGGGCAACGTGGTGAACACGCCGCCTTTGTTGTCAGACGCCACGATGCGGACGTTGGTCGAAGCCGCTTGATCGCCTTGTTGCGCAGTGATCAACAACGTCGCTTTGCGCGCGATGGGATCAATCGCTTCCAGGCGTACGAACGACGGAGCATTCTGTAAGGAGAAGCTGACCGGATCGCTGTCTTCATCCGTCGCCTGCAAGGTGATCAGACGCGGTTTGCCCGGAATCACATACAGGTCATTCAGATTCGACATATACGGCACTTTGTTGGCTGCGATGCCGCCCTGTGTTGGCAACGTCGCCGTGCCTTTGGTCACGGTCACGGTCATCGCTGCGGTGCGTTCGTTGCCCGCGTTGTCGCGTGCGCGGAAGGTCACCGTCGTTTTGCCAATCGGAAACACGCTGCCCGGCGCTTTTGACGCCGTAACCTGCACCTTGCCATCCACCATGTCGTAAGCAAACGGCAACGGGAAGTTGATTGCCGCGCCCGCCGCCGAACCGCTGACCTTGGTGATGTTCGACGGCACGCCGCTGATGAACGGCGCTGTCGAATCCTGCACTTCGACCAGCGCGATGCGCGGTTCGCTGGTCAACGCGCTGCCGTCCGTGACCAACAGCTTGATGACGTGTGAACCAACGCCCAGCCAGTAATCCGAAACCGGCGCGGTCGAGATTTGCTGATCCACGTTAAACCATTTGTAGCTCAGCGGATCGTCCACATCGGGATCGGTCGAAACGCGGCCATCCAGACGCACGATGACGCCTTTGGGGCCGCGCGCTTCGTTATAGACGGCGATGGATTCGAAGTTGGCCGTCGGCGCGTGATTGTTCGGATTGGTCGCCACGGTCTTGAGCACAAAGCTGTCAGCCGTCGCCAGAATATGCAGCCCGGTGCCGCCGTTCAGACCGCCTGTCCAGTTAGAACTGGCGGCTTGGGTGGCAAACGTGGCATTCGCGGTGTTGTTGGTCCAGGCGAAAATCGGTGTGCCGGGCGTCAGTTTCATCCAACCGCGATGTCCTTTCAGAATCGTGTTGGTGATGGGCGGCGCTTGTATGTTGGTGCGCAGCAAGCCCACGCGATTTTCCGTCTGGCCTGCGGTTGCCGACGCCGACGCCAGCAATTCGTCATACACGGTCACCAGCACGGAACCGCGCGTGTTCACCGGATCAAGGATGTTGGCCGGCGGACGCGCAAAGCCGAGAATGGTTTGGTTGTCTAACTGGCTGGGCAAGCCCGCAATCGCCAATGTCGCCGGTAAACGGTCGTAGATTTCGTCGTTGAATTTCAAATCCGACGTTTGCACGTCATCGTTGCGCGGCACTGCGCCCGCATTGTTTTTGGCTACTGCCAGCGCGTTGTAACCAGCAGCCTGTCCGTTTTGCTCACGCACCAGGGCGCTGCCGATCAGGAAGTTGAAATTGAGCGGCAAGGCGCGATTGTCAATCGCCATCGCCAGAATCCAGCCTTTTTGGTTGGCGGCCAGTTCGTTCACGTTGAGCGTGGTGGTCTGGTTCGGGAACAGCTGGACGATCGTTTCGTTCATCAACGTCGTATCAGCCAAACCCGTGAAAAAGACGCGCACGCGCGCTTTTTGCGTGGGATGAGTGTTCGTGATGTTGATCTGTGACGAACCATGGATGCCGCTGGTATAGCGCGGGAAAATCAGCACGCTGCCGGCTTTCATCTCGCTCGCGCCCAGCGCGTTGTTGATGGCATCGGGCAAGTTTGACGTGGCCGCATCGTTGGCACCCAGCGGAGGCGTCACCAATGGCATTTTCATCACAAACGAATTCAGGCGGCCAAGCACTTGCATCGCGCGTGCGCTGCGCTGCGGCGTGCTGACGCCTTCCGTCAGGCTCAAGCCGAGCACGGGCACGGGCGTGCCTTCGATTTGCGCGGCAAACGTACCCCACCCAGGACGACCTTCGGTGATGAAGCTATCGAGTGAGGGGCTGGTCCAGACGCTGCTCACTGAACCATTCAGGCCACAAGTCGCCGTGACAATTTGCGGATATGGCCGACCGCTTTGATCGTAGGCAATCGCCGTGTATTGCGCTGCTTGCGCGCCACTCGTCAGGTCTGCCAATGGGCTGAACACCGCAACATTGGTTTTCTGTGCGTTGGGAATTGCTTCCGCGCCGCCCGCTTGCGGTGCGATTTGATCCAGCGCGATCAATTGCGGCAACCGATCATAGTCGGTGTCGTTGAATTTGATTTCGGCGGAAGTCGCGCCTTCCAGGATGCTGACGGCGCCGCCTTTGCGGCGAGCCACGCCGATGGCGTTGTAGGTTGATTCATTTCCTTGGGCATCACGCAAACTGGCGCTGCCGATCAACCAATTGAACTGCGTGGGCAATCCCTGGCTGTTGACGGCGACGGCCACGATGTGGCCGGTTTTGCCCGGGTCTTCGCTGCTGGCCAGTAAGGTGCGCGTCTGGTTGCCTGCCAGATTCACAAAGATGTTGCTGGTCGTGCATTCGCGCACGAAAAAGACGCGTACCGTGATGCCATCGCGCGGATTGGTGTTGGTCAAGGAAATGAGCGTATTGGTCGCGCTCGGATTGGCGTTGTCGCTGGTGTATTTGGGAAAGAAGAGCACGCTGCCCGCTTTATTGTTGCTCAAAGCGCTTTTCGGCGCGTTCGAGCCAACTTGCGGCACGCCCGGGCCAACCTGTGGTTGTTCGCTTTGCAACGCTGCCAACGCCGCCGAACGCCACGCGGTCAAACTGACCGCCACCAGTGCCAGCACAAACATCCCAGCCAGAGCCAGGCGAGAAAAAGTGTGAGCAGGACGATAATATTTCATGGTGTGTATGGTGAATTTGTGAGGGCTTGAATGCATATCAAAATCTCCCCGTTGGCGATTGCCGAAATGCAAAGCTGGCGTTCATATCAATTCGCTGGCCGGCATTCCGGACACATAAAATCAAAAAAATGACCAAACCTTGGGGTCGCCAGAAATATGAGAAGAACTGGCTGATCGAGGGGAATGCGGGTTAGCGCGTCCTCGCGTTCGATAAAGAACTTCGAGGTGAACCGATCAGGCACCGGGCCAATTGCTTACAACTGATCGCAAGGGCACAAGCGACCCTCGGTTACGCTCCAGTGAGTTCAGGTAGCGGGCAATCGGATACTTAATGCAATACACAAGGTCGTTGGGACCTGAACTGGCGGCTGCCGGAGCGCGTAGCCTTAACACAGTGTTTGAGAAGGGGCTTGGGACGGGGCGGACTCAAGCGCTAAAGTTCGCGATCAACATTCGCTGTCCGCAGTGACGGGGATTCGGACGGGATACGCTGAAAACGCTTTGAAACGTGAGAGCGCGCGTTTCAGCGGCGCGGAGAGTAACATAAGCCTCTAGACGCCGCAAGACAATTTCCGGGAAGGATTTGCTGGCCTTCGCCCTCCGCAAAATTAAGAAGGAAGACGCGCCGCCCAAGCCTGAACAGGGGCAGGATTTCGCAAAAAAAAGCGTCTCAATGATAGTTTTCCCCGCAAAATTACGCATTACTTCATGTGTGGCCAGAAATCCGAGGCCGAGCCAAGAATTTAACCAACAACGTCGGCAGACAATAAGCCTAACTTCAGCAAAAAGGCAGAACCGCTTTTGTTTGACGAACGCGAAATGAACCAGCGCCGGTTGTCTGGGTAGTGTCATCCCGACACTCTCTGCCAGCCGGTCAACGATCCATTGCATTTCCCCCAGCCACCGGCAGGACAGATTCCTGTGGTCGCGCAGCCATATGGACGAACGGATCATTGAGCGCGAGCGCAAAGTGAAAGAGATTTTTGACGCCGCCTGGGCGCTGTCAGAAGAGCAACGGGCGGCGTATATCGTCGCTTCGTGTCAGGGAAATCCTTCGCTGATGGAAGCCGTCGAGCGATTGTGGCGCGCGCATCAACAAGCCGATGAGTTTTTGCGCCAGCCTTTGCTGGCGTTACAGCCAGTGAATCTGACGGCAGAGCAAACCCGCGATCGTAGCGGTGAGCGTCTTGGGCCATACCTTTTGCAATGTCAGATCGGCCATGGCGGTATGGCGGTCGTTTATCGTGCCATTCGTGCCGATCAGGCGAATGTAGATTCCGCATCTTTCCCGGTGGCGATAAAGCTTGTCTGGCCGCGTCCCGATACGGCGGAAATTGTCCGCCGCTTCAAACAAGAACAGCGCATTCTGGCCAATCTCAGTCATCCACACATTGTGCGGTTATTAGACGGCGGCACAACCAGCGAAGGCTGGCCCTATCTGGTGATGGAATACATAGATGGGGTGCCGCTAACGCAATACTGCGTGGCGCATGCGCTTTCGTTGGCGGCCCGCCTGCGGTTATTTCAAATCGTTTGTGACGCCGTTGCCTATGCGCACCGCCACAATGTGGTTCATCGCGACCTCAAACCGGGCAATATCTTTGTGACGGAAGACGGCACGGTGAAATTGCTCGATTTTGGCATTGCCAAAGTGTTGGCCGCTGGGGACAACCGCGACACCTCATTGCTAACGCGTACGGGAATGAGGTTGATGACGCCGCAATACGCCAGCCCGGAACAGGCGCGCGAAGACTTCATTACACCTGCCGCCGACATATACAGCCTTGGCGTTTTGCTCTACGAATTATTGACCGGCGCTCCGCCATATGAATTCGCACACCAAACCGTGCTGGAAATGGCGCGCATCATCTGTGAAGAGGACCCGCCGTTACCGAGCGTCAAATTGGCTGAATTGAGGGGCGAAGATGGTCACGCGCAAGTCCGCCAGCTACAAGGAGACCTTGATAACATCGTTATGCTGGCAATGCGGAAAGAGGCGACAGAACGTTATGTTTCTGCCAGCGCTCTTGCAGACGACATACAGCGGTATCTGACAGGCGAACCAGTAAAAGCGCGACCTACGGCGTTACGCCAACGCGCTGGCAAATGGTTTAAGCGCAGGCGTGTCAGGGTTTTGGCCGTAGCGCTTTTGTTGCTTCTGTTTACCGCGAGTGGCACCAATCTCTGGCAATTATTAACTGCCCGTGAACGCGCGCGCGCCCAGCAACTCTCAACTTACGCCGTGCAGATGTTGCGCGCGCAACAGGCGTGGGAATCCGGCAACTCTGCCCGCGTAGAAGAACTTTTGCACAAGAGCTCCGCATTTGCCGACGCTGCTCAGCGCGGGTTCGAGTGGTCTTACCTCTGGCATTTAATTCATCGTGAACGCGCTACGTTGTCCTTGCCCGTTGGCGCTGAGCGTTTGGCGGGGGCGTTTTTTCGCTATTTCCCCGAAACGGATCTTTGGCTTATTGCCGGGCCAGAAGCGGGCATCAGCATATGGTCAGGCAAAACGCTTGAGTTGCTGGCTGTGTCGCAAATTCCGGCAAAAGCGTCTGCTGCCATTGAGGCAGGCTCTCGGATCATCACGCCAGACGCGAACGGATTGACCGTAACGCAAACTGATTTGTTGCGTAACGAAACACGCGTTTTGTTTCGCGAAACCGTTTCGCCTATTACGGCTGTGCAAACCCTGGCGGGAAACCTGCTTGTCACCGCTCATCAGGACGGCGCATTGAAGCTTTGGGACCGAGAGGCAGGCCAATTGCGCCAGCAACTAATTGTCTCTAAACAGCCAATCACGGCCTTGCAGAGTAATACAGACGGACGTCGTTTGGTGGTCGTGCGTACGGACGGTGCGCTCGAACTTTGGGCGGTAGATTCTGCGTCACGGTTGAAAATGCTTACGCTAGGAGCAGTTGCTGCGCGGTCAGAGAAAGGCTTTCTGCCGGGAAGGTTTTTTCTGAATGATCGTTGGCTGGTCGTTTTCGATCTTGGCACCCGCGCGACAATCTATGATGTTGATACAGGGCGCGCCGTCAGAGTGCTTTCGGTCAAAGACAATCCGCCAAGCTTGCTGACACTGGCTGACCAAAATCTGTTGGCCTGGGTGGGAAATGACGGCGTGATCTGTCTTTATCATTTGCCGACAGGGCGTCTTCTGATCACTTTGACTGGACACGCCGAAATGGTGAGTGACGTTGCCATTTCACCTGATGGAAAGCTGCTGGCTAGTGTCGGCAATGACCGTAGCCTAAGGCTGTGGAATCTGGAAACTCAACATCAAATTGGCGGCGTGACGCAATTGCCAGCACCACTGATTTCCGTGAATTTTATTGCCAATGGCAAGACGTTGGTGACGCAAAGTTCTGTCCATCAGTGGCAGGTTTGGCAGGTCGCCACCTTGTGCGAACCCGCACGCATTGAAACCGCTACCAGGAACCTGCGGGCTTTGGCCGTGTCTCCCGCTGACGCGCGCACGATTGCGCTGGGCGGCGACAGTGGTGAGGTGGAATTGCGCGATGCGAAAACCGGCAAATTGACCCGGCGTTTGGTCGGTCATCAAGGCACTGTGCGAAGCGTTTCGTTTTCTCCGAACGGTGCGCGGCTGCTGACTGGCGGCGATGATTGTGTCGCGCGTTTGTGGGATGTGACGAGCGGGCACGAGGCATTTACGTTGCGTGGCCATGTTGGTTCGGTGCGCGCAGCGCTCTTTGTGCCGACACAAATGCTGGTGCTTACCGCGGGCGATGATCGGGTCATCAGGTTGTGGGATGCCGATAGTGGGGCACCCAGACGAACGCTGGCGGTGCTGCCGTTCAACGTTGTCTCTTTGCGCCTGTCACCCGATGAGCGTTGGTTGGCAGCGCTGTGTCGCGATGGCACCGTCTGGCTTTGGACGACAAGCTCTTGGTTACAGGTGCGCAGCTTTGCCGCTCATCACATCGCAACAAGCCCTGAGACGGAAACCGGCGCACTCGCGTTTTCACCTGACGGACGTTGGTTGGCGACTGGCGGCGCGGATCATTGCGTCAGGCTTTGGCAGGTGACGACGGGACAATTGCAACGCGAATTCACAGGGCACGCGGGAGCCATCTTGGCCGCGGTGTTTTCTCCAGATGGGAAGCGCCTGGTCACCGCCAGTCAAGATCATCTGATTCGGTTTTGGGATTTGGCTGGCAACGAAGAAGTGTTTTCACTCAAAACGCATCAGAGCGCCGTTCAGGCGCTCGCATTCTCTCCTCAAGGGCAGTTGTTGTTCAGCGGCGACGCGGACGGCGCGCTCTGCCTGCATCGTGCTGCTACCCCCTCTGCCGCCCCCGCTCATCCTTAGCGTGCGCTTGGCCGAACGCGCAAAAATCTATTTCACGCAAAAAACATGAATGGTTTTGCCGCTGAATTACGCACTTCTACATGTCAACGGAAAGGTCAACAACAATGGTCATCAGTTGATCCTGAAATGTCGTGTCATTGTGCTGGCAGAGACTTTTTAGTCAGTTGGCTTCGACAATTCTGACGCTGACAGCTATTCGTCTTCGGTGTGCGGCAGACATTCCTCGGAACGCTCAGCAGCAAGTTTGCTGTCATGCCTAGGGCCACCCTTAAACCTCGGACAATTCCCGACCGTTCGTTCTAAAGGAGAGTTCCATGAAAAGAAGCATTGCTTTTGCAGTTCGTAGTCTGTGTTTGTGCAGCCTCTTGGTGATGGCTGCCTCACTTGCTCAGGCCCAAGCCTTCAATCCTATGCGTTTGAGCGGAGTCGTGACGGCTTACACACCAGCAGATTGCGCCAAAGGTGGTAGCATCACCATCGGCGGCGTGACAATTCCCATCGGCGCGGGCGTTTACACAACCTTCGTTGATTCACAGCAAATCGTTGATTCGGACGGGGTCATCAGAACCACCACCGCGCGTTCTGAAGTCTGGCAAGTACTCAATACGGGACGCATCCTGGATGTTTACGTGAACAATGGCGTCATCATGTTTTTGCGTGCCACCAGTGCGCCGACCAACACGCGGCCATTTGACGCAACCGGCAAAGTTACTGACGCGGGGGCGGATTACTTCGTCATCAACGGCATTCGTTTTGGCTTGGCTTCGGGGGCGATCACCGTTGATGCCAACAAGATCGTGCGCGTGACGGGAACGCTGGACGCCGCCAACAAAGTCGTCGTCACGTCTGCCAGCAACGCGCCATATCAAAAAATGGTTGTCTGTGGTGCGCCCTCCAATTATGTTTCGACGGGCGGTTTTGTCGGTGACGTCAATGCCTTCGATCCGGCAGGACCTGTCGCAAATTTTGTGACATCTTACAGCCTTTCCAATGGCTTTCCGATTTCACTTTCCTGGGCCTGCGCGCTCGGTATCGAAGCTTTGGCCATTGATGGCTCAAACGCCTATACGACCTCTGCGTTCAGTGCGCCGGGAGCCATACTGATTGCGCCGGGATTGTCTTTGCGCATGGAAGCGTCAAAAGACGTCAATTCATGCTTTGAACTGTTCACGGACCAATTCGGGTTCATCACCAATGGCAGCCGGGAATTGGGCGGCTCTGGCAATCGCATCTCCGGCATTCTGAATAACTACACGCCTGCCACAACGTCATTTCCCACGACCCGAAACGAAACCAACCAGCGCGGTACGGTTGTGATCAGTGGCGTTGGTTATGCGATTGCGTCCAACAACACCATCACCGTGGAAGGTGATCCGAAAAATGGTGACGAAGTTTGTTTGATGCCGGTGATTGACGCCTCTGGACAAAACGGTGCTGTACAGGCGCCTGGTTGGCCTGCGCCGTCGCGGCAATTCCAATTGATCAAAGGGACTAAGCTGAGTAAAGGAGCTTGTCAGTAAACTGGCGAGTTCGTGTCCTGAGAAAGGCCGCTCAAACCCGGGCGGCCTTTCTATTCATGGACTGAGTTTATCGAGCAGCCAGGCGCGCGCAAATTCCCAATCGCGCCGCAACGTAGACACGGAAATCTCCAGCGCCTCGGCAGCCTCTTCCTCCGTCAAGCCGCCGAAAAAACGCAGCTCAATAATCTTGGCTGGGCGCGGATGGAGCGTTTCCAAGCGCTGTAGCGCCTCTTCCAGCGCCAGCAAGTCAATGTCAAAAGGCGGCGTCACCAACAACGCGCCTTCAAAATCCACTCGCTCTCGCTCACCGCCACGCTTATCCGCATTGCGCGCACGCGCATAATCCACCAGCACCCGCCGCATCTGTTTGGCTGCAATGACGAAAAAGTGCCGCCGGTTTTTCCAGGCAACACGTTCCTCTGCGTTCTCGCCCTTGAACAAGCGCAGATACACTTCATTGACCAACGCTGTCGGTTGCAGCGTGCTGTTGTTGTATTCGCGTGAAAGATGGATGGTGGCTAAGTAATGTAGATGCTCATAAACAAGCGGGAGCAGTTCTTCCGCTGCCAGTTGATCGCCTTCGCGAAAGCGTTCCAGCAGTTGCGTGATTTCAACAGAGCTAGGGGGCGGCATGTAATGTAACTCCGTGACTGAAAGATCAACCCTATGTCCGGCCGGCCACGCGATTATGCGCTTGCGGATGTTCTGGCTCAAGCGCAAATCAGAGTTCCTTACCCTGCAATGACGATTGTTTGACTCGCTTTTCTCAGCCGCTATAATCCGAGTGGTGATTGTCTTGTGCCGGTTTTATCTCGTTTTCGTTCCGGCGATGAAGAAACACGCAGACTTACTTTTTCGACATATGAAAATTCAGGAATCCGTCATCATTAGCGCTACACGAACGCCGATCGGCAAATTTCAAGGTTCGCTCAAACCATTCAGTGCGCCACAGCTCGGCTCGCTTGCTATACGCGCCGCCATCGAACGCGCCGGTCTGGAAGCCAACCAGATTGACGAAGTCATCATGGGCTGCGTCTTGCAAGCTGGCCTAGGACAGAATCCTGCGCGCCAGGCTGCGTTGCAGGCAGGTGCACCTGCTCAGGTGGCCGCACTGACCATCAACAAGGTTTGCGGTTCCGGTTTGAAGTCCGTCATGTTGGCGGCGCAATCCATTGCGTTGGGAGACAACGACATCATTGTCGCTGGCGGTATGGAATCCATGAGCAATGCCCCTTACCTGATGCCAAAAGCGCGCGACGGATATCGCATGGGCAATGGCGAAATCGTGGACGCGATGATTCACGACGGTTTGTGGTGCGCGTTTGATGACTGGCATATGGGCGAAACCGGCGAAGTCGTGGCGGAAAAGTATCAGATCACGCGCCAGCAACAAGATGAATACGCCGCTGCTTCACAGCAAAAAGCCAGCGCCGCCATTCAAGCGGGCCGCTTCAAAGACGAAATCACGCCGGTTTCGATTCCACAACGCAAGGGCGATCCCATCGTGTTCGACACCGACGAAGGGCCGCGCACCGACACGACGTTAGAATCGTTGAGCAAGCTGCGTCCCGCCTTTCGCAAAGATGGCACCGTCACGGCGGGCAATGCCTCGACCATCAATGACGGCGCGGCAGCTTGTGTCGTGACTTCGCTCGAAACGGCGCAGCGCCTGGGCCGTATGCCTTTGGCGCGCATCGTGGCACAGGCGACCACCGGCATCGAACCGAAGCTGGTGATGATGGCTCCGCTGGAAGCCGTGCGCAAAGTGGCGACGAAAGCCGGTTGGAAGCTTCAGGATGTGGATTTGTTTGAACTGAATGAAGCGTTTTCGTCACAGTCGGTCGCGCTGGTGCAACAACTCGAACTCGATCCCGCCAAGGTTAATGTGAATGGCGGGGCAGTGGCTTTGGGACATCCGATTGGGGCTTCGGGCGCGCGCGTGCTGGTGACTTTGTTGTACGAACTGCGCAAGCGTAACGCCAAACGAGGCATCGCCAGCTTGTGTCTGGGAGGCGGCAACGCCGTCGCTTTAGCCGTCGAAACGTTATAACTTCCATTTGTCATTTTCTGCTGGCTGGCCGTCGCGTTGATGACCAGCCAACAGAAAATGGAAATGACAAATGCCTATGATCTTTTGCCAACGTTGTAAAAAAGCCAATTCCAACGACGCCGATCACTGCGAAGAATGCGGCACGTATTTGATGGTCGTTTCGCGGCCTAGCAGTTCTTCTGCGTTTGATGTCGCTGAAAACACACTCGAAGAGCACCTGCTCGAACGCATCAGCGCGCTCGAATCGGCGTTGGCGCGCGCCAACGAACGGTTTGAACAGCTTCTGGATTTGGCGCAGCAACAGGCAACCGGCAGTTTTTACGATCATATGATGCTCGAGGCGTTGACCGAATTGCTGACGGAAATGCGCGCGGTCAACCCGGAAGAACTGGAACAACGTTGGCGCAGTCGCGTCGCGCGCCATTACGAAGAAACCGTTGAACGCGAACGGTTGGACGAACGTTGCGAACAAATCATTGCGGCGTATCGCGGCGCACAGCGCGAAGATTTCATTGATCTGGTCGAAGAAGGCACGATGCTGATTACCGAGGGGCGCACGCGACGTGGATTGCGTCTGCTCGAAAAAGCGCTGGCGCTGGATGAGCATAACGCCGAGCTCTGTTTCACCATCGGCGAATATTATTTCCATTTGGGAAAATCGCTCGATGCCGCAGGCTTTTTGCGTCGGGCCTTGGAACAGCTCAGCGATCATTTTGGCGCGCGGTTGCTGCTCGGTTTGCTCAGCAGCGACGAAAACGAACCCGAAACGGCGCGCCAGCACCTGCAACACGCGCTGAAACTCGACGAAACTTCGTTTGCCGCGCATTACGGCCTGGGCCGTTTGCTGGCTCGCGAGGGAAAGTTGGGCGAAGCACTGACGCACTTGAAACGCGCCCTGGCGCTCAATCCCACGCCGGAGATGCATTATCTGGTCGGGCGTACTTATTGGGAGCAGGGACGCCCGGAACAGGCGCTCAAACATCTGCAAAAAGCCATTCGCCTGGACCCGCATTTTGACATCGCGCTTTACAGTCTTGGGTTCATTTACTGGCAGTCCAATCGCACAAGCGAAGCGCGCGAACACTTTCGCGCCGCCTATGAAATCAACCCCAACGATTCTGATTACCGCGCGGCAGTGCAAGCGCGCGCCGGTGATCAATTGCCTGTGCCGCCTGTGTTCGGCTGGGCCAGCCTGTTTCCTCGGCGCAAAGCCAAAGTCAATGAGACCCGTTTTGCCGAATTGCTCTGGCGCGATTTGAATACGTTTTCCCTGGCGCCCGCGCCCATGCGCAAACATCCACGAAAATAATTTTGTCCGGTGGTGGCAAACTCGTCTGGACGTGTATAATCCCGCTGGTTTCGGTCAGTTTCGGTTTGCACCAAATGACGAAAGAGCGATGGCCAGCCGTATGGTCTGGCCCGCCATCATTTTTGATTTGTATCGGGTAACTTATTCTCTTTCTTCAAGTTGTCACGCAAACCAAGGCGACGATTCGAGCAACTTGCCTGAAAGCGTAGCCGGTACGCACAAACCTTCCGCCCTCCTTTATTTTCGGAAGCCGCGTGCGCAACTGGCAGCGGGCCGCTTACCAGGGAGCAGGAAACAAACGCCAGCCTGAGAGCCGGCGCAGACCGCCCAGCCGCCTGAGCTGGCGCATACCGAAAGGACATAGAAGGTTATGGCAATGGACAAAAGCGAAAAGGCAAAAGCCGTCGAAGCAGCGCTCGCAAATATCGAAAAGCAGTTTGGCAAAGGCGCGATCATGCGCTTGGGCGATTACAGATCTGACGACATCCCGGTGATTTCCACTTCCAGCATCGGCATTGATGCCGCGATTGGCGTGGGCGGATTCCCGCGCGGACGCGTCATCGAAGTCTTCGGGCCGGAAAGCTCTGGTAAAACCACCTTGGCGTTGCACGTAGTCGCCGAAGCCCAAAAAGCAGGCGGCATCGCCGCTTACGTTGACGCCGAACACGCGCTTGACGCGATTTATGCCGAAAAGCTCGGCGTGAACATCAATGATTTGTTTGTGTCACAGCCTGATTCGGGCGAACAGGCGCTGGAAATCACCGAATCGCTGGTGCGCTCAAATGCCGTGGATGTGTTGGTGGTGGATTCGGTCGCGGCCCTGACGCCGCGCGCTGAATTGGAAGGCGAAATGGGCGACAGTTTGCCCGGTTTGCAGGCGCGTTTGATGTCGCAAGCGTTACGCAAATTGACTGCGGTCGTCGGACGTTCCAACACTTGTCTGATTTTCATCAACCAGATTCGCGAAAAAATCGGCGTGATGTTCGGTTCGCCTGAAACGACTACCGGCGGTCGTGCGCTGAAATTTTACTCTTCCGTGCGCGTAGACATTCGCCGCATCAGCGCGATCAAAGACGGCGAAAACGTCATGGGCAATCGCACCAAAGTCAAAATCGTCAAAAACAAAGTTGCGCCGCCTTTTCGTGAAGCGGAATTCGACATTATGTATGGCGAAGGCATTTCGAAATACGGCGAACTGATTGACCTGGGCGTCGAAAACAAGGTCGTGGAAAAATCCGGCGCGTGGTTTTCATACAAAGGCGAACGGTTGGGCCAAGGCCGCGAAAACGCCAAGAAAACCCTGCAAGAGAACAAGGAGCTTTGCGCAAAGGTCGAAACCGAAGTGCGCAAGGTGCTGGGTATTGGTTCCAAGACGCAGGCGGAAGCTGCTCCGGCACAGGCGGCAACGGCTGCCGCTCCGGCAACGGGCAAACGCGGCGCAGCCAAAACTGCAGAAGAATAACTTCAACCCACCACGAATTGCGCGAAACAGACGGAAAGTGAGAACCCGACGCTTTCCGTCTGTTTTGTGTTTGTTCGTGGTTCTTTTTTACGCGCAATGGCAAAACGACTGACACAAATGGTTGATTGCGCTGGTTGAGCGTCAAAGCTCTCGCCGAGCACACTTGCCCAGGTTCTGGGCAGCTTACCGCGCCAGCCGCATAACCCGAATCTGCTAGTTGGCTTCGACACCGCCGACGATGCCGCAGTGTATAAACTGCGCGATGATCTGGCGATTGTGCAGACGCTGGATTTTTTCACGCCGATTGTTGACGACCCGTTTGATTATGGACGCATCGCCGCGCTGAATTCGATCAACGACGTGTGGGCGATGGGCGGGACTCCGATCACGGCAATGGCCATCACCGCCTTTCCCAAAAAAGGCGTGGACTTTGAAATTCTGGCCGAAATCATGCGCGGCGGTTTGTCCATTTTGACTGAAAACGGTGTGACGCTGGTTGGCGGCCACAGCGTGCAGAGCGCCGAAATCATGTTCGGGTATTCGGTGACCGGCTTGATTCACCCCGACGAAGTTGCCGCCAATGCCGGAGCTAAACCCGGCGACGTTTTGATTCTGACCAAACCCATCGGCACCGGAGTCATTTCGACCGGCATCAAATTTGGCAAAGCTACCAAAGAGATGGCCGAAGCTTCTGTCAAAGTCATGCTGACCGCCGGTCGCCACGCCGCCGCCGCCATGCGCGAATTCGGTGTTCGCGGAGCCACAGACATCACCGGTTTCGGTTTGATGGGACACGCCTGGGAATTGGCCAAAGGCAGCAGAGCGACAATTGAACTCAACGCCAAACACATTCCGTTGATTGATGGCGCGCTGGAAATGGCTCGGCGCAAGATGCTGACGCAAGGCGACAAAACAAACCGCGAATACATCGGCAACGACTTTATGCTGGACACTGACATCACCAAAGAAATGGCCAGCCTGCTTTTCGATCCGCAAACCGCCGGAGGCATGCTGATTTCCATCGCGGCTGACAAGGCTGATGCGCTGTTGGCTCGGTTGAGAGAAACATACGCCGACGCGGCAATCATCGGGCGCGTGACGGACAAAGGAGCGCGGTCGTTGGTCGTGATTTGATTTGGAGTGCTGCGGCTCGGCGCAGCTTTGGTGTTCGCGGGAAGCTCTATCGTTATAAACCCTGCTCAATCTGAGGAAAAAGATGATCACCATCTTCGACATCTTTCAGTTTGCGGCCATGTTCGTTGGTGGGGTTGCAGGTTATCGTCTGGGTTCTGTCATTGCTGGCAATGTTGGGGTTGGTGTTGGCGTGATCGTCGGGGTTGTTGTGGGGTGGGCAGTTGGTCGTGCGCCGTGGTTCTTGGTGTCTCGTTCGTTTCATAAATCCCTGAAACAAATGAGTTCATCAAATCTTCGTTCTCGTTTGGTAAACGAATATTACATTTCCCATCTAATCATTGCTGAGCTAGTTAGTCGCGGTGAGTCGGTCGAATCGTTTCGACAGATTGTAACAATGCAACTGAACTCAGAATCACTTGATGTACAGCGATTTGGACAAGCAAATGCACAGGCTTGGTTTCCTGAATTGCTGGGCGGACGGCCACAAGCCAACAAAGAGTTGGATTAGATGTGAGCGTTCGATTGAGGAAAGAAAAGCTGCGACCAATCACAGCCCCCAAAAAAGGTTAGTGGAAATGCTCAAAGAAGTTTACAGACTGTTGCCCATCGTGACCTTAATTTGGTTGTTACTTTTCATTCTCGCCGGAGTCTCTGGGGTATACCTTAACGAGCCTTTTGATTTTGTCTCGCCACTTGTTGTCGGCGCGTTGTGGCTTTGGGGAGCTTTACTGGTTTTGGGGCTTGTGGCCAGTTTATTCGAGCCAGATGGACGAACGCGTCGAATCATCTGTTTGTTGCTGACACTTATTGTTCTTCCCGTTTTTTATGTTTACGGCGACGAAATTTCTTTGTACAGCTATTTTTACTGGCACAAAAGCCAATACGAAGAAGTGATTGCACGTGTTAATTCTTCTACTGAATGCCCACCACAAAAGTCTGAGGATCAAAAGTGGACTGTTGATTGCGGATCGCCTCGAAGGGTTGCGTTCCCCATGCCAGGCGGGATCATTGATAACTGGGTCGGTATTGTTTATGACCCAACCGGATTGGTGATGCACGCCAATCAGGTTTCCATGACAGATCTCAAAAATCCAAAATATGCTTTTGTTGTCGGGTTGTTTGGCGGAGACATGACGTACGCGAGACACTTGTTTGGCCCTTGGTACCTGTGCTCGTTCACCTGATTTGAATGGAGATTACCGGCATGAAATCCCACACCTTGTTTTTACTCGTTTTCTTTTTCCTACCCGCTGTTGCTCAAACGCAATCCGCCAAAGACAACTGGCCTTCCTTCAGAGGGCAAAACGCCGCCGGAATCGCCGATGGCCAAAACCTGCCCGACGCCTGGGATGGCGAAAAGGGAACGGCGATCAAATGGAAAGTCCGCATTCCTGGTTTGGCGCATTCCAGCCCCGTTGTCTGGGAAGACAAAATCTTTGTCACTTCGGCCATCAGCAGCAAAGACAAAGCCTCGTTCAAACCGGGCTTGTACGGCGCAGGAGACGCTTCGGACGACAAATCCGTGCATCAGTGGAAAGTGTTCTGTCTGGACAAAAAGACCGGCAAGATTCTCTGGGACAAAGTCGCTTACGAAGGCGAGCCGAAGGAAAAGCGTCACGTCAAATCCACGTACGCCAGTTCAACGCCTGTGACGGATGGCCGTTACGTCGTCGCGTTTTTTGGTTCGCAAGGGCTTTACGCTTTCGATATGAAAGGCAAGCTCGCGTGGAAAAAAGACCTGGGGCGATTGGATGTCGGCGCTTATGACTTGCCCGAATACGAATGGGGCACGGCCAGTTCGCCGATCATTTACAAAGACTTGGTCATCGTGCAGTGCGACACTTCCAAAGAAGATTTTCTGATGGCCGTGAACATCAAAACCGGCGAAACCGTCTGGAAAACCGAACGCACCGAAATGCCTTCGTGGGCGACGCCGACGGTTTACGCTGGCAAAACTCGAACTGAAATCATCACCAACGCGCCGAACTTCATTCGCGGCAATGATCCCGAAACCGGCAAAGAACTTTGGAAACTCGGCGACAGTTCCAATATCACCGCACCGACTCCGATCTTTTCGGGTGAATTGATTGTCGTCGCCAGCGGACGCCGCCCGAATGCGCCGATCTTTGTTGTTCGCCCCGGAGCCAGCGGCGACATCACTTTGCCAAAAGACAAAACCTCCAGCCAGCATGTCGCCTGGACGCGGCAGAAAGTCGGGTCGTACATGCCGACGCCGTTGATTTACCAGGGATTGCTGTACGTGTTGAAAAACGAAGGCATCTTCACCTGCTTCGATCTGGCGACCGGCGAAGAAAAGTATCAATCACGCATTCCTCATCAAGGCAGCGGCTTCAGCGGCTCGCCTGTGGCTTCGGACGGAAAGATTTATCTGCCCAGCGAAGACGGCGACATTTTCATTGTCAAAGCCGGAGACAAATTTGAACTGCTCGGCAAAAACAGCATCGGCCAATTGTTGATGGCGACTCCGGCAATTTCCGGCAAGATGATGTTCGTGCGCGGCGAACGCGACCTGTTTGCAATTGGGAAGTAATGCCAGTTACTCAAATGATCGAATTGTTTAAACAAGTTCGCCAGCAAACGATGCAGATCGTTGCGCCGCTAGAGATCGAAGATTACGTCATTCAGACCGCCGAGTTTATGTCTCCGCCGCGCTGGCACATCGGGCACACGACGTGGTTTTT
>JAEUQO010000404.1 GCA_016789605.1 Acidobacteriota bacterium
CAAGCCGGTGACCAGTGTCGTATGCGACGGATAGGTCACGGTCGGATAGACGCCCTCCATCCCTTCGGCATAGGCGCCGCCATTTTTCAACTTCAGCAAATTCGGCATGCGCAATCCCAACCGTTCAGGCGCGGTGTAATAGTCCGGCACCATCCCATCCACCGAGATGATGAAAACGTGACTGGCAGCGGCTTGCTGTGCCTGCGCCATAGGCCCGGCAGTGCGCGGGACGAGACAAAATCCGCCCAAGATCAACCACAGAAACGCGCACGCGCTTCTGCGTCCGAAACGAAGCGTGGTCATGTGAATTCTCCGTAAAAGTTGCAGGTGATGTGTTGCAGACGAATCGTACCCTGCTCAGGTTAGGTCTGGGTTAGATGATGCATTTTTTGTTGGGCGTACAGCCCCGCAGCCATTTGAAACAGGTCGAACGGCCGTACGCCGATTCAGACTTACACTTCCGGATGCTTCCACGGGCCGCGATACGGACGGCGCAACCGTTTGTTGGCTTCGACGTCGCCGACGACGCGCTGCTTTTGCGCATCCCAAACAAGCGTGCGTCCTAAATCCATCGAAAGATTGGCCAGGATGCAAGTTGCCGTCGAAATGTGGCCTTCTTCGATGTCGGCCACCGGCTTGCTGCGCTTTTCGATGGCGCGCAACAAATCCTGCATGTGATGCCGAATGGCGGGCGCAACGTGCCGTTCCAGGTCTTTTTCGGTTTTGTCTTCGGGATACTGTTCCAGTTCGTAGGTGACGTCTTTGTGAATGGGCTTTTCGTTTCTGTCGAGCGGAATGTAATCGTAACTCATCACGCTGGCTTTCAGAGTGCCTTTGTCACCGTACAAAGTCGCGCCCCAGGGATATTGCGGATCGTTGGGATGTCCCCAGGTGCGATGTTGCCAGACGACTTTGACATTGTCGTAATCAAAGGTCGCCAATTGCGTGTCGCTGATGTTTGCCTTGCTCTGTTTGTCTACCAAAATGCCGCCCGTCGAAGAAACACTTTTTGGCCAACCCAGGCCCAGCATCCAGCGCACCATATCCAGCATGTGAATGCACATGTCGCCGACGATGCCGTTGCCGTATTCCATAAACGCGCGCCAACTGCGCGGATGCACCAACTTGTTATAGGGTCGCATCGGAGCCGGTCCCGTCCACATTTCATAATCCAGGTAATCCGGCGGCGCGATGTCGGGCGGATTCTCGCGCGTGCGCATGTGGTAATAGCAATAAATCTCTACCAACTCGACCTTGCCCAACTTGCCTGCTTGCACGATCTGCTCGCGCGCTTCGACCAGGTGAGGCGTGGAACGGCGCTGTGTGCCGACTTGCACCACGCGTTTATGTTTGCGCGCGGCGGCCACCATCGCCTGGCCTTCGACAATATCCACGCTGATCGGTTTTTGCACATAGATATCCGCACCGGCTTCGACGGCGGCAATCATCGGCAATGCGTGCCAGTGGTCAGGCGTAGCGATCAAGACGATGTCGAGGTCTTTTTCTTTCAACATCGCACGATAGTCGCTATACGTGCGCGGTTTCTGTTTCGACGCCTGTCGCGTAGCCACCAGGTCCGCCGCCTCGCTCAGCATGCGTTTGTCCACATCGCACAAACTGACCACTTCGACCGGCGCGACCTGAATCAGGCGCAACAAATCACATTTGCCATACCAGCCCGTACCGATCAGGCCGACGCGTGGTTTGCGTTGAGCGAACTCTGCCGCATAACCGCGCGGATCGCTCCCCAGCGTCCCTGCCAATGCCAACCCACTTCCGGCTTGCAGAAATTCTCGACGATTCATTGATGATCTCCCGAATTGTTGATGAAGTTGGTACGTCTGCTCCCCTTTTTGCCAGACTTTGTCAGCAGACGCGGTTGGCAGGAAGCCTACGCCAGAAGCGCGCATTTGCCCAGCGCGCAACCGCAAGCAAGCAATCTTTCTTCACGCCCGGCCCAGTACCAATACGCTGGCGCTTGTTTTAGACTGGCCGCCGCCGTGATCGAAGATTTCAACGCAGACAAGGAAAGGTAAGGACATGAACATCAACCGACGATCTTTTCTGGCGGCAGGTGCGCTCAGCGCCTCTGCGTTTGCGCTCGACACGCAAGCTGACCCGCTCGCCCCCGACAACGGCCTGAGTATCAACGGTCTGATCATCGCCAAAGAACCGCGCGTCAGCGCCAAATTGCTCAAAGACGCGGGCACAATTCCCAATAGCCGATTGCCCGTATTGTTGTATCAGGAAGCATTGACGCTGCCGAAAGACGATCCGGCCACGGCCATCGAAACCTTGTTGCACAAACAAGGCTGGGGCAATGACTGGCGCAACGGAATTTTCACCTATCACCATTACCACAGCACGGCGCACGAGGCGCTGTTTGTGTTCAGCGGCTCGGCCAAAGTGCAGTTGGGCGGCGAATCTGGCCCCACTGAAACAATCAACGCAGGCGATGTCATCATCATCCCGGCGGGCGTCGGCCATAAAAACCTGGGGGCGAGCAGCGACTTTCACGTCGTCGGCGCATATCCGCCGCAACAAAACGTAGACATGAATTACGGCAAGCCCGAAGAGCGTCCGCGCGTAGATGAAAACATCGCCCGGCTGGCTTTGCCCCAAACCGATCCTGTTTTTGGCAAAAGCGGGCCGTTGCTCGAACACTGGCGACCCGCAAAGTCATAACCAATCAAAGCCTGTTAGCAGTCGAAACATATTGCAGATGACAAACGACAAAGGCCGCCGAGAATTCGGCGGCCTTTGTCGTTTGTCGTTTGTCGTTTGTCGTCTCTCGCTTGGTTACTCACTTGCGAGTATCGGGCGTGGCTCTGCGCGCGGCATACAATCCGGTGAACACATATTCCGCTCGACCATCCGCTCCGGGCAACCAAATGACGTCCTGCTCCAATTCTGTTCCCCAGGACAATCGCTGCACGCCGGTTTTGTGCAACTGTTGCTCTTCTCCTTCAGCGCGCAAAAACAGCTTTCCGTCTTTCGCCAGAATCTCCCACGTCTGCGGCCCGTTGACGTATTTGCCCGTCAGCAACGCCAACTCGGGTTGGGTGAGCGGCTGCGCACTGCGGCGCGCTTCGGCTGCTGCCGGTTTGAACGGCAAACACAGTTCCTTGGCTTTGGTCGTGGTGCGATTCAGTGTTTCGCCGCTTTTGTTGGTCAGCACGATTACGGCAAACCCGTGTTCAGGAGCCATCTGGATCATTGAACCATAGCCGCGACTGAATCCGCCGTGCATCAATAAGCGCACGCCGCGCGTGGGAAGATTCAATAAACCGTAGCCATAAAATGAATCTGTTTCGCCGGGGAGCGGAATGTGTTTTCCCGCCAAACGCGAAAACACCGCCGGTGACAGCGCTTCCTTGCCATCCAGTTTGCCGCCCGCCAGAAATGCCAGCACAAAGCGCGCCAGTTCATTGCCGCTGGAAAAGATCGAACCTGCGGGCCACATCGCGACATTGTTAAAGGCAGGCCGAATGACCACAGGCACTTCGTTTTGCAAGTTGTGGCCAAGCGCCAGCGGATAGGTCATCGCCGACAGCGGGCGCAGCGTCGTGCGTAACATTCCCAGCGGTTTGAAAACCAGGTCTTCCATTGCCTCGGCATAGGCTTTGCCGCTGGCTTCTTCCAGCACATAACCTGCCAGCCAAAATCCGGGACTGGCGTACGAATAGATTTTGCCGGGTTCGCCAAACAGCACATCGTCCTTCCAGCCGCGCACCATCGTCGCCAAAGCAGAATCATCGTGCGACACAAACGGCGGACTGAAATCTCCCATCCCAGCGGAATTGCTGAGCAGTTGGTGCGCCGTCAAAGCCGCCAGTTTGGGCGTCAGCCCTTTGGCGTAATTGCCGATGGGCGCATCCAGTTTGAATTTGCCCTGCTCTGCCAGCGTGCTCAGCGCTGCGCCGGTAAACATCTTGGTGGTCGAACCGAGACGAAACAGCGTTTCTGGCGTAATCGGCTGGCCGCCGTCCACGCTGGTCACGCCGAATCCTTTGGCAAACACCACTCTGCCGCCGTTGATAACCACCACGGTCGCGCCGGGCGTGCGGGTCTGTTTTAGCTCGGCCAGAATTGTCGTCTCAAGCGCGCTGAAATCCGGCGGGGCGGTTTGCGCCCAAGCACTAACCTGCCCTGCCAAAAGCAAAACGAGCAACAATTGACAGCAGAATTTCATGTTTCAGAGTCTCCTGAATAAGGATGTGGCAGTGAAGAACCTGGCGGTAGTATGCAAGAAGCTGAACCAAAGAGTCACGAACAGGTGGGCAGACAAGCGGGCAGAACGACGGCTGAGCGAGCGTTTCTTTCAGTTTGATTTTTGGCGATCCAGGATTTTGAAAAAACTGCCATTTGTGCGTGCGTGCGGCTACACCAAAAGTCGCCGCACGCACGCGCAAAGGCATCAACCCAGTTGTTTGCGAAATCGCCATACGCTGATGCTCACCAGCACAACGGCAAAACCGAAGAGCGCCAGCAAACTCGGATAGAGAATTTCCAGCCCGGCGCTTTTGAGCATGATGCCGCGTGAGATCGTCGAAAAATGGCGCACCGGATTCAGCCAGGTAAGCGGTTGCATCCAGTGCGGCATGGCTTCGATGGGCGTGGTCGCCCCTGAAATCATCGCAATCGGCGGATTGACGAAAAAGCTGAGCAACTGTGCCTGTTGCAATGAACGCGAAAACGTTGCCAGAAACGTTCCCAGTCCAACGCCTGCCAGCACACACAACGCGCCCGCGACATACAGCAAAATGATGCTGCCGCGCACCGGCACATCAAACACCAGCCAGCCCATGCCCAGCGCCAACCAGACATCCAGCGACAGCAGCAAAAACAACGGCGCCATTTTGGCGGTGATGATTTCCCAGGCCGCCGCAGGCGTCATCAGCAACTGCTCAATCGTGCCGGCTTCCTTTTCTTTGACCATTGCGCCCGCCGCAACCAGCGAACCATTCAGAATCAGCAAAATGCCCAGCACGCCGGTCAGAATGAACCACGAATTGCGCAAGCCGGGGTTGTAAAGCAATGCCACGCGCGCAGACAAATTCGCCGCCGCCGCGCCATCCAGGGCAACCGCCGCGTGCGCAGCGTCCTTGCCAAGCTGTTGGTTGTAGGCCGCGATGATACGTTGTGCGTAGCCCGAAGCGATGCCCGCCGTATTCGAATTGACAGCGTCGAGCACAAATTGCACGTTGGCAGTTTCGTTGCGCGCACGTTGGCGCGCAAAGCCTGACGGAATGATCAATCCCGCATCCAACTCTCCGGCGCTTAACGCCTGACTGATCGCAGCGGGCGAAGCGTAATGCGCCCGCACCTGAAAAGACTGGCTTTCGATAAAGGCCGACACCAGTTCGCGACTGACGGCGGTTTGACTTTCGTCCACCACGCCCAGACGCAAGTTGGTCACTTCAGGATTCAAGGCGAACCCAAACAACACCAATTGCACGGTCGGCGGCAAAATCAGCGTCACGATCAATTTGCGATCCTGTTTGATCTGGCGCATCTCTTTCAAAAAGAGCGCCACAATCCGCAATCCACGAATCTTGTCGAACAAGCGTTTCATAGTTTCCCCTCTCCTTCTGCTGCGTAAGCTCAAACTTCGATTTGCATGTGCCGCATCTTTCGCCAGGCGGTAAAAAAGAAAAACGCGCCTAACAGCGACAGCGCAGCGATTGACGGCCAAACCGCAGCCCAGCCGCTGCCGCGCACAAACGCATCGCGCGTGATTTCGATGAAATAGCGCGCCGGTACGACATAGGCGATCCAGCGAATGCCGGACGGAATGTTCGACAGCGGAAAAATGAAGCCGGACAACAGGAACGACAGCAGAAAGCAAACGGTCGCCACGGCTTGAATGGCAGCCGCCTGGTTATCAATTGCGGCGCCCGCCATCACGCCAAACGCGACGCAGCAAAACAGATACACCAGCGAACCCAGGAAAAACGGCGTTGGGTCTCCGGCAAAGCGCAGCCCGAACAACAGCATCCCCAAAGCTACGACCAAGACCCATTCGAGCAACGCGATGACGAAATACGCCAGGGCTTTGCCCAAAATGAATTCGCGCGCCGAGATGCTCGACACATACACCTGCAAAATCGTTTTGTGTTCGTGTTCGCGCGACAATGCCAGCGCCGCCAGCAGCGGCGGGAAGAGCGCAAGCACCACCGCGATGACACCAGGGCCGATGTATTTGTTCGATTCGCTGCCCGGGTTGTACCAAAGCCGGATTTCAGCATTGACCGGCGGCGGCGCCGACGCGGCCTGCCAACCTTGCTGCGCGACAAAAGCCTGTGTGATCGCCGTGGCGTGTCCGCGCAGGATGTTGGCCGTATTGGCATCGGTGGCATCCAACACCCATTGGATTTCAGCGTGCTGTCCGCGCACCACGGCGCGGCCAAAATCCGGCGGAATCGTCACCACGGCGCGCACGGCTTCTGCGGCCAGCGCGTCATCCGCCGTCAGGCCTTGCGGCAAGGAAACCAGCCGGAAAGTGTGCGATGCCGCGAGCGCTTCGATATAGGCGCGCGAACGCGGCGTCTGATCAAAATCCGCGACATACAGCGCGACATCCTTCACCGAAAAGGAAATGGCATAGCCATACATCACCAGCAAAATCAGCGGCAGCAACAAGGCCAGCGCCACCGTCAACTTATCGCGAAAAATCTGCGTCAATTCTTTGCGCGCTTGCGCCAGTATGCGTTTCATCTCATTCCTCCTCGGCGACTTTGCCTGCGCGGCGCGCCTGTTCGACCACGGCGATAAAGACGTCTTCGAGCGACGTGCGTTCCTGATATGCGTCCAGCACTTGAATGCCTTGCGCGCCCAACTGTTGGCGCAACCGGGCAATGGCCAGGGGCGCGTCCTCTTCGACCACGACGTGCAACCGATCCCCAAACAGCGACACGCGCCACGATTCCATTTCTGCCTTGCACACATTGGCGGCTTGTTGCGGCTGGCTGGTGAGCAATTCGATCAGGTTGCCGCGTTGCGCAGCTTTGACTTCGGTCGGCGTCCCTTGCGCGACCAATTCGCCCGCGACCATCAACCCCAGGCGATTGCACTGCTCGGCTTCTTCCAGGTAATGCGTGGTGACCAGCACGGCAACGCCGCGATCCGCCAGCGTGTTGATCATGCGCCAGAAATCACGGCGCGCCAGCGGATCAACACCAGAGGTCGGTTCATCCAAAAACAACACGCTTGGTTCGTGCATGATGGCCGCGCCAAAAGCCACGCGCTGTTTCCAACCGCCCGGCAATGCGCCCGTCAACATGTCGCCGTGACCGTCCAAGCCGGCAAATTCCAGCACCCAGCGTTTCTTTTCGGCGCGCTGTTCGGGCGGCACTTGATACACGCCCGCAAAGAAATCCAGATTGCCGTTGATCGTCAGATCGTCATACAGCGAGAATTTCTGCGACATATAGCCGACGCGTTGGCGCACAAAACCGGAACGCGGGCTGCCTGCGCTGAAATGCTCATCCGCCAGCGTCATCTCGCCGCTGCTGGCCCCCAACAATCCGCACAGCATCTTGATGGTCGTCGTTTTGCCTGCGCCGTTTGCACCAAGCAGGCCATAGATTTCGCCGTAGCGCACCTGTATATCCACGCCTTTGACGGCGTGGAATTTGCCAAACCGTTTTTGCAATCCGCGCGCGCCGATGGCGATGGCGTCAGGCTGGCGTTCGCGAAATTGCCGCCGCACGGGAAAAGCTGGCGAAGTCCGTTCGCCTGCCAGGTCGCGCAACACCGCCACAAAGGTGTTTTCCAGCGTTGGCGCGCCCGTGCGGATTTCGTTGAGGGCCAGCCCGGCATCGGCTAACACCGCCCGCGTTTGCGTGGCAGCGGTTTCGGCATCGCGCGCCATGACATCCAGGCGGTCGCCAAATCGTTGCACGTCGGCAATGCCTGGCGCGCCGCGCAACAGAACTTCGGCGCGCCCCAGTTCAGCCGCGCGCACTTCCAGACGCGCCAATCCTGTGCGCTGACGCAATTCAGCGGGTGTGCCAATTTGGTGAATGACACCGTCGTGCATCAGGGCAACGCGGTGACAGCGTTCGGCTTCGTCCAGATACGGCGTCGCCACGACGATCGTCATGCCATCCGCAGACAGTTGCGCCAGCGTGTCCCAGAATTCGCGCCGCGACACCGGATCAACGCCCGTCGTCGGTTCATCCAGCAACAACAAACGCGGTTCGGTGATCAGCGCGCAGGCCAGCGCCAGTTTCTGTTTCATTCCGCCGCTCAGTTTGCCCGCCAGCCGTTCGGTGAATCGGTCCATGTCGAACAATTGCAGGTAATGCTGGCCGCGTCGTTTGATTTCCGACACAGACAGCCCGCGCAATTCGCCCATGTATTGCAGGTTTTCGGTGACGCTCAGGTCCTGGTACAGGCTGAACGTTTGCGTCAGATAGCCGATGGAAGAACGCGCCGCGCGCGCCGATGCGCCAAAGATCAGCGCGTCGCCCGCCGTCGGTTGCATCACGCCGCCCAGAATTTGAAAGATGGAAGTTTTGCCCGCGCCGTCGGGGCCGATCAGGCCGAAGATTTCGCCGCGCCGAATCTCTAGGTCAACGCCGCGCACGGCTTCGAGGGCGCCGTAACTTTTGCGCAGCCCGCGCGCGTGAATGGCCGGTTCCGGCTGTGTGGTCTGTGCCGCTGCGCGCGTCTTGGCAACGGCGAACTGGCTGCCCAAGGTAGGTTGCTGAATTTCCAGCAGTGCACTCATATCCAGGCTCCTTCTCGTCAGGTTGTGTTTGTCTGAATCGGCGGGAGTCCGCCACAGAATCGCGTGTTGACGCTCTGTGGCGAATCCCCTTCCCAGCCAAGCCAACCAGGTTGGGCGCACCACTGGCAGACAGCGTTATCTGCCGTGGTGGCCTCGTTGGGGCAGCGTTTGTTTGGTGACTGCCCCGACTCTTTTCTGACTGTTTTTGTTTCCCAGAATGTCTGTGATGCCGCGCACCAACAGGTACACACACAGACAGACAAACGGCACCGCGAATAAAGCCAACGCTACAAGTGTCACAATAGACCTCCAGGTATGTTAGGTATGCTGCAGTAATCGTTCACGCAACCTCGCTATGAGTGAGACTGCGCCGGTTATGAATTGCAGTATCCGGGGCAACTGCTCTGCGCCGCCGCCCCCTACCTAGACAGGCGATAAATCGTGACGAAAATAGTCACTGGCACCTGAAATAAATGCTTGTGCAGGTTGTTTTTAGGATTCGCGGCACACTTGGTTTCAGGCCATGGCGCAAACCGCCCAACCGTCACCTGATCCCGAGCAGAACAATGCCCCCGTCGTTTAGGGGTTGGTAACTCGATTTGCCGCCACCCATTGATTGCCTTCGACCAGCACTTCGCCGTCAGCGGGCATTCCAGGTTTGGCAAAGCCTTGCGGATTTGTCAGTTGCAGTTTGACGCCGACCACCTGTTTCACCCGGTCATCGCGGAAATAGGTGTTTTCGGGCGTGAAAGAAGCCTGCGGATCAATGCGCGCAACGGTGGCGTCGAGCGGCTGTGTCGGATTGGAATCCAGATACACGCGCGCAACCTGTCCGGTGCGCACCCGACCGATGTCGCCTTCGGGGATGAATGCGCGCAAATACACTTCTCCCGGATTCAACAACGTGATGATGGCTTTGCCCGGCGTCACGACTTCGCCCGGTTCGGCAGAACGCGTGGCAACCGTGCCGTCAAAAGGAGCCAGAATCTGTAAATCGTTGCGGTCAGCTTCGGCTTCCTGCAAACGCGCACGACTGCGCGCCAGTTCAGCTTCGGCAAACTGAATGTCGGCCTGTCCCTGCTGAATCTGTTGTTCGATGGAAAGCGCCTGTGCCGCGCGAATCGCCGGGTTATCCAGATTCGCCTTGGCCGCCAGCAATGCGCCACGTGCGGCTTCGACTTGTTTGCGGGCGGCTTCAACCACCGCTTTGTGCGCTTCGGCGGTGGTGCGCGCCTGTTCACCTTCACGCGCGGGAACGTCGCCTTGCTCGGCCAAGGTCGAAAACCGTTCGGCGTCCACGCGCACTTGTTTGTAATCCGCTTCGGCGCGCGCCAGCGACGCTTCCGCCGAAGCCACATGCGCCTGGGCCTGACTGACACGTCCTTCGGCATCCACTCTGGCCTGTCCCACAGTCAAACGGCTTTGCGCCAACTGCGTTTGCAAGACGGCGATCTGTTGTCGTGCGCGTTGCAGCTTCGCTTCTGATTCGGCCACGTTCGATTGCGCTTGTTGCACACGCGCGTTCAGTTGGTCGTCATCCAGTTCCGCGATCAACTGCCCGCTTTTTACCGCGTCGCCTTCGCGCACGGTGATGTTGCGAATGCGTCCCGCTGTTTTTGCCGCCACGACGGCGTCATCGCTTTCGATGCGTCCGCTGACCGCAATGATTTGCTGGGCGACAGACGGCTGCCGCCAGTAAAACCACCCGGCTACGGCGCTGCCTAGTAACGCGAGCGCCAAAATTGCGCGTGCAATCTTTTTCTTTCGGTTCTTGTTGCCGTTGGTATCGTTGCTCATTTGTCCCTCCTTCAGTGAAACCCGTGATAAAGACTTCGCTTGCTGTCAGTTTCGGTTTTGAATCGTTAGTTGTTGTGTTTGGCCAATGCAACGTTGTTGTTCACCAGCGTCAGTGACAGGGCGCGCTGCAATTCCGCCGCCGCCTTGGTGTAATCAGTCAGGGCTTTCAGTTCGCGTCCGCGTGCAGCCGAAAGCGCGTTTTGCCGATCCAGGACAAAAAAGTTGGTGGATTGTCCGGCGTCAAACTTGCGCTGTTCGCTCTGATATTGCAGCTCGGCATGCGCGCGCGAACTGGTTGCCGCTTCGACGCGACGGCGCGCGGTATCAACCGCCTGTAATGCATTGCGCACTTCGACTTCGATCAGGTGTTCGGTGCGTTCGCGTTCGGCATCAAGCTTGCGGCCTTCTGCCAGCGCGCGCCCGTATTGCGCTTTGGCCGTGTGGTTGCCCAGCGAGAAGTTGAACGACACGCCCACGCGAAACGTCCGGTAATCGTTGCGCAACAGGTTGTTGAGGCTTTGCCCGTAACCGCCCAGGAATTTGTCCGGCGTCGCGCCAAAATTGATCGGCGTCAACGGCGGCAACCCCGCTGCCTGCGAAAGCTGATTGATCCGGTCAAACAACACCTGATTGCTTTCGACAATCGGGTTTGCCGCCGTGCGCGCTTTGCCCGCCAAACCATACGCGCCATAACTGGCAATGAAATCCACCTGCGGCTTGGTCTGGTCGCGGTAATACTCGGCGTCAATTTTGTTCAGGTCTTTGCGCAACCGGTATTGCTCCATTTCGGGTCGGTTGCTAAACGCCAGGCGCAACGCATCAGCCACTGGCAGCACAGAATCATTTTTGAGCTGCGGTTGTTCGGCAGGCACGATTGCGGCGGCCCATTGTTCGGTTGTTTGTTCCGGGCTTGCGCCGCGATTTCCCGTCGGCAACAACAACGCTTTCAGCGCGTTTTCCGCCCGTTGAATGGCTTCCAGGGCAGCTTCGGCTTCGTCAACGCGGCGTTCGACTTCGACGCGCGCCGAAACCACATCCGCCGGAGCCAACGTGCCTTGCGCCGCCAACCGTTCGTTGTGCGCCAGTTGCGAACGCGCCAGCGTCACCGATTCGCTTTTGATTTCGGCGTCACGCCGGGCAAAGGCCAAATCCCAATATGCGCGTTCGACGCTGGCGATGATTTCCACCGCGCGCTGGCGAAACTGGCTGTCTGACAAATCCATGCGACGGCTGGCGATACGAATCTGACGGCGCTCGGCGTCAATTTTGCGATTGCGAAACAGCGGCTGTGTGAATTCCACAGACAGTTGCGACGTGAACTGCGGGTTCAAGGCATTAAACAGATTCTGCGTGGTGCCGCGGCTGTGGTCGAAATTCAAGCGCACTTGTCCGCCCTGCCACGGCAACCGTTTGGCCAGCGTCGCGCTGCCGGTGAAATCAGTGCTTTGCAACTGGCCGTTGTCTCCGCCCGCCAGAATCGAAGCCACCGGCAACGTTTGCCGCTGATACAACAAGGTGCTGCTCAACGATGGGTCATACACGCCCTTGGCCGCCCGCCAGTCAAACTCGCTCAATTGCGTATTCAGCCGTTCGATTTCGATGTCGCGATTGTTTTCCAACGCCATCGTCACCGCCTCGCGCAACGTCAACAGCATTTGTTTTTCCGGACTGACGCCAACGCGCGCAGCCTGTTGCGCCAGCGCCATTGGCGCACAGCCAAGCACCAACAACCAGATAAAAAGCGTTCTGAACATTCTCCCTCCTGAGGATAAGTCTGTGCGTACCCCTGCTTGCGGGCGGCCGTGCCCCATGCCGCCGCTGTGTTTTGCGAATGTGCCCATCGGCGCATCTGCTAATCCTTCCCTGCTCAGCGTGTTGAACATCTTGTTTCCCTCCTACTCCTGCGCGCTTGCTTCGTCCTGGCAAGCCTGTGCGGTGTCGTCTATGCGCATTGGCCCGGACGTCCAATCCGGTTCTTCGGCAAAGGATTCGCCGTGTGCGATTTGCTCGACCAAGGCGCTCATCAAAATGCCTGTAGCGCTTAGCGTGACGCCCGCTTGGGCCATCGCCGCCAGCAACCGCTTACCATCCGCGCTGACAAACGTGACTTCCGAAAGATCGAGCGCAACGGTTGGCGCAGGCTCCATGGCGATTGCCGCGCGCCAACATCGTTCCAGCTCGTGTGTCCATTCGCCCGTCAACTTGCCAGCCAGTTTCAACGTCAACGAACCGTCATTCCCTTGCTCGCTAATCCGCAACATCGTGTTTACTCCCTTTCACCGGGTGTCATTCCTGATCGTTGACGATGGGTTATGGGCGAGTCACGCAACCCGCCGCCGCTTTGGCAGCAACATACGCATCCAGCGGCGACAGCATCACGATCAACATCCAGATCGGAATGGTGATCAACGTACAGACCACGCCGCGCAACGTGCGTCCGCCGCTCGGCGTGGCAGCTCTGGCCGACATGCTTTCCGCCACGATTTGAATCAATTGCCCCGAATACGAGCGGTACGCTTCCGTCCCGTTCGCCACACCGGGCAACAGTTTGGTTTCTCCCTCTTTCGCCTGCGTCAGTTCCGTCGAAGTCGCGTATGAACTCACCTGCTTGACGCCACAGCGGCGGCAAAATTTGTCACGGTCAAGCAATTCCGCCGTACAAGCACAGCAGCGCTTGAAGCCGATGGTCTCAGTTGTTTCGATTTGCTCTCGCGTTAACATCACTGCACTCTCCTCGTAGTTTCAGGCGACTTCGTTTCGACGACGAGGAATAGGGCAAGCCGTTTGCCAAAGTCAGAGCCGAACTTCGGCACCAAGCTAACAAGCTGAAAAGAAAAGAATTATGGTCGAGAGTAGAAAACCGGAGAGGATGTGCCGAAGCCAAGTGCCGAAGCTTTTCGCGCCGACATTTCGGCACTTGCCGACATTTCGGCACAAGACAATCGGATAACGGCAGGTTGGATTAGCTGGTGCGGCTGATGCCCAGCTTTTGCATTTTGGATTGCAGCGTCGTGCGCTTCATTCCCAATCGGGCGGCAGCGCCTTGCGGGCCGCCGACCACCCAATTGGATTCTTCCAGGGCGCGCAGGATGTGTTCACGCTCAGCGACTTCCAGGGTGGCGAGTTCAGAAACAACGGCGGGTTCAGCGGATTTCAATTCTGCCAACGAGACTTCCAATTCCGCGCCACGCGTCAGAATGACGGCGCGTTCGATGAAATGTTCCAGTTCGCGCACGTTGCCCGGCCAGTGATAGCTCGTCAAAGCTTCCATCACCCTGGCGGGAATTGCGGTGATTTGTTTCTTCAGGCGACGAGCGTATTTCTGCGTGAAAAAGCGCGCCAGGGCCGGAATATCTTCGCGGCGTTCGCGCAACGGCGGAATCGTGATGGGAAAGACGTTTAGCCGGTAAAACAAATCGCTGCGAAATTTTTTGTCAGCGACGAGGTTTTCCAGGTCGGCATTGGTTGCGGCAATCAGGCGCACATCTACTTTTTGCGTACGTGTGCTGCCCAGGCGCTCAAATTCATTTTCTTGCAACACGCGCAACAATTTCGGTTGCAGCTCCTGCGGGATGTCGCCAACTTCATCCAGAAACAGCGTGCCGCGATGCGCCAGTTCAAACCGTCCGATGCGTTGCGAAATTGCGCCGGTAAATGCGCCTTTTTCGTGGCCAAAGAGTTCGCTTTCGAGCAAGCCGGTCGGAATTGCCGCACAATTGATTTTGACCAGCGTACGTTCGCGGCGACCGCTGAGATCGTGAATGGCGCGCGCAATCAATTCCTTGCCGGTGCCGGTTTCGCCACAGATCAACACCGTCGAATCGGTCGGCGCAACGGTTTCGACCTGCTTCAAAATGCGGCGGAAGGTCTGGCTTTCGCCGATCAATTCTTCGAAGTTGTGTTGCGTGCGGATTTCGTCTTCGAGATACAGTTTTTCGCTGGCCAGTTTGTTTTTCAGCCCTTCGATCTCTTGAAAGGCCAGCGCATTTTCAACCGCAATGGCGACCTGCCCGGCGATTTGCAGAAACAATTCACCATCGGCTGTGGAAAAGGCGCATTCGGTTTTGCTGGCAATGCTCATGGCTCCGATGACGCGATTTTTCCGCAACAGCGGCACGGAACAATTGGCGCGAATGCCCTGGCTGACGGCGCGCTGCACCACTTCCGAAGGAAACTGTTTGAGGTAATCGGTGCCGGTGACCACAGCCTGTTTTGTGCGAATGGCCAAGCCAACCGGCGTATTTTCCAGCGAAGCAATCTGGCCTTCCTGCAAAATGTCCAGGCCTTCGCCGCGGTCCAACAAATGCACGCGCAAAATATCCTGCTGATCATCGTACAGCCCCATCACGGCGTAATCGTGGCGAAACACCAGACGCAAACAGGCCGACACGGCGCGAAACAACGATTGCAAATCCAACGCAGAAGCGATGGCGTTATTGACCTGCAACAACAACTGCAAGCGGTCAGATTGTTGTTTGGCGTCTTCTTCGGCAGCGCGCGTGCGTTCATAGCTCAGCGCATTGGCCACCGCAATCGCGACCTGATTGGCAATTTGACAGAGCAGCTCTTTGTCTTCAGCCGAAAAGGCCGATTCGCGTTTGCTGGCGACGCCCATCACGCCCAATTTGCGCCCTTGCACAATCAGCGGAATGCTGCCGCCTGACCGATATCCGCTCTCATAGAGTTGCTGCCCAAACGCCGAGTTAAAGCGCTCCAAATCCGGTTTTTCCAGAAACACTGGCTGACCCGAACGGAACGCCAACCCGCCCGGACTGGCATCCATAGGAATGGGGTAGCCATCTTCTCTGAACGGATGCCCCGGTGGAACGTCTGTCGCAAAGGCACGCAGTTCGCCGCTCTCGTGATCATACAAGGCGACGCCCACGGTATCGGCCTCCATCACTTCGCGAATACTGGAAGAAATCAGCAACAACAATTCCCGCAAATCCAATTGCGCCACAATGGTGGTGGTCACGTTCAGCATCAGCCGCAAATGATCCAGTTTGCGCGCCAGCTCTTTTTCCGCAGCCCGCGCGCGCTCAAAGTTGAGCGAATTTTCCACCGCGATCGCAACCTGAAAGGCGACTTGGCGAAGCAATTCCAGGTCTTCGGCTGAAAAGTTGTCTTCTTGTGTATTGGCCACGCCCAGAATGCCCAGCTTGCGCCCGTGCGCCGACAGCAACACCAGACAGGCAGAACGCGCGATGGTATCGGCAGAAGTTTGCAACCGGTCGGCAGGATATTTGGCCGGATCAGGACGACGAAGAAGCAACGGTTCTCCGGTGGTGAAGACTTCGCCCGCAGGAGTGCCGATCAATGGATAGATATCGCCTTCACGAAAGACTTCAGCCTCTTGATAGGAAATGTTGACGTATTCGCGCAGGTGCTCGGCTTCGGGTTCATAAAGCGCAATGCCGGCAGCGTCGTGCGGCATGACTTCGCGCAAACTGGCAGAAACGGTTTTGACCAGTTCTCGCAAATCCAGATGCGAGACGACCGCATTGTTGATCTCAAGCAACAGCTTGATGTGGTCACGTTCGTGCGCCATCCGCTGTTCGGCTTGGCGCGCGCTCTCGAAATTTAGCGAGTTTTCAACCGCGATGGCAATCTGCCCGGCAATTTGCGTCAGGAATTGCGCATCCTGCTGACTGAAGTTTTCTTCGCGCAGGCTCATCAGCGTGAGCACGCCCAGCGCCCGGTCGTGAGACAGCAACGGCAAACTGCAGCCGGATTTTACGCCTTCGGCGCGCAACAGTTTGATAAGTGGTGTTGTGCCGAAACGTTCGAGCATTGCCCGGTCAACCAGCACCGTCTGACGCGTTCTAAATGCCAATCCTGAGGGCGTTCCGTCCATGGAAAAAAGCACGCCTTCTGACACTGTCCCCTCGGGAAAATCCAACGCGTGTGCGCGCAACTGATCGCGTTCGGCGTCATAGAGCAACAACGCCGCGAAATCGTGTCCGACCACGCGCCGCAAACAAGGCGAAATGACCTGCAACAACGCGCGCAAATCCAGGGTGGCAACAACGGCGTTGTTGATGTCGAGCAGCAATTGCAATCGGTCGCGTTCGCGCGCGAGATGCGCTTGTGATTGCCGGGCCGCGTCCAGGTGCAAGGCGTTGTCCACGGCGACAGCGACCTGGCGGGCCACCAACAGAAAAAAGTCGCGGTCTTTGGGGTCATAAGCTGACAGTTGCCCGCTGGCAAATCCGATGGCTCCCAGCTTTCGCCCTGCGGAAGTGAGCGGCAACACGCAATAAGAGCGCACGCCCGTTTCCGCAACCATCAGGTTCATTTCTCGGAAGCGCGGTTCCTGCAACGTATCGCTGACAAAGAATGGTTCTTGCGTATGACACACCCAACCGCCTGGGGTTCCTTCGGCAGGCAATTCGCGCGGCAATCCATTGGTCAGGCCGAGTTCCGATTCCAGCAAATATTCGCGCATCAGGTCGCGCGCTTCGTCGTAAAGCAGCACGATCACGCCGTTGTAGGGCACGACTTCGCGCAATTGCACGCGCAGCTCGCGCAACAAATCCGGCAGCGTCTGTTGCGAAGCCAGCGCTTCAGCAATGCGCAACAACGCCTGGTATTGCTGCAACAAGGCGTCTGGTTTGCGGGCGGGAAATTCGGCATCCATGCTGGTCATTATCAAGCGATGATTTCTGGTTTGCTTGGGATTCGCGCACAACGTTTGGCCGCGCAATTGTTGAAGAAAGGTGAGGGCAATGCAATGGCGGGCGCGTAAAGAACCGGAATGAATTTCTGGCCGAAAGCCATGCCAAGAACTCGCCTAATCGCCGCAAGGCTGATACAGTCGCGCGCGCAAAAGTCACCAATCACACGCAGATGGAGTATGCCGATGAGCACAACCGAAACGACCAGCACGTGGCAACCGACGGCCTGTATTTTATGCAGCCGGAATTGCGGCATCGAAGTGCAATTGCGCGGGCGCGCAATGACGCTGATTCGCGGCGACAAAGCCAATCCGGTGTCGCAGGGCTATTTGTGTCAAAAGGCGCAGCGGTTGAATTTCTATCAGAATCACGCTGACAGATTGACTTCGCCTTTGCGACGACGCGCGGACGGCACGTTTGAGGAAGTTTCCTGGGAGACGGCCATCGCGGAAATCGCCGCGCGGCTGGTTGCCTTGCGCGACACATTTGGCGGCGAAAGCCTGGCGTATTTCGGCGGCGGCGGCCAAGGCAACCATCTGGCTGGCCCCTATGGCAAAGCGCTGCGCACGGCGATGCATACCGGCAACTATTACAGCGCGCTGGCGCAGGAAAAAACCGGCGGCTTCTGGGTGGATGGCCGGTTGTATGGCCGCCAGAATTGCCACGCAACCGAAGACGTCGAACACGCCGACGTGGTGGTGTTCATCGGCACCAATCCCTGGCAATCGCACGGCATTCGTAATGCCCGCACGTTTTTGCGCGAAATCCACAAAGACCCGCAGCGCAAAATGATCGTCATTGATCCCTGCCGCACAGAAACGGCGGCGCTGGCCGATATGCACCTGCAAGTTCGGCCCGGCACAGACGCCTATTTGCTGGCGGCGCTGCTGGCCGTCATCGTACGCGAAGGCGATGAAGATCAGGAGTTTTTGGCCAAACGCACGACCGGCTTTGATGCCGTGCGCGCCGCATTGCTGGACGTTCCGGTTGAACAATATGCGCAAATGGCGGGCGTCGCGCTGTCTGACATCACACAGGCCGCGCGCTGGATCACCAACGCACAAAGCTGCGCCGTGCGCACAGACCTGGGGCTGGAACACACGCTGAACAGTACACTCAACCAATATTTGCGCGCGCTGTTGTTTTTGCTGACGGGAAATTTTGGCAAAGCGGGCGGCAACAATTTGCATACGGCGCTGGTTCCCCTGATGGGCCACTCACAAGAAGGCGAACAGCAAAAACGCTCTGCCGTCGGCGGGTTTCCGTTCATCACGAATTTACTGCCGCCGAACATCCTGCCGCTGGAAATTGACAACGAACATCCGCAACGCACGCGCGGTTTGGTGGTGGATAGCGCCAATCCGCTGGTTTCCATGCCCGACACGCAAGCGTATCGGCAGGCGTTTGCCAAACTCGATTTGCTGGTCGTGATTGATGTCGCCCTGACCGAAACCGCGCGCGCGGCGCATTATGTGTTGCCTGCGGCCTCGCAATTCGAGAAGTGCGAAGCGACGTTTTTCAATCTGGAATTCCCTGCCAACGCCTTTCACTTGCGACGCGCGTTATTTGAGCCCCTGCCCGGCACGCTGCCCGAAGCGGAAATTTACACGCGCTTGCTGCGCGCGATGGGCGTTTTGCCGTCTGACTTCGCAGAACTGAAAGCCGCTGCCCGGCAAAATCGTCTGGCGTTTGCGCAGGCGTTTCAAAAGTTGCTGAAACAACAACCTGAGCTGGCCGATTATGCGCCGGTCATTTTGTATGAAACGCTCGGCCCAACGCTGCCGCCGGGATTGGCAGGCGCAGCCTTTTTGTGGGCGACCGCGCACCAGTTCGCCGCCAAACATCCAGCCGCCGTGCGCCGCGCCGGTCATCAAGGCGAAGGCCCGCTGCTTGGCGAAGCTCTGTTTGAAGCCATTCTCAATTCGCCGTCGGGCATGGTGTTCAGCGTCAGCGAATACGAAGAATCGTTTGCTTTCATCCGCCACGCGGACAAACGCGTGCATCTGGAAATCCCGGAAATGCTCGCGGCGTTGCGCGCACTGTCTGGCAACCATGCCACGCCAAGCGACGATTATCCGTTTGTGCTGATGGCTGGCGAACGGCGTTCGTACAACGCCAACACGATTTACCGCGATCCCGGCTGGCGCAAAGACGACAAAGATGGCGCGTTGCGCATTCACCCCGAAGACGCCGCAGCGCTTGGTTTGCAAGACGGCGGTTGGGCGCGTTGCGAATCCAAACGCGGCGCGGTTGTCGCGCGCGTGGCGTTGACAGATGTCATGTTGCGCGGCGTGGTCGCATTGCCACACGGGTACGGACTGGCGCACCCGGACGAATCCGGCGTGCGCCAGTTAAACGGCGTCAACATCAACGAACTGACCGCGCTGGAAGATTGCGATCCGGTCGCGGGCACGCCCTGGCACAAACATGTGCCCGTGCGCGTCAGCGCCGTTTCGTCAACCGCCTAATCGTCGAACCCAAACACGAGGCAAAGGTCGCCGAATTCGTGCGTCAGGTAATTGCCGTCTTCGAGCGCCTGATTGACGTTGTTCAGCACGCGTTCCGGCAGAAAAGCGCGCAGCAACTGGTAATGGCTTTCAGAAACGTCGTGCGTGCCGGTCAGCAAGCCGTCCACCAATTTGCGCCGGTATCCCGGCCCCAACGTCAGCGGGGTGACGCCCGACAATCCCAGATGCGCGCTTTCCAGCGCTCGTACAACCGAGGTCCCAATGGCGATCACGCGTCCGCCGAGCGCTTTGGCTTTGCTGACAGCCGCCATAGTCGCCGCCGGAATCTCAAAGCGTTCCGCCAACGGTAACGCCTGATCAATGCGCTGATCGCCGGTTGCCGATAATCCGGCGCCGTGCGTCAGCGGCACGACCGTCACGCCTTGTTTGCGCAATTTCAACAGCACTTCCCAATTCAACGCGTGTCCGGCGCTGGGCATTTCAACCGCCCAGGGACGTCCGCTGTAAATGTTCTGCACCGACCAAAGCTGTAAATCCTCCTGCATATACGAATACTGCACCGGCTTTCCGTACCGATACAGGTTGCGCCAGAACTCCGCGCCAGACAGATTGAATGCCAACGTCATCAAACGATCTGACAAGGCGTCAGCGTTTAACACGCGCGCGCGAAAGTGTGGCGCGATCACGACCTCTTCGCCGCTGTGAACGGGTGGCGGCGCGGGACGACGTTCTGTCGGCAAATGCCAATCGCCCGCGCCCAAGGTTACCGCCTGCCAGACGCTCGGTTCGCGCGGCGATATCAGGCGCAGCTCCAACGATTGTCCTTGGGCATTTTGGGCCTGCAACGACGCGGGCAAGGTCGCGGCATCATTCACGACCAGCAAATCGCCTGCGCGCAAATGTTCGGGCAGCGCAGCAATTCGGTCGTGTTGCAACCCGTGAGGATCAACAACCAGCAGCTTCACCTGCGGTTTGTCGGTGCGTGGCGTGCGTGCAGGTTTCATCAGGCCACCTCCCAGGTTGCGGCAACCACACGCGTCCCACTCGGAATGGTCGGCGCGTGTTGCATCAAACGCAGGATTTTTTCCGCCACGGCAGCAGGCGAAGGCAAGCTGGCAGGGTCAGCATCCGGCATTGCATCGGCGTGCATACGCGTGTCCATTTCGCCGGGGTCTATGCTGAGAAAGCGCACGCTGGTGTCTGCCAATTCGGCGGCCACGATGCGCGTCAGATGATCCAGCGCAGCTTTGCTGGCGCTATACACGCCCCACGTGGGATAGGCTTCGACTGCGGCATCAGACGAAACGTTGATCACCACGCCGGTTTGCCGCAAGACCATCGAACCAGCCACGGCTTTTATCAGGCGAAACGGCCCGATGGTATTGACCTGCAAGGCACGCTCGAAATCTTCGCAATCGGTGTCGAGCAGCAAACGCAACGGCACCGGGCCGAGCGTGCTCGCGTTGTTGATCAAAATGTCTATCGGTCCCGCCAGACTCGTCGCTTGTCCCACGATGGGATAGATGCTTTCTTTGTCGCCGACATCGGCGACAATGCCAAACGCGTTGCCGCCCTGCTGGCGAATGCTGTTGACCACCTCGTCAAGCTCAGTTTGTTGACGCGCAACCAATACAACGGTAACGCCAGCGGCAGCCAGTTGCTGCGCCAACGCCTTTCCCAATCCACGGCTGGCGCCCGTGATGAGCGCCGTTTTTCCTTGATAGTCGAACATAAGTCACTCCCTCCTTCTTCGATGCGCGCATCATACGCACTTGCCGTTGATATACCGTCGGTTTTGACAATGCATTAGCCGAATGCTAACAGGATAACCATGAAAGAAGACGCGCTCGCCCGACACATCGCAGACAACATCCGGCAATTGCGGCAAAGCCGTAACCTGACACAAGACCAACTGGCCCGTTTGTCTGGCGTGCCGCGCCCGACCTGGTCAAATCTGGAATCGGGCACCGCCAATCCGACGGTTTCCGTGCTGGCCAAAGTCGCCGCCGCCTTGCAGGTGCCGGTGGAAGAACTGATCAGTCCTCCCAAAGCGCAAGCCAAACTCTTCCGCGCCAAATCCATTGCGCAAAAACAACGCGGCGGAGTGCTCATCCGCAAACTGTTGCCTGACCATCTGCAAGGAATGGAATTGGATCGCATGGAGTTTGCGCCCGGCGCGCACATGGCAGGCGTGCCGCATCGGCTGGGGACGCGCGAATATCTGGCTTGCGAATCCGGCCAGATCGAATTGGTGGTAGCCGGAGAAAAGTACGAACTCGCGGCGGGCGACGTAGTGGTCTTTCGCGGCGACCAAAAACATTCCTACGCCAACCGAAGCGCAACCGTGGCGGTCGCTTACAGCGCGATCATTCTGGGGCCGGGCCGCATTGCCTAAACCCCGGCAGCGAAAATTTGCGCGAAGCGAATTTTTGACAGCCTCCTTCAGCCTGTTGTATACACGCGCCGTTGACGGCAGTTTCGCTTCTTATTTGTTTTCAAATACAACCAGAGAAAAAGCAGCAGGCCTGTTCCCAGATATTCGTAACGCAGGCTCAGGCTATGGCGTCTGTTCGTTTGTCCCACAATTTCTGACACCAGCAGTACCAACAAAACACATATTCATCAGCGGGCTGTGTTGCCTTGTAATAACGCAGCCCTGCAATCAACCCAGAGCTTTGTGCCGCGAGGTAAACCCACCATGAGCAATATGAGAATCCGTGTCGCGTTTGGCCTGTTGGCCATTTTGGCGCTTTGTGTCGGACTCTGGTCCAGCACGCCGCCAGCAGCATCTGCCTCTCATTCATCCAACCCATTGCCGACCAGCGACAATGCGCCAGGCGTTAACGAACTGGATACGTCAAAAAGCGAAATACGCAGCGTGATCGAACGTTACAACGCTGATCGCGGCAGTTTGTCGCGCTCTTATCCGGTCGAATCGTCGCCCGCGCGCCAACAACGCTTCAAAGACTTTTACACTGATTGGCTGGCGTTGCTGGGCAAGTTGAGCTTTGACACCTTCAGCCCCGAAGGCAAAGTGGATTACGTGCTTTTCAAAAACCACCTTGAGCACGAATTGCAGCAGTTGAATTTGCAAACGCAAGCTTTGGCTGAAATCGCGCCGCTGGTGCCTTTTGCCCAAACAATCACTGAGCTGGCCGAAGCCCGTCGTCGCATGGAACCGGTGGATTCGCCCAAAGTCGCGGCGCTGCTCAACGATCTGAACAAGAAGATCGAAGCGGCGCGGCGCGGCGTCGAAACAGGGCTTCGTTCGGAACCCGGCAAATTGAAAAAGACGGTTGCCAACCGCGCCGCAACGGCGGTCAACGGGTTGCGCGGCACATTGCGTACCTGGTTTGGCTATTACAACGGTTATGATCCGCTGTTTACCTGGTGGGCGGATGAACCATATAAAGCCGTGGATCAGAGCCTGGGCAATTACGCCACGTTTTTGACCGAACGTGTGGTCGGCTTACGCGGCGGAGATGCCGCGCCCACGATGGCGGCGGCTGGCGGCGGACGTGGCGCGGGTGCTCCGGGCGGTGGCGCGGGCGCGGGCGCAGGCGGACAACGCGGTGGCTTTGGCGGGGGAAATTTCGGCGGTGGCGCAGGCGGATTTGGCGGCGGCGCGGGGCGCACGACGAATGCGCGCGCGGGCGATGCCAGCGACATCATTGGCGACCCGATTGGCCGCGAAGCCTTGATGGTTGAACTGGCCTCGGAAATGATTCCCTACACGCCGGAAGAGTTGATCGCCATCGGCTGGAAGGAACTCGCCTGGTGCGAGGCGGAAATGAAAAAAGCCGCCCGCGAAATGGGATTTGGCGACGACTGGCAAAAAGCGCTGGAACACGTCAAAAACAAATACGTTGAGCCGGGCAAACAACCGCAACTCATCAAAGACCTCGCCCTCGAAGCCATCGAATACGTCGAGAAAAACAATCTGGTCACCGTGCCGCCGCTGGCGCGCGAATCGTGGCGTATGGAAATGATGACGCCCGAACGCCAGTTGGTCAGCCCCTTCTTTTTGGGCGGCGAAGTCATTCAGGTGTCGTATCCGACCAACACGATGGCACACGAACAAAAGATGATGAGCATGCGCGGCAACAACCCGCATTTTTCGCGCGCGACCGTTCATCACGAACTTATCCCCGGCCATCATCTGCAAGGTTTCATGACGCAACGGTACAAACCCTATCGCGGCTTGTTCAGCACGCCGTTCTGGGGCGAAGGCTGGGCGCTCTATTGGGAGTTGTTGCTGTGGGATCGCGGCTTTGTCAAAACGCCGGAAGATAAAATGGGCTTCCTGTTCTGGCGCTCGCATCGTTGCGCCCGCATCGTCTTTTCGCTCAGCTTCCACATGGAAAAGATGACGCCGCAACAATGCATTGACTTGCTGGTGCAACGCGTCGGCCACGAAGTGGACAACGCCACCGCCGAAGTCCGCCGCTCTTTCGGCGGCAGCTATGGCCCGCTCTATCAGGCGGCGTATTTGCTGGGTGGCCTGCAGATTTATTCGCTGCACAAAGAACTGGTAGACAGCAAAAAAATGACCGACCTGGACTTTCACGACACCATCCTGAAAGAAAACCGCATTCCCATCGAAATGGTGCGCGCCATTTTGACCAAACAAAAACTCACGCGCGATTTCAAATCGAGCTGGAAGTTTTACGGGCCAGTCACGGTTCAGTAAGGACGGCAGACCGCCCCTTCATTCGCGAGGGAAACATGAAGCGTACGGAGCAGCTCCAACAACAAGCGGCGGCGTTAACGCGGCGCGACTTTTTACAGCGAACCGCCGCCTCTGCCGTTGCGCTAAGTTCGGCCAGAACCTCCGCCGCGGCGTTGGCGCTGGCTCCGCCGCTCGTTCCGGCGATTGACACCCACACACATTTTTACGATCCGGCGCGACCGCAAGGCGTTCCCTGGCCCAAACCGTCAGAAACACAACTCTATCGCACCTACCTGCCGCCGGAATTCCAAACATTGACGGCGACGCACAAGGTCGTAGGCACCGTCGTCGTCGAAGCCAGCCCCTGGGTCGAAGACAACCAATGGGTGCTGGATTTGGCGCAAGAGCATCCCATCATTGTCGGCTTCGTCGGCAACCTGACGCTGGGACAACCGGAATTTGCCGCGCAGCTAAAACGCTTTTCCCGCAATCCGCTGTTTCGCGGCTTGCGCCTGGGCGAACGCGCCTTGGCCGCCGGAATCTCTGACACTGCCTTCAAAAACGATTTGCGCCGTCTGGCTGACCAACGTCTGACGCTGGATGTGCTGGGCGGCGAAGCCTTGTTGCCGCTGGTGGTACAAATCGCCAAACTCGCGCCCCGGTTGCGTGTGGTGATTGATCATTTGCCGTTTGGCAATTGGGACAACGATGCGGCAAGCGCGCGGCGCGCCCTGACCGAAATCGCGCGCTTGCCTAACGTCTACGCCAAAGTTTCTGGGGTCGCACGGCAATCCGCCGGACGCCCGATCACAGACCTGGCCTATTACCGCGCCGGATTGGATGTGCTGTGGGAATTGTTCGGCCCCCGTCGTTTGCTGTATGGCAGCAACTGGCCCGTCAGCGAACGGGTCGCGCCGTATGCCACGGTGCATACCATCGTGCACGAATATTTCGCCGACAAAGGCTCATTTGCCGCTGCACAATTCTTCTGGAAAAACTCTCACAACGCCTATCACTGGCTGCCGCGTGGCGCAGCCGCCCAGCTAAAACCGTGAAACATCTATTGCTGACATTTGCTCTGTGTCTGTTCTGCTGCGCCTTTTGCCCGGTCACGACCGGCGATGCGCCCGCCGAACCGAAACCGCCCGTGCCGCCGCCAGCCGGTTCATCGCCCACGGTGCGCGATTCGTGCGCCAATTTCTGGACGCTGACTCCTGCCGCCAACAACACGCGAGAATTGCGCGTTTTGCCCGCGCAAGCGTCGCAAAGCTGGCAAACAACCGACATCAAAGGGATCACGCCCGGCTCTTGGCAATCCGTGCGTGCTGACGAATTGGGGTTTGTCTGGTTGCTCAGCGCACAACGCACGCTGCGTTTCGATCCGCGCAAATTGCAGGAACCTGCGGTCGAAATGCCCTTTGCCCCGACTTCGGTCGCCACCTCAAAAACCTGGCGCGTCGTATCGCGTATGCCCGCCAGCAACCACGATCTGACGGCGGCAGTGTTGGGCAACAAGATGTATGTGTCGGGTGGATTGACGGCGGAATGGGGTCTTCCGACGGCATCGCATCCGTTTGCAGAGCTCTGGGAATTGAACGCGCAAACCTGGCGCTGGCGCGTCGCAACACGGCTCAGCCGTGAACGCATCTACTGCGCGACGGCCACCTTTGCGGGCAAGATTTGGGTGCTGGGCGGCGATGTGCTCGAACCCGACGGCAAACGCGAAGCGACCACGCTGACCGAAATCTATGATCCGCGCACCGGGCAACTTGCGCCCGGCCCGCCAACCCAAATCGCGCGCCCGATGCCGGTCGCGTTTAGCGCCAACGGACGTCTGTACATCGTGGGCAATCCGCGCGGCGCGTATGACCAGCCCGGACAAATGGAAAGCCTGGGCCCGGGAGAAACGGCCTGGCGACGCGAACCTGACGGCCCAACTGGAATGGGGCCGCTCGCAGGCGTCGCCCACGAAGGTAAACTGTATGTGCTGGTACCCAAACAAGGGCTGGCGATTTTCGACACCCAAACGCGTACCTGGACGCTGGAAAAACCCGCTGCCATCCAACGTTCCTGTCAGATGGCCGTCTACCGCCAGGAAATCTGGTTGCTGGGCGGACGCGACACAGCCAGCGAAGAGTTGACGCAGATTTACAATCCGCGCACACGGCAATGGCGCAACGGGCCGTCATTGCCCAGACCGTTGTCCTGGGGCGCAGCCGCCACAGTCGCAGGCAAACTGGTAGTCACCGGCGGCGCGGGCAGTTACGGGCGCGACTATCTTTACAACGACCGTACGTTTGTCTTGCAAGAACGCTAAACCGTCCACTTCATCATTACGACAAAGAGAGTTCAGACATGCACCACTTCCGTTTCAAGCCGATCTTCCTGGCCGTCGTTTGCCTGCTGGGAGCAACCTTCTGGTTTGCCTCGTGTAACCGTTCTGCCAACAAAGCACCGCAAAAACCGCTGATTGCCGTCATTCCCAAAGGCGTGACGAATTTCTTTTGGCAAAGCGTGCACGCGGGCGCCGAAGCCGCCGCCAAGGAAACCAACGTCGAAATTTTCTGGAAAGGCCCGGCGGACGAAACCAATTACAGCAGCCAGATCAACACGGTCGAAGACGCCATTACGCGCGGCGTCAGCGGCATTTTGCTGGCGCCATCACACCGTGAAGCCCTGGTGCCGATCGTCGAGCGCGCACGTCAGGCGGGCATTCCTGTAGCCATTTTTGATTCCGGCATCGGCACGGAAAACTATGTGTCGTATGTTGCGACAGATAACCTCAACGGCGGCGTGATGGCTGCTGAACGTCTGGCCGCTGCACTTGGCGGCAAAGGCAAAGTCGCGGTGCTTGGTCTAAAAGCAGGTTCGGTTTCGACCGACGAACGCGAGCGCGGCTTTCAAGACACGATCAAACAGAAATATCCGGGCATCGAAATCGTGGCCTATCAATTTGGCGAAGCCAACGCCACCAAATCGCTGGATCGGGCGATTGACATTTTGACGGCGACGCCGGATTTGCATGGATTTTTCGCGTCCAATGAACCTTCGACTATCGGCGCAGCTCAAGCCATCAAACAAAGAGGCTTGCAAGGCAAAATCCGGCTGGTCGGCTTTGATTCCAGTCCGAACCTGATCGCGGATTTGGAGGCAGGCACAATTGATTCGCTGATCATTCAGAATCCTTACCGCATGGGCTACGACGGATTGAAAACGCTGGTGGACAAGCTCAACGGCAAAGAGCCGCCGCGCCGCATTGATACCGGCGTCAAACTGGTGACCAAAGAGAACCTGAACACGCCAGAGATTCAGCAGTTGTTGAAATAAAAGGAGGCTGCATGCAACGACGCAACTTTTTACAGCTCGCCGCATCCGGAGCGCTGGCTGAAGCGCTGGCCACGCGGGCAGAAGCCGTAGCGCAGCGCAATCCGGCCAAAGCTGCTGGTAAAGCGCGCAAAGTGCTGATGAAAGTCGGCCATCAACATGATCATTCACCTGAAACGCTGGCGCTGTTGGCGGGCCTGGGCGTCAACAACATTTGCAGCGGTCTGCCTTCTGCGAAATTCGACGAACAATGGTCGGTCGAAAACCTGGTGAAATTCCGCGAGCGTGTGGAATCGTTCAGCATCAAGTTGGAGATGATTCCGCTGCCGCTGAGTTCGGCCTATATCGCGCGCGCCGAAAATCCCAACATCATGCTCGGCAAAAGCCCCGAACGTGACCGCGAGATAGACAACATTTGCCAGATGATCCGCAACGCCGCGCGCGCGGGCATTCCGGCGCTGAAATACAACATGAGCATTCTCGGCGTGGTCAGCACCGAACCGACGCAATGCCGTGGCGGCGCGCGTTGTCGCACCTTCGATTACAGCAAAGCCAAACAAGAACCGCCGCTGACCGAAGCCGGCCCCGTCAACGCTGACGAATATTGGGCGCGCATCACCTATTTTTTGCAGCGCGTCATCCCCGTCGCCGAAGAATACAAAGTCCGGCTGGCTTGTCATCCGCACGATCCCGGCATGCCGCCTGACAAAGGCTATCGCGGTGTTCACACCGTGCTTGGCAGCGTCGCCGGGTTGAAACGCTTTCTCGAAATCACGCCCAGCAAATACCACGGCTTGAATTTCTGTCAGGGCACCGTGTCTGAAATGCTGCAGAAACCCGGCGTGGAAATTTACGACGTGATTCGCTATTTCGGCAGCCGGGGCAAAATCTTCAACGTGCATTTCCGCAACATTCGCGGCGGCTTTTTGAACTTCATGGAAACTTTTATTGATGATGGCGACGTGGATATGCTGAAAGCGCTGCGCGTCTATAAAGAAGTCGGCTACGACGGAATGTTGATGCCCGACCACGTGCCAGCCATTGCGGGCGATACCAAAGGCTTGCGCGCGTTCTCTTATACCTTCGGTTACATCAAAGCCTTGCTGGCAGCAGTCGCTTCGGAGTCGTAATGCATACACACACAAAACGCTCTCTGGCCTGGCCGCTTCTCTGCGCGTTCTCTCTGTGTCTGGCGTTGCTGCTGACGTCTAACGGCAATCCGCAAACGCGACGCACCATCGCTGCCAGTCAGGCCTGGCCGACAGCTTCTCCCGAATCACAAGGTATTGATTCGGCAGCGCTGGCCGAACTGATCAACGATTTGCGGCAACGCGCGGTCCCCATTCACAGCCTATTGATCGTGCGCAATGGAAAGCTGGTGACCGAAGCCTACTTTCACCCGTACGACGGACAAACGCCACACGACATCGCCTCTGTCACCAAACCGATTACCACAACGCTGATCGGCTTGGCCATCGCCCAGGGCAAACTCAAATCCGTCAACGAACCGCTGCTCGCCGTTTTCCCCAAACGCAAAATTGCGCAAATAGACGAACGCAAACAGCGCGTGACCATCGAACATCTGTTGACGATGTCTTCGGGGTTGGGCTGCAAAGCGCAACCGGGCGAGCCCACGTTGTGGGAAATGTTGAGCGCGCCTGACAACCTGCAATTCATGCTCGATTCTCCGATGCTGTCAGAACCCGGCAGCCAATACGTCTATTGCAGCGGCGGCATGCACGTGCTGTCAGCCGTCATCGGGCAAACCACCGGTCTTTCCGCGGAAGCCTTTGCGCGCAAGCATCTGTTTGCGCCGCTAGGAATTCAGCAATGGATTTGGCCGCAAGACCCGCAAGGCGTCAGTCACGGATTTGGCAACTTGCACTTGTTGCCACGTGATATGGCGCGGCTGGGGCAGTTGTTTTTGCAAGACGGCGTGTGGAACGGCAAACAGATCGTGCCCGCCGCCTGGATCAAAGAGGCGACGCGTTCGCACATCAAAACTGGCGGCGCGGGCAGCAGTGATTACGGATACGGCTGGCGCATTCCTGCGGCGGGCAATCCCGCTGCGTTTGAAGCCAGCGGTCGCGGGGGACAAATGATCAGCATCTGGCCATCAAAAAATGCCGTGGTCGTGCTGACCGGCGGCGGTTACAACACCGGTGAAATCATCAAAAAACTGTTGCCCGCATTTACCTCCGCACAAGCCTTGCCTGAAAACGCCAAGGCCCTGGCGCAGCTCAACACTGCGCTGAGCGCAGCCAGACAAGCGCCTGTGCCGCAAACTGCCGCGCCGTTGCCTGCGCGCGCGCAAACGATTGCGGGCAAATCGTATGTCTTCACGCCGAACTGGCTGGGCTTGCACTCGTTGTCGCTGACATTCACGAGCAATGACACAGCAACAGCGCGGCTGACGTTCCAGCCCGCCTTGAAGCAATATCAGTTTGGTTTGTCAGCCAAAGTCCGTGGCGCAAACACCATCACCGAAACGCGCCCTGTGGGCTTAACCGGCGTGGCGCGCATTTCGAGCGGCGGCGTGATGAATTTGCCCGTGGCGCTGAAAGGTGGCTGGGAAAACGAACAAACGTTCTGGCTGGAATACGACGAAATCGCCAATACGAATACGTACCGTTTGCGGCTCACCTTCACAGGCGAAGGCGTCAACGTACAAGCCAAAGAACGCACCGGATTGTTTGACGAAACTTTCACCGGGCGGATTGCCGCGCGCAATCCTTGATCGCCCATAACCTGCCCTGGCCTGTCATCGCCTCACGGATGGATTGCTCAATGCCGATGTTGAAACGAAGCCTGTTTCTGTTTGTTTGCGGTCTGGTTGGCGTGCTCGCTTGCTGGCACGATTCACAAGCGACGACCCAAAAACGCCGTCCGCCCAACGTCCTGTTTCTTTTCAGCGACGACCAACGCGCTGATACGATTCACGCGCTGGGCAATCCGCACATACAGACGCCGACGCTCGATCGTCTTGTGGCTGAAGGCACGACCTTCACGCGCGCATATTGCATGGGCGCACAACAAGGCGCGGTGTGCGTGCCGTCGCGCGCAATGTTGATGAGCGGCCAAACGCTGTTTCGCATTTCAGAAAAACTGGCAGGCGTAACCACCTGGCCGCAGGTCTTTGCCTCAGCCGGTTACGCCACTTACGGCGTAGGCAAATGGCACAATCAGCCGACGTCTTTTGTTAACAGCTTTGCGGCTGGCAAAGCCGTCTTTTTTGGCGGGATGAGCGATCCGTACAAAATGCCGCTACAGGATTTGCAGGCCACGCATCAACTCAGCGCCAAATATACCTCAGGCACACATGCCACAACGTTATTTGCGGATGCCGCCGTTGACTTCTTGCAACAGCAACGCGGGCAAACGCCGTTTGCGCTATACGTGGCGTTTACCCTGCCGCACGATCCGCGCGAAGCGCCCAAGGAATATCGTGCGCTGTATGACCCGGCCAAATTGCCGCTGCCGTCGAACTTTCTGTCGCAACATCCGTTCAACAACGGCGAGCTGACCGTGCGTGACGAAAAGCTGGCGCCGTGGCCGCGCACTCCTCAGATCGTGCGCGAACATCTGGCGGATTATTACGCCTGCGTCACGTTTCTGGACGCACAACTGGGACGCATCCTGACCGCGTTGAAAGAGTCTGGCCAATACGACAACACCATCATCGTCTTTGCCAGCGATCACGGATTGGCGATCGGCAGTCACGGCTTATTCGGCAAACAGAATTTGTATGAACACTCCATGCGCGCACCGCTGATTCTGGCGGGGCCCGGCATCGCCCAAGGACGCCAATCAGATGCGTTTTGTTATCTGCTGGATTTGTTTCCGACGCTGTGCGACCTGACGGGCGTGGCCACCCCGTCGTCTGTTGAAGGGCTAAGCCTGGCCCCCGTACTCGCAGGCAAACAAAAAACGCGGCGGGCAGCAATCTTCACCGCCTATCGCAACGTGCAACGCGCCGTGCGCGACAATCGCTGGAAGCTGATTGTCTATCCGCAAATCAACCAGGCCCAGCTTTTCGATTTGCAAACCGATCCGGGCGAAATGCGCGACCTTGCGGTTGATCCCAAATATGCACGGCAACGAGCGCGCCTGACCGCCTTGCTCAAACAACAACAACAGGCCTTGGGCGACCAGCAACCGCTGCGCGTCGCTCAACCGCTGCCAGCGGCTTTCGATTTCAGTCAGGTCAAGCCCTAACCAAACTTTGCAGCATTTTGCGCAGAGAATCGCAGCACACGCCTGATTTCTTGCGCGGCAAAGCGCTCCTTTGCGGCGTTTGCTTGTTTCTGCTGGCGCTTGTGGCAAAATGCCTTCGTTCATCAACTAACCTCGTTCGATGCCAGAACAGAGCAATGACAGTAACCCGCTCCGTCTGAACCGCATCAGTCATTCGATTCACCACCAAAATTCATTTGCTGAGACGGCACGCATTCGTCTGCTGACGTATGTGCGCAATCACGTCTCTTCCGAGAAAGAAGCGCCATGAAAACGTCGGTCATTCGGTATCGCGTTGCGGACTTCCTGCGCGAGCATCCGCCGTTCGATACATTTTCGCTGGAAGATTTGTTGCAGTTTTGCGGCGGTGGGCGGGTCGTTTTTCACGAAGACGACATTTACCTGTTTCGTAAAGGCGAACCGCGCCAGCCTGTGTTGTGGGTCATCCAACAAGGCAAAATTGAGCTCTGGGACGAAACGTCAACAGGCCAACGATTGCAAGATGTGCTTGGACCTGGCGATTTGCTCGGCCTGATGCGTATATCATCCGATGCGGGGTACAGCCTGACGGCGCGCACCGCAACCGAAGCGATTCTTTACTCTTTCGATCTGGGCGCGTTTGAAACGCAAGTGGACAAATATCCTGAAGCCGCTCGTTTTCTGACTGCGCATTTGTCTGCGGCGGCGCGTCAGACCAAAGCGTTGCAAGCGCCCGCCACGCGCGACCGATTGCTGACGGAAGCCGAAAAATCTGTGTGGTTGAATGCGGCCTCGCCTCCGGCCAGTTTGCTGGCCCAACGACTGAGCAAGACGTCGGTAACCAGTCCGATAGAGAACAACCGACCAACTGTCCCAAACAATCTGAGGAGCGCTGATTATTGGCTGAGCCTGATACAGCACCGCAGCACGTCGTTAGCGCTGACCGAGGACGGCACCGCGCATTCTCCGTTGCAGGGAATTCTCACCGCTGATGATCTCAGTCTCAGTTGCGGGCGAAATCCGTTGTTGCTGTTGCAGGCAACGCTCGCGGCGTCCACTGTCGCAGAGTTGGCGTATGTGCGACAGCGCGCCTTGGCGCTGTTGCGCGAAAGCCTGGTCGGCCCCAGTGTTGTGACGTGGTTCACGCAAATGCTGAGCGAATTGCAGCGCGCGTTGATTGAACGTGTCGTGGAGCTAGCTGAACGTGAGTTGTTAGCCGCCGGCAGATCACGCCCTGACGCGTCTTCTTGCTGGTTGCTGTTTGGCGCGGCGGGTCGTCATGAATTGCTGGCCGCCTCACAGGTCGAAATGGGATTGGTGTATGTGCCGCATTCCGCTGGCGCAGCCCAGGCGACCGAGCATTATTTTGTGGCCTTGGCAGAATCGGTCACAGAAAAACTTGCCGCCTGTGGCTGGCAGGTGTCGCACGAAGTCCTAGGCCCCGGAATTACGTGTCGCCCGCTGACAAGCTGGCAGGATTTTTATCGTGCGCAGATTCACGATCCTATCGAAAATGCGATTTATGACACGCGCGCGCTGTTTGATTTTCAGGTTGTTTGTGGCGAACAAACGCTCGGCGCGGAATTGCAGCAGTTGTTATTCGCCGAGATTGGCAACCAACCGGCGTTCATTCCGATTCTGGCCAATGACACGATTGCAAGTTTGCCGCCGCTCACTTTCTTTCAAGGGGCAATCATCGAACAGGACGGCAAACAAAGCCTGACGCTGGACCTGGAAAAGACTGTGCTGATTCCGCTGTCTGATGCGGCACGAGTCTGGGCATTGGCAGAACAGATGCCCGCAACCACCAACACGCTACTGCGCTTGCAAGAAGCCATCAGCCTCTGCCCGCACTATGGCTCTATCTTGCACGATGCAGCCGAAGCCTGGCGTATCCTGTCCTATCAACAAACACGCGCCGACCTGAGCGCGGTAGACGGCGCAGCAAGCGGGCAATCACCGCGGCTGAGCAAATTTGAACAGCGGTTGCTCAAAACCGCCTTTGACGCAACACAGCGTTTTCTAGACCTGACAACCGCCCGTTACAACCCGAGGATGCCGCGATGACAACGTTGCTGGCGACGGATTTCAGACAGGAGTATCTGGCAAGTTTTGTGCAAAGCTGGACGGACGAAACGCCCGCAGAAGCGGTGCGCTTCGTCGTGCTGGATAGCGAAACCACCGGACTTGACCCGCGACGCGATCGGCTGATCACGATTGGCGCGGTCGCGGTGCAAAACAGTCAAATCCTGCTTGCCGATTCGTTTGAAGAAATGTTGCAGGTTGCCTACAACACAGCGTCCGTCACCGTGCATGGCATCACACGCGCAGAAGCGCAAGCTGGCCTGAACGAACCAGAAGCGCTGGCGCTCTTTCTCCCCTATCTGCGTGACGGCGTCATCGTCGGCCATCACATCATGCACGACGTCGAAACTCTCAACGCCGCCTGCGAACGACATTTCGACTTCCAGCTACAAAACCGCGTGATTGACACAATGGATTTGACCTTGCACCTGCAAAACGATGGCGCGTTCGCCGATGGCGAACAGGTGCAGGGGTTTTCGTTGGACGCATTGTGCGACTTTTTTGGAGTCGTGCCGCACGACCGGCACACCGCTGGCGGAGACGCTCTCATCACGGCGCTGATCTTTTTGCGGCTGCTTTCACTGGCGCGGCGCGTCGGCCGCATCACACTCGGTCAGTTGGCAGAACCGTTTGTCACAGAAGAAGAAGGCTTTGCCGAATGATGAAACCTGAACTCACGCCGACCTCATGCCGACATTGAAGCGCGCGGGGTTTCTTTGCGCCTGCCCCGCCTGCCTAAATAAGCTTTTTCAACAAGGCAATCTGTCCGGCGTGATACACGTGATGGCGAACAATGCCATGCAACAGATATTCAACCGTGTAATCCTTGCCGACGACGATTTGTTGCCATTGCGCCTCAGACAGTGCGGCAACCGCCGCCAGCAACTGCGCGTGCGTTTCATCCAGTCGGGCAAGAGCGCGTTGCCAGGCGTCGTCACTGACATCTGAAACGGGCGGAAAATCTCCCTCCTTCGGCACTGTGATCGCTTCGCCAGCCAAACGACACAAAAACACGTTTTCCCAGGCAGAGATATGTAAAACCAATTCCCAGATGCTGTGGGCAGCCGGTAGTAGATGTGCGGCTGCCTGTTCAGCCGTCACGCCGGCCAAAATCTCTTTTAGCGAAGGCCCATGCCAGGCGTCGCCATCGTGTATGGCCCGCAACTCTGCGCTCATCGTTTCTTTCATCGTCATCAGCGTTGTTCCTCCTCAAAACAAATAGAAAGCCGCCGACTCTCTCTCTGGGTAAATTGACGGCGTGTCCGTAACCGATTACATTGCGATTAACGGTTACAACCTAAACAATCGCCCGTAACCTGTCAATGCGTTTTCACTAGTTACAGAAAGGACAAGACATGAAGCTGGCGGAACGGCCTGCAGCACAGATGAAGTTGGTGGGCGGACGCGTCTGCCTGGATTTCGTCAATACCGTCGGCGGGCGTGAACCGAGCGAAAGCGCCAAGCTGGCAGCGACAAGCGGACAAATCCGCGCGGACAAATTGGCTGACTATGACGATTTGCTGGCGTGGAGCTGGCACGCAGGGCTTTTGCGCGAACCGAGCGCACAGAACCTGGCGCGCGAAGCGGTTCGTCGCCAACCGGAAGCAGCCGCGATCTGGCGACGCGCCGTGGCGTTGCGCGAAGCGCTGTATCGTCTTTGCCGCGCGCAGCTTCACCATTTGTCACCGCTGTCTGCGGACCTCGAAACGCTCAACCAGGAATTAAACGTCGCCCACGGTCGAGTCAGAGTGAACAGCGCGGCAGGCCATTTCGTATGGGAGTGGACGGATAGCAAAAATGCGCTGGATCAGATGTTGTGGCGCATTGCGGATGCAGCGGCAGAAATGCTGACGGCTGATGATTTGACACGTTTGCGCGAATGTCCGGGGGAAAGCTGCGGCTGGCTGTTTCTCGATGTCAGCAAAAACAATCGGCGGCAATGGTGCGATATGCAAACCTGTGGCAACGTTGCCAAGGTGCGCCGCTTTCGGGCGCGCAGCGCGTCAGCAAAACCAGCGGCCGCTCGCCGCCAGAGGCGGTAATTTGTGCTCAGGCCGGGACGCGGAAATCGGCTGACGATGAAATCGCTGTGCGCCATAATGCGACCGCCGAATGAGTTGCGAAATGAGTTGAACCTTAATCGCCCTACGACGTGAGCGGTCGTTTGGCGGACAATTTCTAACAGGAGCAAAACATGAAAAAGATCGTCACGAGAACCCTGCTGGTGCTGTTTGCGTTGTTGGGCGTGCTCCAATTTGTACAGCCAGAGCGCACCAATCCGCCAGTGCAGGCCAACCAGACGCTGCAAGCCACCACGCAAGTTCCAGCGGAAGTCAGTACGATTCTTGACCGTTCCTGTAACGATTGCCATTCCAGCCAGACGCGCTGGCCCTGGTACAGCCACTTTGCACCGGCGTCCTGGTTGGTCGTACACGACGTCAACGAAGGACGGGCAGAGCTTTCATTTTCAGAATGGGGAAGCTATCCAGCCAAAAAGGCTGAGCACAAGCTGGAAGAGATTTGTGAACAGGTAGAAAAAGATCACATGCCCATCAAGCCGTATTTGCTGCTGCACTCGGAAGCCAGGCTTTCTCCAGCAGACAAACAAACACTCTGCAATTGGACCAGACAAGAACGCGCCCGACTGGCGGCCGCCGAGAAATAAAACGCTAGCATTCACCCGCCAGGTCTGAAGCGACAAAAAATCGCACTGCGGCTGGCAAGACTGTCAGCCGCACCGGCGTGTAACCAGCCAATTCGCCATCCACATCCACAGCCAGCGGCGTTTCACTCGTAACCTCGACTTGCTGTGCACGCAACGATTTTACTTTTGGATGTTGAATGTGTGTGCCTCGCTGCAAGCGGGGCAATTCTTTCAGAATGTCCCAACGCGTTATGTCATCCGTCGCCACAATATCCAGTAAACCATCGGCCAGACTGGCTTGCGGCGCAAACATCATCCCGCCACCGGCAAAGCGGCCATTGGCAACCACAAAAAATTCGCTCTGAATGCGCGCCGTTTCCGCCTGATCACAACGAAGCGCCACTGGCACCTTGCGCGATTTCGTCAGCGCCCAAAGCGCCGCCGCCGTGAACCGCGCGCGACCGCCAATAAATCGCGGCCAGGTGTTGCGCCAGGCATTGACCAGCGCGACGGCTTCACCGCCTAAACCGAAACTGGCGACGTTGACCAAATACCGGTTACATTCCGCTGCCGTCGGAAACTCTACCCGCACCACATCAATCAGACGAACGTTTTGCCGCTGCAAAACAGCCAGCGCCTCTTGGGCAGAAGTCACGCCCAACGTTCGCCGAAAGTCAGACCCGGTGCCGCTGGGCATCAATCCCAAGACGGCTGCCGAATTGATGACCGTGCCCGCCGCAGAGAAATATCCGCTGACCACTTCGTTGAGCGTGCCATCGCCGCCGACGGCAATCACACGTTCGCAGCCCGCCTGTAACGCAGCGCGTGTCGCAGCGGTGGCATCACCGGCACAGGTCGTGAAGTATTCTTGAAACGCGATTTGTCGTTGAATCAGTTCGCGGCGCGTTTGTTGCCATTGGCGCAAAGTGCGCCCGCGCGCCGAAACCGGATTGATGATGAAAAGCAACAATGACGGAGGCTTCATTTGGGAGCGATAACGGCAACGCTGGTTTGGTCAGCATATTTGCCCGTGATGTCTGCGTAAAAAGCGCGCACCAGTTCCATGTCCGTTTCGATGTCGCCAGTTGGCCATAACGTCGGCCCAATGCCTGATCGCTTGCGGCCAAAATCAATAAAGCCCATCACAACCGGCACGCCAGCGCCTTTGGCAATGTAATAGAAACCGGTTTTCCAATAGCGGGTTTTGCTGCGCGTGCCTTCTGGCGGCACGGCCAAAATCAATTCGTCTTCGCGCTGAAAAAGCGCCACCGATTGCGTCACCACATCATGTGTAGAAGAGCGATCAATCGGAATGCCGCCCAACCACTTGAAAAATACACCCAGCGGCCAACGAAACAGCGTGTGCTTCCCCATCCAGAAAATCTTGGTTTGATAGGAAAACGCCACCGCCAGCATCACGAGCAAATCCCAGTTCGAGGTATGCGGCGCAGCGATCAGAACGAATTTTCTGGGCTGCGGCGGCTCGCTGACCACCTGCCAGCCAAACAGCCGTAAGCCAACCAGCGAAAGGCGATGCAAACAGGTGTTGATTACCGGTGTGTCAAAAATGGTGCGACGCATTTCCCTTCCCTCTTCTTGAGCAACTTAGATCGGTTTTCAATTCGCTTTACGGATTCGCCACAGAGCCACGGAGGCTCAGAGAAATGCTTAGAAATCTCTGTGGCTCTGTGCCTCTGTGGCAATCCCCGTACGCCAAAATGAAATCTGATCTAACTGGCGGCCGCCCAGTCTTCGCGCAAACGGTCTTCCTCTGACACAAACGCACCTTGCCCTGGCAACCGACGAGCAACCAACCGGCGCGGCAGCCGCTCTGCGTTTGCAGTAACGCGCGGCAATATCGCAAAGTTGACCCATTCGCCCTGATACGTGGTGTGATGTTCCGGTATCCTTCATCAGACAATACGCGCGCAGCCGTTAGCCCGGCGGGCCCTGCGCCGACAATGACAAACGCTGCATCGTGGGGAAGATTCGGCTTCATGCTTCGTTTACCGGTAAGCGCAGATTCACCACGGCTTCGGGCACCGAGCGCTCGTTCTCTTTGCCTTGTTCGGCGTTGCCGCTGAGAGAGGAAGCCACCGCTGTTGCTCCTTCACGCTTCCTGTTGGTATTGCGTCAGCGCGTCTTCGCGCGAAGGACTGATCTGAAAGATGGACGATATGCCCGTCAGATCAAACACTTGTTTGACGTCGTCATTCAATGTCGCCAGCACCAACTTGCCTTTGGTCTGGGTCAGGCGTTTGGCCGTGGCCAAAAACACACGCAACCCCGCGCTGCTGATGTAATCCAGTTCGGCGCAATCCACCAACAGGCGATGCTCTCCGCGTTCGATCAAACCGAGCATCTTTTCTTCGACGGTGCGCGCGGTGTTTGAATCCATGCGGCCTTGCAAGCCGACAATCACAACAGAACCTTGTTTGTCTTCGCTGAATTGCACGGTTGTTACGTCTCCTTTGTCCGGTATTCGGGGATAGCTTTTTTCAGCGTCAGCAGGTTTTTCCCTGCGCGCCGTTGATAGGTCACTTCGTCCATCAATTGTCGCACCAGATAAATGCCCAACCCGCCGATGGGGCGTTCGTTCAGCGCCGCGTCAAGGTCTGGTTCCGACATCGCCAGCGGATTGAAGGCGCGCGCGCCGTCTTCAATTTCCAGGATGATGAATCCGTCTGCCAAAACGCCGCGCACATAAATCGTTTGCCCTGTCTGACCGGGCTCGTATCCGTACGAGATGGTGTTGGTCAGCAATTCGTCCAGCGCCAGGTTCAACTCAAACGCGAGTTTCGCGGGCAATTGCTGGCGCGCGATGAATTCGTTGATCACCTGGCTGAGCGGTTCAATCTCCGCCAGATCGTTGGTAATCGCAATCATCAGCGGTGCTGGCATGGTGATTGACCGACCTCCGGGAGTTCATCGGGAAAACATCACGAATGGTAACGTGCGACCATCATGGTCAAATCGTCCGCTTGCGGCTCGTCTCCGGCAAACTGCTGCACTTCGTCCATAACCGCACGAATGATCTGGCGTGGCGAAGTGCTGCCGATACTTTGTAAACAACGTTCCAGGCGCGGCGCGGAAAACAGTTCCAACCGATTGTTGACCGCCTCGGTGATGCCGTCGGTATACAAAAACAGACACTCGCCCGGCTTCAGTTCCAGTCTGTCTGATTGATATTCATAGTGTTCGTTGATGCCCAGTACGATGCCTGCTTTTGTTTTCAGATGCTGGACTGTGCCTGACGGGCTGACCAGCACGGGCGGATTGTGGCCCGCGTTGCTATATTCGAATTCGCCAGTGCGCAAATTCAGAATGCCGTAAAGCGCTGTGACAAACATGCAAGAGGTGTTTTCTTCGACCAGCAAACGATTGGCGCGCGCCAGACAGGCGCCGGGACTGACACCGGTCAGCGCCACGGATTTCAGCAAGGTGCGCGTGACAGCCATAAACAACGCAGCAGGCACGCCTTTGTCAGACACATCGGCGATGACCAATCCCAGCCGCTCTTCATCGAGCAGGAAAAAGTCATAGAAATCGCCGCCGACTTCGCGCGCGGGAATCATTTCGGCATAGAGATCAAATTCTTTGACGCCGGGAAAAGGCGGAAACGCCGACGGCAAAATCGCCCGTTGAATGCGCGTCGCAACATTTAGTTCCTGCTGAATGGCGGCGAGTTGTTCGTGTTCGCGCGTCAGTTGCCGCAATTCCAGCACTCGTTGCGCGGTTTTGTGGATGGTCAGTGTCAGGTCGTCGAAATCAATCGGTTTGGTCAAAAAGTCATACGCACCGCGATTCATCGCCGTACGGATGTTTTGCATATCCCCGTAAGCCGAAACCACGACGGTTTTGACAAGCGAGTTGAGTTCGTTGATTTTGCCCAGCAAGGCCAATCCGTCCATCACCGGCATGTTGATGTCGGTCAGCACCAGGTCCATTTCCGGGTTGGCTTGCAAATGCGCCAACGCCGACACGCCATTGTGCGCAAAAGCAAATTCCAGTTCCTTTTCGCGAATCTGACGCCGGAACTTTTGCCGCACAAGCAGCTCCAGGTCTGGTTCATCGTCAACCACAAGTATCTTGACTGGGGGCATCAACGTCTCCTGAATTAACCATCAAACAGCGGAACTGAGATTCCCAGCTCGCTCTCGGGGCAAGGTGATGATGAATTCCGTAAATTCTCCTGGCTGGCTTGCGACGCTCAGAGTGCCATTGTGTTCCTGCACCACGATTTCGTAGCTGATCGAAAGCCCCAAGCCCGTGCCTTTGCCCGGCGGCTTGGTTGTAAAAAAGGGATGGAAAATCTTTTCGCGCACATCTGGCGGAATGCCCGGGCCGTTGTCGCGCACGCGGATTTCCACTTGCGCGCCTGCGTCTGTCAGCAACGCACGCGTACGCACTGTCAGCACCGGGACATAAGTTTCGCCGACGGCCAACTGCTTTTCGTGAATCGCCTGACAGGCGTTGTTGAGCAAATTGAGAAACACGCGACTCAAATCCTGCGGCACAACGTTGACCAATCCCAACGAAGCGTCGTAATCGGTTTCAATCGTGAGATTGAAAGCCGCGTCCTGCGCGCGCATCCCGTGATACGCCAGGCTGATATATTCGGCCAGCAATGCGTTCAGGTCAGTCGGTTGCCATTGGCCGCCTTCGCCACGCGAATGGAGCAACATGCTGCGCACGATGGAATCGGCGCGCTGACCGTGTTCGCGAATTTTGCTGGCGTTTTGCCGCAAATCGGCCAGCAACTCTCCCAGATAGTCATGCGTATCCGCAGGCAGCACTTCCCGATGACGCTGCAATTCGTCCTGTAACTCGTCGGTCAATTCCACCGCAAGCGCCGCAAAGTTGTTGACGAAATTCAGCGGATTTTTGATTTCGTGCGCAATCCCGGCGGTCAACGCGCCAAGCGACGCCAGTTTTTCCTGCACGATCAACTGACCTTGCGTCGCTTGAAGCTGCTCCATCGTCTGTTTCAAATCCAGATTGGTGCGGGTCAAATCCTGCAATAACTCTTCTTGCCGTTCCTGATCCAAACGCAATTGCTCGACATAAGAGCGCTCTTGATCGCGCAAGCGCTTTTTTTCCAAACAGGCGTTGATGCGCGCTTTGAGCAGCGCCGGATTGAACGGCTTGGCCAGGTAATCTTCGGCGCCCATTTCCAAACAGCGCGCGACGCCGTCCTGATCATCCAGCGTCGAAAGCATGATCACCGGGATGTCGCGCCATTTGTCGTTCGCCTTCAGCCGCTCGAGCACCTGGTAGCCGTTCGCGTCGGGCAACATCACGCTCAACAGAATCAAATTAAAGGTGCGGTTTTGCACCATCTGCAACGCCAGCAACCCATTGCGCGCGGCAAACACGGTGTGCCCGTCGCGGTGCAACTGGCGTGAGAGAATGTCGCGCGTGCTTTCGCTTTCGTCGGCCACCAGCACTGTGCCGCGTTCGACTTTGGCCGGCTCGTCCTTGGTTGCCGCCTTGCCCAAAAGCGTAGCTGCCGGACGAAATTCCGCAGAAGGCGGCGCGGCATTCAGCCCGCGCTCGAGCAGCATCAGCAACTTTTCCACCGCACTGCGCACTTTGCGCAAATCAGCGGCGGCAGTTTCCCGTTTCAATTCCAGGCTGCGTTTGAGCAGTTGTTCGCTGAAAGCCAGCAATTCCGCCGCAGGCGCTTGCATCTGTTGGCGCAGCTTGCTGACCAGTCCATCCAAACTCAGCACCAGGGTGCCGGTTTCCAGCCGCGACGCTTCGAGCAAGGCGTTGGCGATGTTGAGCAACCGCTGACCGCCTTTGTGCAAGCGCTTGAAGCCTGCGAGCAGTTCCTGCTGGTCTTCGTCTTGCGCTTCGCCGTGCAACACATCGCTGTAGCCAATGATCGCGTTTAGCGCGGAGCGGATTTCGTGCCGCAAGTGCGCTTGCCCGACCAGCACTTTCTCGATTGAAGTCAGCAACGGATTGTCGGTTCGGTTATCAGCGCTCATATCTTCGTCAACGATTCAAAAGCAGCGGTTGCCACGCAAAGTTTCAGCAGCGGTCACCAGCGGACGCGGCGCGCAAAAGATCATTCAGCATTTCCAGATCACACGTCAGCACACGCCCAATCCAGCCTGTCCGGTAATTGACGGTATTGGCGGTTTGCGGCAAGGCATCGTCAACCTGTTTTTGCTCGGCCCTAAGCTGCGCTCTCTTGCCAGAGCGTTGCAAGCAATGCAGGGCTCGTCGTGTTTCAGGTTTTGTCGGTTACCGTACTGCTTCAGGATTCAGGATTGAAAAACCAAAACTCATCGCGCGCAGAGTTTCTGCAAACCAAGGCATTGCGACCACACCAACAACGCATTCCGTTGTTAGGGCCAGGAACAGACACAAAGTCGCCACAGCGACAGACAGAGTGGCCTGGTTTTGGGCCGGATTCCGAATTGTGTCAACGTTGGCCGTATGCCGCGTTGCTCGCTTCGCTGGTGCTGTTTTACTAAATAGTTTTGATTTGCGCGTTGCGTACCGAAGTGACTTACGATGGGGTAGGAGTATAGGAGCAGACTTGCGCGAAGTACAGAGATTTGCCCGGCGCAAGGCACTTTTCGTGCACAGAGGCCGGGCTGTGAAAAACTAAACTCAACCGATTTCCAAGCCCGCCACGGCAAAGACTTGCGCCGAAGTTCCGACGCTGCTGAGGGCTCCGGTTTGCATACGAATCAGGTCACGCTGTTTGGCAAAACCGCGCGTTTCGAGTAATGGCTTGCCGTCGGCAAAGGCCAGATTGAGGTCTAAAAATACGGTGTGTCCTGCCAGAGTTGCCAGCAATCCATCAAGCAATCGTGCGGCGATCTCAGGCGATTGCGCGATGATCGGTCCGAGATAGGTTTTGACTGAGCCGTGACGCGCCAAGGCAAATCCTTGCATGCCGTCATTGTCCGCAACCAGCGCGCACACAGAATCGGCGCGCAACGCCGTCAACAAACGCGCGCGGTCTGTGCCGAATGCCTGACGATCAAGTTCCAACACCGCAGGCCAATCGTGCGCAGCGAGCGGGCGACATTCGTGTGCTGTTGTTTGAGGCTGCGCAACGGCTTCCCACCGTTCAATGGTCAGTTCGTCGGCAAACCCCAAATCAACATAGACTTGCCGTCCGGCGGGCGTGGCGTCCAGCTTGACTGTGCGTACGCCTTGCGTTTGCAGGTGCGTCAGCGTCGTGCGCATCAATTTGGTGGCAATGCCTTGCCGCCGAAATTCCGGGTCAACAATCACCATGCCGATCCAGGCCAAATCCGTGCCGTATGCCGTGCTGGTCGCAGTGCCGACCAAACGACTTCCTGCCAAAGCGGCAAAACAGCCTTGCGGATCGTGGCGCAACAAACGACGCCAATCGGCTTCGGTCTGATTCCAACCGGCAGTGTTTTTAAGCTGCATTCCAGCGGGAATGTCGACTTCGGTCAACAATCGGATTTGCAAGGTCGTTTCTGTCATGGCGTCTGCCGTGTTAGCGAAAGTTTTCGACCATCATCAGGTCGCTGCCGCGTTGCATGATCTGAGGATAGAGCAGCCATTTGCCATCCGGCGAAAGCGCCAATCCCGTCACGCCGCCGGGCAACACACTTTCGCTTTCAACGATGGTTCTGATTGCTCCGCTGCCAAATTGATAGAACTTGATGGCCGAACGCACTGGCGATTCGGTCACGGCGAAGTAGATGCCGTCTTGGCCGATGGCCCACATGCGGCTTTGCGACTTCTGGTGAAAATCAAACAACAGCGACTCTTCGCCGCCTGCCACCGGCAAACGCCAGATTGCCGACGAACCGCGATCCTGCGTGAAATACAGCCACGCGCCATCCGCCGAAGCAATCGGTTCAAACCCGCCCTGTTTGGTCATTTGTTCTGCCTGGCCGCCGTCGGCAGGCATTTTCCAAACCTGCAACCGACCGCTGCGGTTTGACGTGAAATAAATCCAGCGTCCGTCGTGCGACCAACTAGGCACGATGTCTTCAGACGCTTCGGTGGTCAACCGGCGAGGCTGTCCTCCGTTGCTGTTGATCACATAAATGTCTGCATTGCCGTCCGGTCGGCAATCAAACACGATCTGCCGTCCGTCAGGCGACCAGCTCGGCGACCCGGCCAGCGGGCCACGAAACGACGTCAACCGAATCGAATTTTTCCCCTCGCTGTCGCAGACCCAGATTTCGTCGCTGCCCGAACGATTCGAGACAAACACCACGCGTTTGCCGTCGGGTGAGTAACGCGGGCTGACTTCATTGGCGGTTGAAGCGATCAAATCCGCCAGCAGCGGCTTGGCTCCCGCACCGCCTTTGAGCGGCACACGAAAGATGTCCGTGTGATCAGAGTTCTGTCGCCAAGCCAATCGGCTGCCTTGCGCGCTATACGCCGGATATTGCACATCGCCCGTGCTGACGGCGAGCAATGAAGGTTGGCCACCGTCCAACGACACGCGCAACAAGCGGCTTTTGCCGCTATGCCGCGAAGTAAAGACCAGTTCCCGACCGCCCAGCGCCCAGGCCAGATTGCTGACGCCTGCGCCTTCAAACGTCAACCGGCGCGGTTCTCCGCCCTGCAATGAAGTCAAATACACTTCACCCACCACGGCGCTGCTCACGCGCACAAATGCCAGGTGCTGTCCATCAGGCGAAAAAGCGGGACTGCAATCGCCAATTGTCGCCGCCGGCGGCAAGGTCAACCGACGACGCTCTCCCGTTTCAGGCGAGACCAAAAACAACTCGAACGGTTCATCGGCTTTGGTTTTATCACTCAACACCAACCATTTTCCGTCCGGCGACCAATGCAACCAACTATGACTGCCAAACCCAAACCGATTGGCCCAGGTGTCAGTCAGTTTGCGCTCTGCTCCCCCCAACGAAGGCACCAAAAAGACGCCATCGCCGTCTGTCGTGCTGCGGTAAAAAGCGATGGAGCCGCCATCGGGCGACCACACCGGATTCACGTCATCGCCCGGATGCGAAGTCAGCCGTACGGCATTGCCGCCATCTACCAGGCGCACATAAATATCGTTGTTCAATCCGTCTTCGCCGTCCCAAACAAAAGCGACCTGATTGCCATCCGGCGAAAAAGCCGGTTGCGATTCGCGGCCCGGATAGGTTGTCAGCGGCAACACGTTCAGCGGTTGCGGGGCGGCGTTCTCGTTGTTTTTTTGGCCAGAACGAACAAACAGGAAGATCAGGATGCCGACCAACGCCAACGCCAGCACCCACAGCGGCAATGTCACTGCGGCGATACGATGGCGCGCGTACCAATCTTTAGGCTCAGGCGCCGCAGCCACGGACGCAGCAGCGGGTTCAGGCAAACTTGAAGCGTCAACCAGTTCGGCACTCACGGTCACTGGCGCGGGCGCACTGGTGACCGATTGGGCCGGGCGCAATTCTGACGACGAATGCCCCAACGCCAGGGCGCTGGCTTCGCCCGAAGCCCCCACGGCGATTTTCTCCGGTTCCTCGATTTGGATCACGGGAGCCACAAACCGGTAGCCTCGGCGTGGCAGTGTTTCGATATAGCGGGGTTCGCTGGAACTTTCGGCAAGCGCTTTGCGCAACGCGGAAATATGAACGTTCAGGTTGGCTTCTTCGACCACCGTGTTGGGCCAGAGCGCCTTGAGCAAACTTTCTCTGTCCAGAATCTGCCCAGAATTCCGAACCAGCAGCAACAACAGGTCAAATTCCTTGGGCGGCAGCAAGACGACTTCTCCCTCACGGTACAGACGCCGCTCTTCCAGTGCCAACCGATAAGGGCCAAACTCGTAATTGAACCTGTTTAGCTCGTTCGCAGGTGTCATAAATCCGTCTTTAGCCAATCTTTATGCCAATCTTTACCCAAAATTTAGCAAACCCAAAGGACATGTCGCCTCACTGTGCATAGACTACCGTCACCGATTTGACGTTTCGGTTGAATTTCGGAACCGATGATTAGAGATTGACCTGACTGCTGACTCTGCTTTGTCTGGCCGTAAGGCATTGTTCTGATCGTCGGTTCTGAGGTCTGACTGGGCATCGTTACTAGCTTTGCGAATAGATAGCTGACAGAAGAGATTAGATGAACTTGGTTCCAGAATTGGACACCGTCAGGGTTTGTCCAAATTCAGAGACCAAGTGGCTTGCCTTGCTGGGATTCTTTCGTTTCCATCCACCACAAACTCTAAGCAGTAAAGTACAGCGCAATTGAAAGACTGACGCGCGCAAGGTTTAGGCGCTTTTTCCGGGAAAACGATGCTTTCTGGGGAATAGTTTGCCTGCCCGCAAGCGCTGATGTCAGGTTGCATTACCCCTTTGTTCGAGGAGAACAGCCATGTCGAGTCAATCATCAGTCAGGCACTTGATCCTGCTATGCGTGCTTTTCCTGTTTGCGGGGTTCTCTTTACCAGCGCAAGCCCAGCAATTCACCGGCACGATTCGCGGAACCGTGCTGGATTCAGCCGGAGCCGTAATCGCCGGAGCGGAAGTTTCAGTTATTAATATTGGAACGAACGAGACGCGCACTGCGATGTCGGAAGATAACGGCAACTACGTGATTCCGCAACTAAAGCCCGGGACGTATCGCGTCACCGTGCGCAAGAACGGTTTCAAACTCGCCACCGTGGATGAAGTCAAGCTCGACGTGCAGCAAATCCGCGAAATAGACATCAGCTTGACTGTCGGCGCCGCCACCGAAACCGTCACCGTCACGGCGACGGGCGCAGCCGCCATCGAGACCACCAGTCCGACCGTCAGCCAGACCATCGAAAACAAACGCGTCGTGGATTTGCCGCTCAACGGGCGCAATCCGTTTTCGCTGGCGACCTTGAGTCCGGGCGTGATTCCCGCGCCGGGTTCATCGCCGTTTATCAGCGGCGGACGGAACGCCACCAGCGAAGTCAGCATTGACGGCATCTCGAACGTCAACGCCGAAAACAATGTTTCGATTCTGGATTTGAATTACACGCCGTCGGTAGACGCCGTGCAGGAATTCAGCGTGCAAACCAATTCAGTCAGCGCCGAATTCGGACGGTTGGGCGGCGGGGTGATCAACCTCGTAACCAAAAACGGCACGAACCAATTTCACTGGACGCTGTTTGAATTTCACCGCAACAGCGCACTGGACGCGACAAACTTTTTCACCAACCGCGCCGGACAAAAGAAAGGCAGTTTTCGCCGTAACCAATTCGGCGGCAACCTGGGCGGGCCGATCATACGGGACAAAACCTTCTTCTTCGTGAATTACGAAGGCAATCGTCAGGGAACCGCCGCTGTCGGCACTTACACTGTGCCGCTGGCCGAATGGAAACGCGGAGATTTTTCGAATCTGAAAAACGCCGCCGGGCAGCCGATCATCATCTATGATCCGCTGACCACCAAACCCGACCCGAACACGCCGGGCCGGTTCACCCGCGATCCGTTCCCGAACAACATCATTCCCGCCAACCGCATCAACCCGGTAGCGCGGAATCTGATGCAGTTCTTCCCCACTGCCAACACGACGCCCACCAACGTCAACACGCAACAAAACAATTACACGGTCAGCGGCACCAATGTCAGCAACAGCAACCGCATTGATTCGCGCGTAGACCACAACTTTTCGGCGGCCTGGCGCGCGTTTGCCCGCTTCTCGATTCAATTCAAAGACCGCAGCAGCCCATTCAATCAGTTTGGCTCTCCGGCGACGCCCGCCGGTGACGGGCCGACAAACAACACCGCCAAAAGCATCGCGGTGGACAATCTGTACACCGTCAGCCCGTCGCTGTTTGTCAACGTGCGGTACGGCTTGAACCGCAAAACCAACGTGCGGTTGCCGCTGTCGAGCGGATTCGACATCACGCAACTGGGCTTTTCGCCCGCGATCAAAGCCATCGCCGATGCGGCGGAATTTCCGCGCTTTGACATCAACGGCATTACCTCGCTTGGTCAGGCGACCTTCACCGATTTGGGCATTTTCCAAACCACGCACACCTTCAACGCAAACGTGACCAAAACCTATGCCCGGCACACGCTGAAGATGGGCATGGACTATCGCAAATTGATGCTCAACTTCCTGCAACTGGGTCAGCCGTCGGGACAATACAGCTTCAACCAGGGCTGGACGCAACGTGACCCGAACCAGGGCAGCGGCACAGCCGGTTTTGGGTTTGCTTCGTTGTTGCTTGGCACGCCTGCCAGCGGCAACATCAGTCATGATCCACGCCCGGCTTCGGCCAATCCCTATTGGGCCTGGTACTTTGAAGATAACTGGAAAGTGTCGCCCAAACTGACGCTGACGCTCGGCTTGCGCTATGACCTGGATGTCCCGCGCACCGAACGGTTTGACCGGTACAGCTTCTTTGATTTCACGGCGACGTCACCGATTGCCGACCGCGTGCCGACCAATGAGTTTTTCACCAAGGCCGCACTGATCGGTGCGATTCGATATGTGGACGCAGACAATCGCCGTCAGGTGCCGACGGATAAAAACAACTGGGGGCCGCGCTTTGGCTTTGCCTATAACCTGGACAACCGCACTGTCGTGCGCGGCGCATATGGCATCTATTACGCGCCGTCAGGATTCCAGGCCGCCGGACATACCGGTTCATCGGGCATGATTGGCTATCGCGCGTCCAGCAACATGGTCGTCAGTCTCGACGGACGCACACCCATCGCGTTTCTCGACAATCCGTTTCCCAGCGGATTCAACCTGCCGACCGGCAATTCGCTGGGCGCAGCCACCAATATCGGCCTGGGCATCGGCGAAGGCGTCATTCCTGATGACGGCACGCCTTACGTGCAACAGTGGAACCTGAACGTGCAACGCGAATTGCCGGGCCAGATTTTGTTTGAAGCGGCATATATCGGCAGCAAAGGCACGCGCTTGCTCAACGGCGAAAGCGGCCTGACGCAATCGCAATTGCCCGCGTCTTTCATGAGCCTGGGCACGCGCTTGCAGGATCAGGTGACGAATCCGTTTTTCGGCATCATCACCAATCCGTCGTCGTCGTTGCGCTTTGCGACGGCGGCGCGCGGTCAATTGCTGCGCCCATATCCGCAATACACCGGCATCAACGCGTTCCGCGTCCCGTATGGGTTCTCGATTTATCATGGCGGTACGCTCAAAGCCGACAAACGCTTTTCCAACGGCATGAGCTTCCTGGTGGCTTATACCTGGAGCAAACTGATTGACGACGTTTCGACAACCGTAGGCTTTTTGGGTCAGGCCGGGGCGCGGCAGGACGCTTACAACCGCGCGGCGGAACGTTCCATCGGTACGCAAGACATCGCGCATCGTGTCGTCAGCAGCTTCGTGTATGACCTGCCCTTTGGCACAGGCAAACGCTTTGGCAAAGGCTGGCATCCGGCGGTCAACTGGATTGCGGGCGGCTGGCAATTCAACGGCATCGCCACGTTCCAAAGCGGCGTGCCGATCATCATCAGTCAAGGCGCCAACACAGCAGGCATTTTCAATCCGTCCACGCGCCCGAACTGGAACGGCAGCGATGCCAACCTGAATGGCAGCAAAGCGGACAAGCTGGCGCAATGGTTTTCGCGGTCGGCGTTTTTCATCACGCCGGCCTTCCAATTCGGCAACGCGCCGCGCGTAATGCCCAACCTGCGCATGGATGGCGAGAAGAATTTCGATTTGTCCTTGTTCAAGAACAACTATTTCAACGAAGGCAAATGGAACGTGCAATTCCGGGCGGAATTCTTCAACGCGTTCAACCGCGTGCGCTTTGGCGGACCAAACGGCACGGTAGACAACGCCGCTTTTGGCACTGTCAGCGGCCAGGGCAACGGCCCGCGCCAAATCCAACTGGCGTTGAAGCTGATCTTTTAGATCATTTTTCAATTCGCTTTACGGATTGGCCACAGAGCCACGGAGGCTCAGAGAAATACTTAGAAACCTCTGTGGCTCTGTGCCTCTGTGGCAAAACCCTTACGCCAAAATGAAATCTGATCTAATTGCTGAAAACGAGTGAGCGTGCAGCGAAACAATGGGAGCGAACGAGGATTTGTTTTATCCTTATCGCTCCCATTGCTTCCACACTCTCATTCTTCGGAGAAATCAGTTATGCACGGCAAAATGGTTTGCCTCCTGTTGCTGGTGTGTTGTGCGTGTCTGACGGGCGTTGCCGCCGAGCCGCAAACAGTGTTTCTGTGGCCTGCCGGTCATCCAACCTTGCAAGGCGCAAACGAAAAAGAAATCACCAACCCGCCCGCTCCCCAACCCGGCCAGTTCGTACGGCAATTCAAAAACATCCATAACCCGTCGCTCGAAGTCTTTCTGGCTCCCAAAGACAAAGCCACAGGTGCGGCCTTGATCGTGGCCGCAGGCGGCGGTCATCGCGAACTCAATACCGGCACGGAAGGTTATGACCTGATCGAATGGCTGCACGGGCTGGGCGTGTCGGTGTTCATGCTGAAATACCGGTTGGCGCAAACGCCAAATTACCAATACACCGTCGAAGGCGAAGCCTTGCAAGACACGCAACGCGCCATTCGCATCGTGCGACAACGCGCCAGAGAATGGAACGTCAATCCCACGCGGATCGGGTTGCTGGGCTTTTCGGCAGGCGGCGCGCTGGCGGCGCTGGCTGACATTCGCTTTGATCGGGGCAAACTTGATTCCGCCGATCCGATTGAACGCGAAAGCTGCCGCCCGGATTTTGTCGGCTTGGTGTATCCCGGCTGGGCTCCGATGGACATCACTGCGCCGCCGGATGCGGCCCCGGCGTTTCTGACCAGCGCAGGCGTGGACGATGCCTTTCACGCGCGACAAACGGTTGAATTCTTCTCGTCGCTGTTCAAGGTCAACGTGCCAGCCGATTTGCACATTTACGCGCGTGGCGGTCACGGCGGCGGAACCAAACCGCGCGACGGCATTCCGTTTGGCACCTGGCATCACCGTTTTGCCGAATGGCTGGCTGACATTGGGATGCTGCACAAATTCCCGACCGGTACCGGGCTAAGTTTCAAAGGGCCGATTGGCGTGCAGTTGTATTCCCTGCGCGAAAACTTTGCCAAAAACGTGCCCGGCACCGTGGATCAAGCGCGCGGTTTCGGCATTGAATACGTCGAACTCGCCGGGACGTACAACTTGCCGCCGCAACAGTTCAAAGCCTTGCTCAATGCCAAAGGCTTGCAGCCGGTCAGCAGCCATTTTTCGTTTGATAAATTCCGCGACAACGTCGAAGCCGTCGCCACCGAAGCCAAAGCGCTCGGGGTGGAATATGTCGGTTGCGCCTGGATTCCGCACCAAACCTTTGACGAAAAAACCGCGCGCGACGCGGTGGCGGTGTTCAATCGCGCGGGCGAAGCCTTGGCCAAACACGGCTTGAAATTTTTCTATCACCTGCACGGTTACGAATTTCAGCCGCACGGCAACGGAACGCTTTTCGATCTGCTGATGGCCGAAACCAAACCGCAATTTGTGCGCTTTGAAATGGATGTGTTCTGGGTCGTTCACCCTGGCCAGGACCCGGTGAAACTGTTGGAAAAGTACGGCAGTCGGTTTGAGCTTATGCACGTCAAGGATATGAAAAAAGGCACGCCGACCGGCATTCTGACCGGCAAATCTGACGTGAAAAACGATGTTGCCATCGGCACCGGCCAGATGAATTGGCCCGCCATTCTGAAGGCTGCGCAAAAAGCAGGCGTGAAGTATTACTTTCTGGAAGACGAATCGCCGACTTCCGTCCAACAAATTCCGCTGAGTTTGCGGTATTTGGAACGAGTGAAATTCTAATCAGTGCTGCGACCGTGGAGAGCGGGTGAGTGTGCAAGCACCCGCCACCGGTCGCAGCACTGACACGGTGCGAGTCCAGCAATGAAACCAATCACCTTCTCTTTGTTGATTCTCTGCTGCGCGTTGTTGCTGTCTGGCGTTTCTGTGTCTTCGCAAAGCAATACGCCGACCTACAAATACGGCCAGTTTGAAGACAGCCGCGACATTGGCACGGTCAAACACGCCGGTTCGGTTGTGTATGACGAGGCCAAGAAAACCTACACCGTGGCGGGCGGCGGTGAAAACATGTGGGCGGCCACGGATGCGTTTCATTTTGTCTGGCGACGCATCAACGGGGATTTTTCCTTGGCGGCAGACCTGCAAATGCTCGGCACGGGCGGCAACGCGCACCGCAAAGCCGTGCTGATGATCCGGCAAAATCTGGATGCCGATTCGGCCTATGCCGACGCCGCGTTGCACGGCGACGGCCTGACTTCGTTGCAATACCGCGAAACCAAAGGCGGCCCGACGCGCGAAATTCAATCCAACGTCAAAGCGCCGCGCCGTCTGCAAATCGAAAAGCGCGGCGATTACGTCTGGATGTCTATCGCCAAAGAGGGCGAAGCGTTGCAGTCGGCGGGCGGATCGTTTCGCATCAACCTGACCGGGACGTTCTATGTCGGTTTTGGCGTTTGCGCGCACGACAACAACGCGTTGGAAAAAGCGGTGTTCTCACACGTCGAAATCAAACAGCGTCCCGCGCCGATTGTCGAAAGCACACTCGAAACGATCTCTATCGCCTCGAAAGACCGCAAAGTCATTTACACCAAGCGCACGCATTTTGAAGCCCCCAACTGGTCGCGCGACGGCAAATACTTCCTTTTCAACCAGGCCGGGCGAATTATGAAACTCCCCGTGACGGGCGGCGAACCGGAAACGCTCGACACGGGTTTTGCCACGCGCAACAACAACGATCACGGCATTTCTTTTGACGGTAACTGGCTGGCCATCAGCGATCAATCGCAAGAACAGCGGCGTTCGCTGATTTACGTCGTGCCGATCACAGGCGGAACGCCGCGCCGCATCACACAGCTTGCGCCGTCGTATTGGCACGGTTGGTCGCCGGACGGCAAGACGCTGGTGTATTGCGCCGACCGCAACGGCAACTTTGACGTGTATGCGATTCCGTTTGACGGCCCCTCCGAGGGAAATGCCGAAAAGCGTCTGACCACCGCAGACGGTTTGGACGACGGGCCGGAATATTCTCCTGACGGCCAATACATTTATTTCAACTCGGTGCGTACTGGCCTGATGCAAATCTGGCGCATGAAACCCGATGGCAGCGAGCAAACACAAATCACCAAAGACGGGTACAACAACTGGTTTGCGCATCCATCGCCGGACGGCAAATGGCTGGCATTCCTGACCTTCGAACCAAACGTCGAAGGCCATCCGGCGAACAAAGACGTGATGTTGCGCCTAATGCCAGTGGGCGGCGGCGAAATTCAAGTGTTGGCAAAACTGTTTGGCGGCCAAGGCACGATCAATGTTCCCTCGTGGTCGCCAGACAGCAAACAACTCGCGTTTGTCAGCTATAGATTGATTGAGCAATGAGGAAGCTATTGTGCGCTCGCTGAAGTTCTCGCTCTCGCTTTTATTCTGTCTGACTGGGCTGCTGGGACTGCTGCCTGCCAGTCAGGCGCAGCGGTCCTCCCAATCAGACTTTTTCAAGCAAACCGTGCGGCCGTTTTTGGCTGAACATTGCCTCTCTTGTCACGATGGGACGACGAAATCGGGCGGTTTGAATCTGGAAGTGTTTCAGGATGCGGCCTCTGTCGCGCAACAGCGGGAAATCTGGGAAGAGGTCTTAACCCGACTACAAACCGGGCAGATGCCTCCGCAGGGCATGCCGCGACCGCACAAAGCATCCGTTGCCGCTGTGACGCGCTGGCTCGAACAGGAATTCGCGCGCGCGGATCGTCTGGTGAAACCTAATCCTGGCCGCGTGACGGCACGGCGACTGAATCGCGCTGAATACAACAATACAGTGCGTGACCTGCTGGGCGTGGATACCGAACCCGCCAATGACTTTCCGCAGGATGATTCGGCGCACGGCTTCGACAACATCGCCGATGCGTTGTCGTTGTCGCCCACGCTGATGGAAAAGTATTTGGCGGCGGCGGAAAAGATCGCACGGCTGGCGGTATTTGGCCCTGCTTCCAATGTTCAAACCTTCCGCATTGAGCCGGTGCGCCCGCGTCGGTTGGAAATCAATCCGGTTCAAATTACACAAGCGCCGTTTTACACCCTGCACGATTACGATGTGACCGGCGTATCGCATCCGGGGTCGTACCATCTGACGCGCTATTTTCCCGCCACCGGCGAATATCAATTTCGTGTCCGTGCGGACGGCGCCAAACCGCCCGGTTCTGAGCCGCAAATGTTGGACTTTTACATTGACGGCAAGATCGTCAAATCGTTCGAGGTCATTCGTCGTTTGACGGCAACCAACGAAGTCTTGCCGACCTTTATGGAAGTTCGCCTGAAAGTCACCGCCGGGCGTCATCAATTGATTGCCGCGTTCCCGCGTCTGTTTGAAGGGTTGCCGCCGTCATTCAACGGCCCGAATCCGTCAAAACTCCCGCAACCACCACCACCCGACCCGGCCAGGGTTTTTCCGCCGCTGCCCGCGAATGCAACGCCGGAGCAAATCAAACAGCGCGAAGCCGCCATCGAACGCTTCAAGAACCGCAAGCCCACGTTTGACGGCATGGCGATTGCCGAGCTCGAAATCAATGGGCCATTCAATCCGGTCAAAGGGCCTTCGGCGGAAGCGCAACAGAAGCTATACACCTGCGGTCATTTTGACGGTCACCATCAACCGGCCTGTGCGCGCAAGATCGTCAGCGATTTGGCTCATCGCGCATTTCGTCGCCCGGTCGAGCCAGCAGAAGTGAACGGCCTCACCGCCATCATCACCAATGCCCAACAGCGCGGTCGTTCTTTTGAACAAGCGCTGGCCTTGGCAGTGCAAACAATCCTGGTCTCGCCAGACTTCCTCTTCCGCATTGAAAAGGATCGTAACCCGCAAGGTCTGACAGCGTCTTACCAGATAAGCCCGCACGAATTGGCTGCGCGCCTGTCTTATTTTTTGTGGAGCAGCATGCCGGACGAAGAATTATTGCGCGCCGCTGATAACGGCAGCCTGCACCGTCCGCTGGTTTTGACGGCCCAAGTGCGGCGCATGCTCAAGGATGCCAAAGCCCGGGCGCTGGTAGAAAACTTTGTGGGGCAATGGCTGGAAATTCGCCGCCTGGAATCGGTGCAACCCGATCGCGACCGCTTTCCGGATTTTGACGATTACCTGCGCGTTTCGATGCTCAAAGAAACCGAGACGTTCTTTCAAAACCTGATGCAAACCGACGGCAGCATTCTGGATTTGATCGGCGGCAAATACACCTTTCTGAACGAACGGCTGGCGCGGCATTACGGCATCAAGGGCGTGACCGGCACGGAATTTCGCAAAGTGGATTTGGCTGGCACACCGCGCACGGGATTGCTGACACAAGCCAGCGTGTTAACCGTTTCGTCGTATGGCAACCGGACTTCGCCGGTGCTGCGCGGCAAATACATTCTGGAAAATTTGCTGAATACGCCGCCACCGCCAGCGCCGGCCAACGTGCCGCCACTGGATGAAACCGCAGTCGGGTCGAAAGCTTCGCTGCGCCAGCAACTGGAACAGCATCGTGCCAATCCGGTGTGCGCTTCGTGTCACGCGCGCATGGACCCGCTGGGCTTTTCGCTGGAAAATTTTGATGCCGTCGGCGCCTGGCGTGCTCAAGACGGCAAGTTTCCGATTGATCCGTCTGGCACATTGCCCGACGGACGCGCATTCAGAAATGCCGACGAGTTGATTGGCATCTTGAAAACCGAGCGCGGTGCTGTGACCGAAGCCTTGACCGAAAAACTGCTGACTTATGGTTTGGGGCGCGGCGTTGAACGCCACGATCGCACGACGATCAAACAGATCGCGGCCAATGTCGCGGCCAACCAATATCGGTTCTCCAGCCTGGTGCTGGAAATCGTCAAGAGCCTGCCCTTTCAACGACGGACAGAAGAGAAACCTGCCGCGCAACAAACGGCGTATGCGCTGCCGGTTTGGCATCGTCCCCGGTTTGGCATCGTCCAATGACCGAGCAATAAAATAAACCGGGAAAACTCAACGGGAGAATTGAGCGCCATGATCATTACCAAAAAACGGTTGCCTCGCAGAACGTTCCTCAAAGGAATGGGCGTCACGGTTGCCTTGCCTCTGCTGGATGCGATGACGCCCGCGCTGGCCTCAGCCGCCGAAACAGCGAAAGCGCCGTTGCGCCTGGCGTTTTTCGCCGTGCCCAACGGGATTGAAATGAAAAGCTGGACGCCCAAAGGCACCGGCAAGGATTATGCAATCACGCGGATTCTCAAGCCGCTGGAACCGTTTCGCGAAGACATGCTGGTGCTCACCGGGTTGGCGCATCGTACCGGCCAAACCAAAGAAGCCGGTGACCACGCACGCGCAGGCGGCAATTACCTGACCGGCGTTCACCCCAAACGCACAACCGGCGCAGACATCGAAGTCGGCGTTTCTGTAGACCAGGTCGCCGCCAAAGCGCTGGGCCACCACACGCGACTGGCATCATTGGAACTCGGATGCGAAGCCACGCGCTCGGTCGGCAGTTGCGATGCCGGTTACAGTTGCGCCTACCAAAACAGCATGGCCTGGCGCACGCCGAATACGCCGATGCCGCCAGAGATCAATCCGCGTCAGGTCTTCGAGCGGCTGTACGGCAGTCTGGAAAGCAGCCTTGATCCCAAAGCCCAAGCCGCCTTGACCGAAGACCGCAAAAGCGTGCTGGATTACGTCAATGCGCGCACGCGCAAACTGGTCAGCACACTGGGGCCAAGCGACCGGCGCAAGATTGACGAATACCTGACCGCCATTCGCGAAATCGAAAAACGCATTGCCCGCGTCGAAGCCGACAATCGTCAGCTAACGCCTGAAATGGAAAAACCGAACGGCATTCCGGCGAATTTCGCCGAACACGTTCGCTTGATTCAGGATTTGCTGGTCGTCGCGTTTCAGTCCGACATCACGCGCATTGCAACCGTGCTATACAGTCGCGAAGGCAGCAACCGCGCCTACCCCGAACTCGGCTTCACTGACGGTCATCATCCGATCACGCATCACCGCTATTTGCCCGACCTGATCGAAAAGGTGACAAAGATCAATTGCTATCATCTGGAACAGTTCGCCTATTTCATCGGCAAGTTGAAATCCATCAAAGAAGGCGACGGCACGTTGCTGGATCATTGCCTGATTACGTATGGCAGCGGCCACAGCGATGGCAATAGACACAGCCACGTAGATTTGCCATTGATCTTGCTGGGACGCGGCAACGGCAAGCTTAATACCGGTCGCCACATCGTTTATCCCGAAACGCCGATGACGAATCTATTTCTGACTCTGCTTGACAAGATGGGCGTACCGACCGAAAAACTTGGCGATAGCACGGGCAAACTTGACCAATTAAGCCTGTAATCACCATCAGGGTTCCGAGTTGAATCCGGGTTGAAATCGAAGTCATAGCTCGACATGGAAATCAGAGTTGACGACTTGCGCGGAGCAGAAATCGCTCGCTTGCTGGAACAGCACCTTCAGGATATGCGGAGGGTTTCTCCGCCGGAAAGCGTGCATGCGTTAGACCTGGATCGCTTGCGAGTTCCTGAAATCACGTTTTGGACGGTTTGGGCAGGAAACGCGTTGGCAGGGTGCGGAGCCATCAAGGAATTGGCTCCCGATCACGGTGAAATAAAATCCATGCGAACTGCGCCAGAGTTTCGGAATCGAGGCGTGGCGAGCTTGATGTTGAACCACATCATTCAAGAAGCGAAAAAGCGCCAATACACCAGGTTAAGTCTCGAAACCGGGTCCATGGCGTTTTTTGAACCTGCCCGTCGGTTGTATCAGAAATATGGATTTGCGCCCTGTGGGCCGTTTTCCAGTTACCAGGAAGACCCCAACAGCGTGTTTATGACGATGCAGCTTTAGCGCAAACAAGGGGTGCCATTGCACGCCCCGGCTTGCGCTTATTTCCCTTCAAAAAACATGACAAACATTTTTCGCCAGCTCTTTTCTGCGGCGTCGTTGCTGGTCCTGCTCTTGCTGGCAGGCGCTCTGTCCAAAGTGGCAGCCGACAAACCAAACTACCGCGTCATCGAGCTTTGGCCCAATGGTGCGCCCGGCGCGACGGGCACCTCAGACGAAGACAAACCCGCGATCATTCCGGTGTTGCCCGATGCCGCCAAAGCGACCGGCGCAGCGATTTTGATTTGTCCGGGCGGCGGTTTTATGACGCGGGCAACCGATTTTGAAGGCGTACTGGTATCGAACTGGCTGAAAGAACGCGGCATCACCAGCTTCATTTTGCGTTATCGCATTCGTCCGCTGTATGAACGCAAAGACTGGTTAGCCGACGCGCAACGCGCCGTACAGCACATTCGCGCCAACGCAAAAGAATTTGGCATTGATCCCAAACGCCTGGGCATCATTGGCTTTTCGGCTGGCGCAGACCTGGCCTATGACGCAGCGCTCAATCCCCTGCCCGGCCAATCTGACGCCACAGACGCGATTGCGCGTGTTTCCAGCCGCCCTGATTTTCAGATTTTGGTTTATGGCGCATCGCCACAGCGTCCCGCCACAGAATCAGCCAGACTGGCGGCGCTGCCGCCGACGTTCATGTTTTGCACCATGGAAGACATGGGCCACGTGCGCGGCATGTCAGCGTTGTATAGCGATCTGATTCAGGCGCGCGTTCCCGTCGAGGCGCACTTTTTTCAAAATGGCGAACACGGCGTAGGCTTTGCGCTGGGCGATCCCGTGCTGGGTGAATATCCAGAGCTGTTGCATCGCTGGCTGACACAAGGCGGCTGGCTGACAAATAAAGCACGCTTGGCGCTGAAAGGCGTAGTCAAACTGGATGGCGCGGGATTGGTGCGCGGCATCGTGACGCTGACACCGGTCGGCAATCCGAACGCGCCTTCGGTGACGGCCTACATTACCAACGCTCACACCAGAGAGCTGGGCTCCTTTATCGTGGACGAAAAGCAAGGCCCGGTTGCCGGCCAATATCGCGTCGAAGTGCGGCAAGATTCGCTGCGCTGGCTGAGCAATTCGCGCGACCCATTCATGATCAGGATGCAAGCCAAGTTACGCGAGCGCACAATGACCGACGAAGATCGCAAGGAATGGGGCGCATACATCCGCAAGCGTGATCTTTCTCCGAGCCTGGAAAAACAAATCGTGTTTCGTCGGCAACGTCCCAAAGATAAAAGCGATTACGTTGTCGAAATCAAACCCGGCACAGACCTTCTGCTGCTGGAAGTGTTTACCCGTTGAGATACCGCGTATGTCCAATTCAACAGAAATCAGACTTCTGACTGCGGCGGATAGTGCGCTCTTGCAATCCGTGGCCGAAGACGTCTTCGATGATGCGCTTGACCCGACGGCGGCGGCGGCGTTTCTCGCCGATGAGCGGCATCATCTGGCGGTCGCGGTTGCCGATGGCGTCATCGTTGGCTTTGTCAGCGCCGTGCATTACCTTCACCCGGACAAACCCGCTCCCGAATTGTGGATCAACGAAGTGGGCGTCGCGCCTTCGCATCAGGGACAAGGCCTGGCGCGCAAACTGATGGATGCCATCCTGGCCGAAGGCCGTCGTCTGGGTTGTTCCGTCGCCTGGGTGTTAACGCATCGCAGCAATACCGCCGCGATGCGGTTATATGCAAGCAGTGGCGGCGTAGAAGCTGACGAAGATGCCGTGATGTTTGAGTTTGAGCTGTAGCAACGTTCAGAGTTCACGCTTCGGCGTGTCTTGAGCCTTCACACGCTGAAGCGTGAACTCTGAACCATAAACAAGGAGCCAGCTATGAAAACCACTCGCAGAAATTTGCTCAAATCCGTTGGGGCTGCAGGAGCTTCGGCATTGCTCGCGCCGGGAATTGCTACCGCTCAGACCAAATCCTGGCCGCCGTCAGAAACCGGCGCACCCAAAATCTGTCTGGGCGTCAATCCCAACCTGGACGCCGCTGGCCTGCGCCGCTACAAACAGATCGGCGTGGATTACGTGCTGATGGGCGGCCCGCCGCTTCCCTGGACGGAAGACGTGCTGCGCGAACGAATGAGCCGCTTCAAAACGGGCGGCCTGACGATCATCAATATGATGATCGGCGGCTTCCCCAAAACGATTTACGGCAAGCCGGGCCGCGATGAAGAAATCGAAAAGATCATCCAGTCCATCCGCGCCGCTGGCAAAGTCGGGCTCCCCGTCATCGAATACAACTTTTATGCGCACCGCATTGTCGAGGGCTATTACGAAGAACTCGGACGCGGTGGCGCGGGAATGACGGCGTTTGGTTTTGACCGCATCAAAGATTTGCCGCCGCTGCCCGACATCGGCGCGTGGACGCTGGATCAGATGTGGGCGAACATCACCTACTTCCTGAAAGCCGTCGTTCCCGAAGCCGAAAAGGCCGGCGTGCGACTGGCGCAGCATCCCAACGATCCGCCCGCGCCGATCAGTCGTGGTTCGCAGCAGATTATGTCCACGCTGGCCGGGTGGAAGAAGCTGGTAGACATCATCAAAAGCCCGTACAACGGCATCACCTTTGATTGCGGGGTGACGCGCGAACTGGGGGAAGACCCGGTCGCGGTGGCCAAATACTTCGGCGCGCGCGATTGCATCAACCACGTCCATTACCGCAACGTGATCGTCCGCAAACCGTATGTGGATTACACCGAAGTTTTCATTGACGAAGGTCAGGTCAACATGTTCGCCGTGATGCAGGAACTGGTGAAGCTGAAATATACGCGCGGTCTCTATCCCGAACACCCGCGTGCGATTGATTACGACCGCGAGCGCGAAAACGGCATCATCGGCCAATACGCCAAAGTCGGCGGCGGCGGCTTCGGCGGCGAGATTTACAATGTCGGGTATACGAAAGCGATGTTGCAGGCGGCGTTGGCCAGATAGCACAGCCGCCGAATCAATGGAAAGCCATGCTAAACTCTGGTGCGGAGGTAAGTTATGACCTTAACGATTAATGTGCCAAGTGAATTGGAACAACGTCTGGAAGCTGCCGCCAAACAGCGCGGCATCAGCAAAGACGAACTTGTTTGCGTAGTGCTGGAAGAAAATCTCAATCAACTAGCTGCGCCACATTCGCCTGCCTTCCCTGCCAAAATCCTGGCAACGGACTTGCCAATTCGTGACCGTTCACGCGAATACTCATGGTTGGAGCAACACCGCGACGAATACGCCGGACAATATGTGATGTTGGATGGCGACACACTAATTGCTGCCGGACCGAACGCTAAAGAAGTTGCGTCCTTGGCGCGTGAGCGTGGAATTGTCGGCGCGTTGCTTCTTTACGTTGAAGACAGCCAGCAACCGCGCTCACTTGGCGGAGGATTGTGGTGATGGCGTTCCTGATCGAATATCAGAAGAAAAGCCACTACGAATCCCTCACCACAGGCATCACGGTTGAAACCGTTTTGCGATATGGCGGTTTGGAGACGATCTGCGACGCCAAAATTGATACGGGTTCACAAGTCTGTCTGTTCGGGCGCGGTTTCGCCGATTCCTTGGATATTGATGTCGAAAGCGGTTACCGCGAGGTATTTTCGACGCTGTCTGGGAGCGTAGTTGCTTACGCACACGAAATCGAACTCGAAACTTTGAGTCTGCGGCTTCAATCTTATGTGTATTTTGCCGAAAGTTATGACATCCGGCGAAACCTGCTCGGACGTCAAGGCTGGCTGCAATTGGTAACGCTGGGACTAGACGATTACAAAAGCGAACTGTATCTGCGAATAAATTAGCAAGCATGGATTTCGATAAACGAACCAATGATTCTGATGATGACTACTTCAGATTTATCCATTGGCTTGAAGATGAGACTGCCAAAGAGTTGAAACTGGCGTGTGGGAATGAACCCGCAATCAGGCTTGCCATTTTGCGCTACTTGGAAACAGGTTATGGCGCGCACATCACTTCCGGCGAATTAGTGGACTTCTTTTGTGTCTCAACGCCAAGCGTTTTGGACAAAGCCGAATACTCTGATGAAGAAACTGAATTCGCAGTAAAGCTCTACGATGAAATCAATCCAGAGGTGTTCTCGCGTTATTACCCAAATAGCAGGTAGCAAGCGATTCGCCCTCAGATTACTTGAACATAGGCATAGATATGAAACGAAGACGATTTATTCAAACACTCGCTGCTGCGCCTGCGGTTGCGGTGCCAGCTACTTTAGACACCAACGCGGAATCTCCGGCTAGCGCGCAGCGCCCGCAGGAAGAAGCGCCGAAGCTGGAAACGGCGTCGCTCGATGCCGCAGGCGAAACCACGCCACGGTTTTTCAGTGCGCCGCAATTCGCCGCGCTGAAAAAGCTGAGCGCCATCCTGATGCCGCCGCTCAACAACATGCCCGGCGCGCTGGAGGCCGGTGCGCCGGAGTTTCTGGACTTTCTGATCAGCAAATCGCCCGCCGAACGCAAACAGATTTACACCGCTGGTTTGAACACGTTGAACGCCCAGGCCACGAAGCGGTTCGGCAAAGCCTTTGCCGACGTGACCGACGCGCAAGCGGCAGAATTGCTCGCGCCATTGAAACAACCGTGGACGTACGAACCTCCGGCGGATCCGTTCGCCCGCTTTTTGCGCGAAGCCAAACAGGACGTGCGCACCGCGACGATCAATTCGCGCGAATACGCCCTGGCGGCTTCCAGCGGCGGACGACGCGGCGGCAGCGGCTTGGGCCAATATTGGTA
>JAEUQO010000464.1 GCA_016789605.1 Acidobacteriota bacterium
GCGCACGCCGAGCGATTTTGGCACGCGCGGAGACGCGCCCACGCATCCTGAACTGCTGGATTATCTGGCGCAGGAATTTATGGCCAATAACTGGTCCATCAAAAAGCTCCATCGCACGCTGATGCTGTCGCGCGCCTATCAACAAGATTCGACGGACAATGCGACTGCGCATCAGCTCGACCCTGAGAACAAATGGTTGTGGCGAATGAATCGGCGGCGTTTGGATTTTGAAGAGCTGCGCGATTCGCTGTTGGCCACAAGCGGCAAGCTGGATCGCACGATGGGCGGGTTGCCTGCGAGCGCAATGTCGTGGCCGTATTTGCAGCGGCGCACGATTTACGCCTTTATTGATCGTGCGCTGGTGCCGAACGACTTTCGCGTCTTTGACTTTGCCAGCCCTGATGCGCACAGCCCGCAACGTTACCTGACGACTGTGCCGCAACAAGCGCTGCTCCTGATGAATAATCCGTTTGTCATCGAACAAGCCAAAGCCTTGTTGCAACGACCTGAAATCGCCGCCGAACCCAATCCGCGCTTGCGCATCTCAACGATGTATCGCCTGTTGTATGGGCGCGCGCCAAACGCGGAAGAGCTGGCGCTCGGATTGCGCTACGTGAGCGATGCGACGAACGATGGCGGCGTTGCGATTGACGAACAAAAATGCAGCGCGTGGCAATACGGGCAAGGCGAATACGACGACAAAGCTGAGCGCGTCAAAACCTTCACGCCGTTTGAGTGGTTTCTGGATGGTGAATGGCGCAACTCGCCTATCCCCGGCGATCCGCGCCAACCGCTTGCTTTCCTGAACAACAAAGGTGGTTTTACCTACGACGGCAAAGCCAGAGCGTTGACGCGCCGCTGGATTGCTCCCTTTGACGGAAACGTTACGATCACCGGCACGCTCCAGCAAAGTTTCGATAACGGGTGCACCAAATGCGAAGGCATTCAGGGCGTGGTCATATCGAGCCGCGCGGGCAAAGTCGGCAACTGGACGGCGGTGCCCGCCGTCACCGAAACGAGTGTGAAAGAAATCCTTGTGCAACGTGGCGACACGCTTGATTTTGTTGCTGATACCAGCAAAGGCGGTTCCGGCAAGATGTTCAAATGGGACGTGACGATTCAGCGCGTGGACGGCAACCGCGAAGCTTGGAATTCAACGCGCGACTTTCGCAATCCGGCAGCCAACGTGATGAATGCCTGGGAACGATACGCGCAAGTGTTATTTGCCGCAGCGGAGTTTTTGATTCTTGATTGAGAGGCCTTATGTCAAAACACCAACCAAATCTTGAAGATCGCTTTTTGACGCGGCGTGAGATGTTGCAATCTTGCGGAATGGGGTTGGGCGCGCTCGCGTTGGCGCAGTTAAGTGGGCAATCTGCGCTCGCTGATGAGAAAGGCTATGTGAATCCGCTGGCGCCCAAAGCGCCGCATTTTGCGCCGAAGGTGAAGCGCGTGATTCACTTCTTTATGAACGGCGGGCCGTCGCAGGTGGACACGTTCGATCCGAAGCCGATGCTGACGAAGTATCACGGCAAGTCGCTGCCGATTCATTTGAAGACCGAACGCAAAACGGGCGTCGGTTTTGGTTCGCCCTACAAGTTTCAGAAATACGGCCAGAGCGGCATCGAAGTCAGCGACGTTTACCCGCACATCGCACAACACGTAGACGACTTGTGCGTCATTCGTTCGATGCACACGGAACTGCCGAATCACGAGCCTTCGTTGTTGCTGATGAATTGCGGTGATCAGCGACAGGTGCGACCGAGCTTTGGTTCGTGGCTGACATACGGCCTCGGTACTGAGAACCAAAATCTACCGGGCTTTATTGTGCTTTGTCCCATGGGCTATCCGGTCAGCGGCACGCAAAACTGGACGGCTGGCTTTTTGCCGTCGGTCTATCAAGGCACGTACATTGACACGAAGGAAACCGAAGTTGACCGCTTAATTCAGCACATCAAAAATCAATCCACGTCGCGCAAGCAGCAGCGCAAACAGCTTGATTTGCTGGCGGCGCTGAATCAACGCTACCAACAAAAGCGGCAGGAAGATTCGTTGATCGAAGCGCAGATTCAATCGTATGAACTCGCGTTTCGCATGCAGGCAGAAGCGACCGATGCGTTCGACATCAGCAAGGAGCCGGAACACATTCGGGAAATATACGGCAACACGTTATACGGGCGACAAACGTTGATGGCGCGACGGCTGCTGGAACGCGGTGTGCGCTTTGTGCAGATTTGGCAGGGCAAAGATCAACCGTGGGACAACCACGAATATCTGGTCACGGGGCTGCGTCAATTGGCGACCGCGACCGACAAACCGATTGCGGCACTGCTCACGGATCTGAAACAACGCGGCATGCTTGATGATACGCTGGTGATTTGGGGCGGTGAATTTGGCCGCACGCCGGTCGTTGAGCTGACGGGCGCGTCGGGCGGCACGGATGAAGCGACGTGGGGACGCGATCATAACAATCACGGCTTCTCAATGTGGCTCGCGGGCGGCGGTCTGAAGAAAGGCTACATTCACGGCGCAACCGATGAATTCGGCTTTGCCGCCATGGAAAAGAAAGTTCACGTGCACGACTTGCACGCCACGCTGTTGCAATTGCTGGGCTTTGATCACGAACGTCTGACGTATCGTTATGCCGGGCGTGATTTTCGGCTGACGGATGTTCATGGCGTGGTTGTGCCAGACCTGCTGGCGTGATGGCAGTGGCTTAAGGTAAAGGAGCAAATGGTAATGGCAGGGCACGCGGTTCCCTTGTTGGAAATGACCGGCATCAGCAAACGCTATCCTGGCGTCGTGGCGTTGGACGCCGTCAGCCTGGAAGTCGGGGCGGGTGAAATCGTCGCCTTGATCGGCGAAAACGGTGCAGGCAAATCCACGCTGATGAAAATTCTGGGCGGCGTGGCACAACGTGACGCGGGCACCGTACGGGTTGCCGGGCAAGCGGTCGAAATCACTTCGCCGCTCGAAGCCAGCAAACTCGGCATTGAATTCATCCATCAGGAATTGAGCGTGCTCGACAATCTGGATGTCGCGGCCAACATTTTTTTGCGCCGCGAACCGACGCTGGGCGGCTGGCTTGCGCCGCTCAAGCTGATTGATCGCCAGCGCATTTATGCCGAAGCCGATGTCTTTTTGCGCAAGGTCGGTTTGAATATCAGCAGTCGCACACAGCTCAGTCAGCTATCCATCGCACAACAACAGCAGGTCGAAATCGCGCGCGCGCTTTCTGCCGGTGCGCGCATCGTGATTATGGACGAGCCGACCTCGAGTCTGACCTTGAGTGAAACCAAACGCTTGCTGGAATTGATCAAGGAGCTGAAAGCGCACGATGTCAGCGTGATTTACATTTCGCATCGGTTGGACGAAGTGCAGGAGATCGCCGACCGCGTCGTCGGGCTGCGCGATGGGCGCAATGCCGGAACGCTGGCGCGCGCCGAAATCAACCGCGACCGTATGGTGCGCATGATGGTGGGCCGTGAGCTGAAAGATTTTTATGTGCAGGGCGAGACAAGCGGCACTGCCACGCGCGAAACCGAGTGGTTTCAAGTGCGCAAGTTGCGTACTGCGAAATATCCGCAGCAATCCGTTTCGTTCAACGTTGCGCAAGGCGAAGTGCTCGGCTTTGCCGGATTGGTTGGCGCAGGGCGTTCCGAAATCATGCGCGCCATTTTTGGCGTGGATGAAATGCTCGACGCCGAGCTGGCACTGGGCGGACAAGCGTTGACCATCAAATCGCCACAGGATGCGATTGCGGCAGGCATCTATCTGGCTCCTGAAGACCGGCGCGCCGCCGGGTTGGTGGTGGATTTCAGCGTGCGCGAAAACATTTCGCTGCCGGGATTGCGCCGTTACGCCAAGTCTTATTTGGTCAACAGCGCGCAAGAGAGCGCGACGGCCAAAGAAATGTGCCGCACGATCAACATCAAAACCCCTTCTCCAGAAGTCAAAGCCGCCAACCTAAGCGGCGGCAATCAGCAAAAAGTCGTGCTGGCCAAATGGCTGGCGCTGTCGCCCAAAGTCTTGATCTTCGACGAACCGACGCGCGGCATTGACGTCGGCGCGAAGGCGGAGATTTACGCCTTGATGCGCAATCTGGCTGCGAACGGTGTGGCGATCATCGCCATCAGCAGCGATATGGAAGAAGTGCTGGGCATCAGCGACCGCATCGCCGTTATGCACGAAGGCAAAATCACAGGCATTCTGAAGCGTGACGAGTTTAGCGAAGAAGCTGTAATGCGCCTGGCGACAGGCGGGTAACTGGGCTGGGAGCGTTGCTCCGACAAGCCTTGGTTGAGATGTCATCATGAAAAATGCTGCGTCATTTCGTTCGTCAAAATGGTTCAAACCGGCTTTGCTCGCGGGCGGCCTGCTTGTGTTGCTGGCGCTTGGCTTGCTGGTCGTTCCGCTGTTGATAGACATCAATACCTATCGCGGCACGATCATCAGTCAGTTGGAACAAACGCTGGGGCGCAAGGTTAACCTGGGCAAACTCAGTTTGCGCGTGTTGCCTTCGGTCAAAGTCGGCGTGGATCAATTGACCATCGGCGATGATCCGCAAATTGCCCAGGGCGAATTTATCCAGGCCAAATCCGTGCGCTTGCACATGGGATTGTGGTCGCTTTTGCGCGGCAATCCGCAAGTGTCGGGCATCGAACTGATCGAACCGCAAGTGACGCTGATCAAAACGGCGGGCGGCGACAAATGGAATTGGAGCACGCTCAAACCGTTGCAAAGCAACGAACAGAGCGCCGAACAGCCGCCGTTCGATTTGTTGGTGCAAAACGGCAGCTTCAAGCTGATTGACCAAAACGTGACGCCACCCAGCGAAAAGACTTTTACCGGCGTCAACATTTCGCTGGACGATTTTTCGTCAAAACGCGCGTTTGATTTTGTGCTCGGGTTGACGATGCCGGGAGCGCAAGCGGGCAAGCTGGAAATCGCGGGCGAGGCTGGGCCGCTCAATGCCAGCGACGCCGCACAAACGCCGCTCGCTGCGCGCGTCAAAATGGAAAGCGTTGACGTGACCAGCCTGGAGGCATTGTTGGGCGTGCAATCGCCACGCGCCGGACGCCTGACTACTGATATTACGATCAAGGGAAAACTGGCCGAAGGCGTGCAGGCGGCGGGCGATTTCAAAGCCGAGCAGTTTCGTTTGATCGCAGGAGTCGAACCTTCAAAAACGCCGCTCACGGCCAAATTCAAACTCAACGCCAAAGCAGAAAAGAAAACGCCCGAACAAACTGAAACTGCGCTGACGCTGGAGCAATTTGAAGTTTCGCTGGGCAAGACTTCGGCGCAAATCACGGGACAGATTACGCGTTTGCCTGCGCAACCGACGTTTGATTTACAGCTCAAGGGCGACCGGATGGCGCTCGACAGTTTGCTCGAATCAGCCTACGCCTTTGGCTTTGGCCCGCCTGCGGGGACGACTGCCAGCGGCGCTGCGACAATCAATTTGCGCGCAACGGGCGAAGCTGCCGCGCTGGCTTTGAACGGGCAAGCCGAAATCCGCGACTTGAAATTTCAGAGCGCGCAATTGCCGCAAGCGATTCAGATTTCCGAATTGAAACTGAATTGCACGCCGCAGGAAATCACCGCCGCGCCGTTTCGCGCGACGCTTTCGCGCACGACTGTCGAATTCAACAACCTAAAACTGACCAATTACACCCAGCAGGGACGCGCGCATCTGGACATCGCGACCAACAACGCGCAGGTGGATGATCTGTTGAAAATCGCCGAATCGTTCGGTGCACGGCCTGATGCTACGGGCAGCGGCACGGCCAGTTTGCGCGCGGCGATTGATACGAATCTGGGCGCGCAAAGCGGCGGCACGACCATCAGTGGGCAAGGCAAAGTCAGCAACGCGCGTTTGCAACCATCGCAGGTCAACAAACCACTCGAAATCGCCAACGCCGATTTGAATTTCACGGGCGACAGTTTGCGGGTGGACAACCTGGCTGCGCGCCTGGGCAGCAGCGATGCCAGTGGCTGGTTGCAGGTCAAAAACTTTGATCAACCGGCGATTACCTTTGACGCGCGTTCCAACCAGTTGCACGTCGCCGAATTGCAAGGCGCGATGGCTGCCGGACAAAGCGCGAAGGGCGGCAAATCGTCTGCGTCTGCGATGCGCGCCGATGGACAACTTTCCGTTGGCAAACTCTTGCTCGACGGCCTCACGGCCAGCGATATGACGGCCAAGCTGACGTTGCAAAATCAGTTGCTGACGCTCGATCCGCTCAAACTGAATATGTACGGCGGCACTTATCAAGGCTCCTTGCGACTCAATCAAGCCCAGACGCCCGCCGCAATGACGCTCAACGGACGCTTCAACGGATTGGACATCAATCAGTTTTTGTCGGCTTCGGGTAAAAAGAGCGTGCTCTATGGCACCGCGGATGGTGCGCTCAATGTGCAAGGCACCACTGGCGAAGCGCAGGAAGCGCTGGCGCGTTCGTTGGTCGGCAATGGCAACATCTCCATCAGCAATGGCAAATTCACCAGCTTCGATCTGATGAAGCAGGTCGAGGTCTTGGGCAAGCTGACCAACCTGCCCACGGGCGGAGCGGGCACGGCGTTTCGATCGCTCAAAACAAACCTGCGTTTTGACAAAGGACGCATGACAACCGATGCGTTGCAAATCGTGATGGACGAACTCAACGTCACTGGCGATGGCTGGTTGCAATTAGGCGATGCGCCAACGATGGATTACGGCATTTTGGCGCGTTTGAGCAGCGCGTTGACCAAACGCGTTTTGCCTCCGGGCGGCGGCGAAGGCGGAAAATCTGTGCTGCCGATTGGCGGCGCGTTCGGTTCGGTGTTGGGCAATTTTTTCACGGAAAAAGACTCGTTGGTGATTCCGTTGCGCATTTCCGGCGCATTGGGCCAGCCGTCATTCGGATTGAACTCCGCGATGTTGCAACAACGAGCCAAAGAGCAATTGCGCGACAATGTGCGCGACAGTTTGGTGGACAAATTCCTCAAACCGAAGGACGCGCAGAAAACCACAGACCAAAATTCGCCTGGGCAACAAACTGAACCGAAAAAGGACGAGCCGAAAAAAGAGACGAAGCCAGCCGATTTGCTCAAAGGCGTATTGGACAAATTCAAAAAGAAAGAAAAACCGCAACCCTGAGGCTCAATGTCCACCACTCCATTTTTACTGGAAGTCATCGTTTGCTCGCTAGCAGACGCCATCGCTGCCGAAGCAGGCGGCGCTACGCGTCTGGAAGTCATTAGCCACTATGAACTTGGCGGATTGACGCCCTCCCTTGAGCTGGTTCAGGGCATCGTTGATAAGGTCAAGACTCCGGCGCGCGTGATGTTGCGCGAATCTGAACCGTTTGTTTTGCCGCAAACCGCAGAAGGTGAAAAAGAAGCGGAAAGATTATGCGACCTCGCCCGTTCTTTCAGCGCATTACCTATCGACGGGTTCGTCTTGGGGTTTTTACAGCCCGTCGGCAATCAGTTCCAAATTGATCATTCATTAGTGGCGCGGATTTTGTCGGCTGCGCCAACGGTAAATACAACATTTCACAGGGCGTTTGAAGATTTGCCTGACCCGCTTGCCGCCCTGGCGGAGCTGAAACGCCATCCGCAAATTGACTGGGTGCTTTCGCGTGGCAAAGGCGAAGCCTGGGCACAAGAATTAGACCGGTTTGCCGTTTGGGAACAAGCTGCGCGCCCGGAAATCGGCATGTTGTTGGGCGGCGGCACTGACGCCGACGCGATTCGGTTGTTTTGTCGGCATACACCATTGCGGGCATTTCACGTGGGGCGGGCAGTACGCGAAGGGGAGCGACTGGACGGCCCCGTGCAGGCAGAAAAAGTTCGCGCTTTGCGAGAATTGCTGGAATCTGAGAATCCCCTCAACTCTTTAGTTTAATTCGGGCTAGCTTCGGTTTAGAATGCGCGCGGTTTCGTACCCCCGAAACCGTTTCACCGGGAATCCGGTCAAAGTTGCTGTGATGAGAACCACTGACGATTTCATAGCGCGTTACGCCAAGCCTATTTCTGCTCTCTGGAAAACCGTCGAGCAGCCCTATGGCGTTACCGAACGAGACTTCGCTGAACGGCTCGCCGGGATTGCTCTGCGCGCTGGCGCGGGAGACGAAGACGAAGAGAATCCCAAAGACCTGCTCGCCAATATCAAAGCAGAAGAATTATGCCTTGCCCTGGCCTGTGAAAAAGGCGATGACCGCGCCTGGGGCAAGTTTGATACGGAATACCGCCACTCGATGCAGGCGGCGGCGCGTGCTTTGACCAAGGACGAGGCTGAAGCAGAAGACCTGGCGCAATTTGTTTTTGGCGAATTGTATGGCGTGCGCACCGATGGCGACCGCCGGTTGAGCAAACTCGCGCACTATTCCGGGCGCGGCAGCTTGGGCGGGTGGTTGCGTGCCGTAGTCTATCAATGTTTCATTGACCGTAAACGCCAAACTGCGCGCTTTGAACAGGTTGAAGAGGTCAGCGAATTTGACCGGCTGGCCAACGAAGCGCCGGTTCATTTGAACGGCAGACTTTCCGCACCCATCGTTTCGCCTGACGACATCGAAGATGTACGGTTGCGACAAGCCACCGAAGAAGCAATGACTCAGGCTTTTGCGGAAATGAATCCCAAAGACCGGTTGTTGCTGAATTACTACTATTTTGAAGACCTGACGCTGAAGGAAATTGGCAACCTGATGAACGTCCACGAGGCGACCATCAGCCGTTGGCTGGCCAAGGCTCAGCGCGAGATTAAACGCAAGACAGAAGAGATTTTACAGCGCAGCTATGGGCTGCGCCGCGCCGAAGTCGCGGAATGCTTGCACATTGCCGCGCGCACAGAACTCGATGTGCGCAAATTGATCGGCGAAGTCAAAGGCGCTTCAATTGAACGTGCGCCTTAACGCAGACACTGGCATCTGGCTTGACCCTTTTGGTGACACACCCAAAGTCGTACTGGACACGACGTAAAGATTGCAACTCGCAGCACCAACAGGGGATCAAAGCGCGCAAGGTTTACCCGCCCGTGCGTTCAATGTGCGGGCCAAAAGGAGTGCGGCGTTTGAACCGGGAGAAATGAAGAGGGTTTTTCCACTCTTACGGAAAAACATCCTGGCGGCGAACTGGCAAAACGGTAGACAGGTAGCATCACCCGGTAAATTCGTCACGAAACTCCAAACTCACAGCTCGGAAAAATACAGCAGTGGCACTCGAACAACACAATTCGGCTTTGGATCTCGACGCGGACTTCGAGCCGATGTTGCGTCGGCATCTGGCCCGTGGCGGCTCTACCGTTACAGCTTGCACGGGCTTTGATTTCGATTTGGCCAGCGCCTATCTCGAAAGCGCTCTTTCTGGAGCGGCCCGCACGCGTTATGACGCGCATTTGGCGGGTTGTCCGGCTTGCCGCCGTCACGTCATCGAATTATCCCGTCTCACACAATCATTGTCTGCTTCGCCTGCGACCGGCCCCACAGTCATCAAACAGGGTGCGGTTACTCAAGGCTGGAAAGCTGCGCTTACCGGTTGGTGGCAGGATTTGGCAGAACGCTTTAGCCCGGGCTGGCAATGGCAGACCTGGGGAATGGCGGGCGCCGCGCTCGCTGTCGTACTGGGGATTTCTGGCCTTACGGTTTGGCGGCAGATGTCTTCAGAGCGTGCAAATCTCGCCGCCGTCACGACACAATCCGTGCCACAAGCAGACGTAGTTGCGTCGTCTTCACCAGATTTGCTCAATCCAGCTTCGCAGCCTTCGACACCGGAAGCTTCCCCAGCGTTTGTCGGAGCGAATACCGCAACCGCGCAACCAGGTGTCCCACGTCCGCGAGTGGACGTGACGCCGCAAGCAAGTCTGCCGCAAGAAGACTTGGCGGTCACGATGCGCGATCGTGGGCCAGTCAACGGAAATCCAACTCTGGCTATTGCGCCAGGGGCTTCGGCTGCGAGTAATTTTTCGTTCAGCGCGCGTTCGACAGAAGCCTTACCACCAGCTGCACCGTCAGGATTGATCGCTGCTGTACCTGGTCGGCCCGTTCCCGTACGGATGGAATCTGTGCCTTCACCGTCGGGGGCGGAGGAGGTGATTGTCAGCGCTCCGCCAGATAACAATGCGCGGTTGACGCCGTCGCCGAGCGACAACCCGATGCTCAAGCGCAAATCGCCGGAACGGCGGCCTGCCTGGGCGGATCGGGTGATGGGCTTCTTGCCGCAAAACAATGCCAGCGCCGAGCGCAAAACCGAGTCTGTCAAAGAGGACGACGAATCGCTCAAACCCATCACCACACGCATCCAAGACAAGGTGTTTCGCTTTGAGCGCGGCGTGTGGATTGATCAGGAGTACAAACCAACGCTGATGAGTTGGCGCGTACTCAAACTGAATCGCGGCAGCAAGGAATACGAGCAAGTACTTGCCGCCGAACCGCAGCTCAAAGAGTTCTTTTCACACGGACCGATGTTGCTGGTGTGGAAAAACAAGATTTATAAAGTTGTCGGCAAGTAATTGCTTGCTGGTCTGACTGACAAATTGCCGGGACTTGTGAACGCAACTGATTGCCGTTCGTAAGTCCCGGCTTTTTCTTTTCATCCCGTAACTGACCTTCTATAATCGGGTTGCCTTAATTTCCCCACAAACTTTCCAAGGAGCTGCCCGGTGAAACGAATTGTCGCCCTGTTTACTTCTGGCGCATTGTTGTTGGGATTGGTGTTGCCCGCGACCAGCGCCCAGCAAGTGCAACTTTCTGCCAAGCTGAACCCGCAAATCGAAAAAATCGTCACTGAAATTTCTGCCAAAAATATCGAGGCGAACATACGCAAGTTGGTGAGCTTTGGCACCCGCCACACGCTGTCTTCACAGGACGATCCGCAACGCGGCATCGGTGCGGCACGGCGCTGGATCAAGGCAGAGATGGAACGCTACAGCCGCGAATCCGGCGGACGTTTACAGGTAGCCGAAGACGAATTTGTGCAACCGGCAGGCGGGCGCGTGCCGCAACCGACCACGCTCGTTAACGTCGTCGCGACCTTGCCCGGCAGTCAGCCAGAAGCGAAAGACAGACTTTATGTCGTCAGCGGTCATTACGATTCCTGTGTTTGTACGCAAAGCATGACGGATGCGACCAGCGATGCACCGGGCGCAAGCGATGACGCTTCGGGAACTGCGGCGGTGATGGAAATGGCGCGCGTCATGTCGAAATATCAGTTTGATGCGACGCTCGTTTTCATGACGGTTGCGGGGGAAGAGCAGGGATTATTGGGAGCCGCGCATTGGGCCGAAGACGCCAAGAAAAAAGGGCTGAACGTCGCAGCCATGTTCACCAACGACATCATCGGTAATACCCTGGGTGGCAATGGCGTGCGTGACAATCGCCGTGTGCGGTTGTTTTCAGAAGGCGTGCCGACAACCGAAACCGAAGCCGAAGCGCGCGTGCGGCAATCGGTTGGCGGTGAAAATGATGCGCCTTCACGACAACTGGCGCGTTATATCAAAGAAGTTGGCGAACGTTACGTCAACAATTTTGAAGTGACGCTGGTATTTCGTCGTGATCGGTACGGGCGCGGCGGCGATCACAATGCCTTTTTGCAACGTGGATTTGCGGCGGTTCGCTTCACCGAACCGAATGAAGACTTTTCGCGCCAGCATCAGAAAGTGCGCGAGGAAAACGGCATTAAATACGGCGATGTGCTAGAGATGGTTGATCCGCCCTATATCGCACAAGTCGCACGCGTCAATGCCGCTTCCTTGGCCAGTATGGCCTTAGCGCCAGCCGCTCCTACGGGGGTTGGATTCAAAACTGGCCGCCAGGAATACGACACGACCATTGCTTGGAAACCGAATGCCGAGCCGGATTTGGCCGGGTATCGGATCGTTTGGCGAGAAACTTACCAGCCATTTTGGCAACGCAGCGTTGAAACCGGCAGTGTGACCGAATTTGTGATGAAAGCCTTGTCAAAAGACGATTTCTTTTTTGCGGTTCAAGCCATAGACAAGGATGGCAATGTCAGTGTGCCTTCATTCCCACGGCCACAACCCAGAGGCGGTGCGCCACAATAGTTCTTATCCGTAGTAGTTGCCCGGGGCCATGTTTCACGCAGGCGTGCGTCTGCGCTGAAATGCCTCTTTCCTCAATGCAGTCTATTTGGAAAAGGAGACCTTATGCCAAGTTGGCTACTATTTCTGATCATTGGCGCGGCCGCAGGCTGGATCGCCGGTAACATCATGAAGGGCGGCGGGTTTGGTTGGATTGGCAATATTGTCGTGGGAGTCATCGGCGCATTTGTTGGCGGCTGGCTCTTTGGTGTGTTGGGGATCACGCTGGGCGGCGGCGTGCTCGGCACATTGATTATGGCGGTCGTCGGCGCGGTTGTGTTGCTCTTTATCGTCGGTTTGATAAAGAAATGAATCAAGGCGGGAGAGCGCAAGGCGGCGTTCTCCCGCCGTTTCACGAGGGCTTATGAAGTATCAAAAATCCTTTTTGTCTCTTTGCTTGCTGCTCTTGTGCGGTGCCAGTCTGGCACTCGCGCAACAACCCACCAAGATCAAACGCCCCGTAAAAAATCCTCCGCAATATCCCAATATCATAGATGTTGATAACAAGGACGCGGCGTCGAAACCGGCGCAAACTGCCAACCAGGATTCTGCCGCGCAAACCGCTCCCACCGCACAACCCGACGCGCTGGTACAGGCCGTGAATTCACTGGTGGGCGAGATGCGTTCGCTGTCGCTGGAATTGCGCGCGCTGAATTTGCGCCAACAGGTTGAACTGGAGATGTTGCGTGTTTCGCGCACGGACTTGCGCGTTGACCATTACGAACGCGAGTTGCAACCGGTGCGCACGCGGATCACCGCGCTCGAAGCCGAAGAGCAAAATCTATATCAGTTGATGACGCGCGAAAGTTTGCTGGCGCAATCCAGCACGATGGCGACTGTCAACCGCGAGCAAACGATGGCGCAATTGCGTCAGAACTACGAAATACGATTGCGCGCCGTGTTGGCCGAAAAAGAGCGGCTCAATAAATTGGAAGGCGACTTGAACGCTTCGCGCTCCATTTATCAAGGATTGACCAACGACGCAGAACGCCGTATGCAAGAGGCAGAGGAGTTGCTGAAACAGCTCGAAAATAGCCGAACCCCTGCTGCCAAACCCGACTCTGGCAAAACAGAACGCAAACCCTAATCGCAATTCATTATCAGGAGACAGCATGAGCAACGAAAACAAACACGACAACTGGCAACGCCGAGACTTTTTGAAACGTAGCGCGGCATTGGGCTTGGGGGCGCCGCTGCTGGCGTCTGATGCTTTGGGCGAAGCCTTGCCCCAAGGCAAGGCGCTGGCTCCGTTAGGGCAGGCGCGTCCGGTTGTCATTGCCAGCGCCAATGGCGCGACCGTTCCGAAACGCGGCGTCGAACCGCGCGGAATCAGTTGCGTGCAACGCGCGATGGACATTTTGAAAGCGGGCGGCGATACGCTCGATGCCGTGGTGGCTGGCGTCAACCTTGTCGAAGACGACCCGGACGACAATTCCGTGGGCTACGGCGGATTGCCCAACGAAGAATGCGAAGTCGAACTGGATTCCAGCGTGATGCACGGCCCGTCACGCCGTGCAGGCGCTGTCGCCAATTTGCATCACATCAAAAATCCCTCGAAAGTCGCCAAACTTATTCTCGAACGCACCGATCACATTTTGCTGGTCGGCGAAGGCGCTTTGCGTTTTGCTTTGAAGCAAGGCTTCAAAAAAGAAGATTTGCTGACCGAGGAATCTCGCAAAGCCTGGTTGGCCTGGCGAGAGAGTTTGAATCCGACCGATGCCTGGGGCCCTAGCCCGCTGAAGACCGCTGGTTCGGGGCGCGACAAGGTTTCCCAGACAAAGCTTTCGCCTGAAGACATCGCGCTCAATCAATGGATCGAAGAAATCCTGTTCAATCGTCCGACAGGCACCATTAACTGCCTGGCCTTGGATGCCAATGGCGATCTTTCGGGCGTGACGACGACGTCGGGACTGGCATGGAAAATCCCTGGACGTGTGGGCGATTCGCCGCTCATCGGGTGCGGCTTGTACGTGGACAACGAAGTCGGCGCGGCTGGCTCGACCGGGCGCGGTGAAGAATGCATTTACATCAACGGCGCACACACCGTCGTGGAAAACATGCGTCGTGGCATGTCACCGACGGACGCGGCGCTGGATGCGATCAAACGCATTGCGCACCGATACGGAAACAATCAGGACGAATTGCGCAAATTCGACATCAACTTTTACGCCTTGAACAAAAAAGGTGAGTATGGCGCGGCGGCATTGTGGGGCGCACGTCCGACGGCGCGTGGTTCCGAACGCCGCAGCCAGTTTGCCGTGCACGATGGCAAAGAGGCCAAACTGGTAGATTGCGTTCATCTGTTTGAGAGGAAGTAACAGCGCAACCGAGCTAAGCTTTTACGATGAGGTGCGGGACTGCCACTTGCACCTCATCGTCATTCGCGAAGGGCATTCACCTTGGTCAACCGCCTCCTTTCGCCCCCACTCCACAAGCGCAGAAAAACCATCATTGGCGAGAGAAAACGGCCCGTTTGTCTGTCCAAGAATCCCATTATTTGCGGGGAAAAACGCCACTAACGAGCATTAATCTTTTGGTGACAGGTATTTTTTGTTTTGCTATAGTCTCGCGCCTGACGCACCCCGCCTAGCTCACTGCGTCTGCTCAATCTCAATCATCTCGCCGCATCGCACAATCCCCCGTCGCTTGCCGGCGTAAGTTTTTAGGAGGAATTGCAATGGAAGTTTGTGTTGTTGGCACCGGCTATGTCGGGTTGGTCACGGGTACTTGTCTGGCATATTTGGGCCACTCGGTTGTCTGTGTGGATGTTGATGAGCGCAAGATTCAGATGTTGCGTAACGGGCAATCGCCGATTTACGAACCGGGGTTGGATCAGTTGATTGTGCAGGGGATGCAGCGTGGTCATTTGCGGTTTGCCACGGAATTGGCAGAGTCCGTCAAGCATTCAGACGTTATTTTTATTGCTGTGGGAACGCCGCCGCTGGCTTCTGGCAAAGCAGATTTGTCGTATGTCAAAGCCGTCGCGCAATCCATCGGACGAGCGCTTGATTGCGAGCGTCGTCGCGTGATCGTTAATAAATCTACGGTGCCGATCGGGTCGGGGAATTGGGTTGAGATGTTGGTCAAGGAAGGTCTGCAAGACAATCCAGCCTACCAAGAGCGCGTTGCGAGTGTGGCAGGTGCGCAAGCCAATAGCGGCACGACAACCACCTCCACCACGCGCAAACTGCCGGGCGTAAAACCGGAAGACCTGTTTCTGGTGGCGTCGAACCCGGAATTTCTGCGCGAAGGTTCCGCCATTACCGACACCTTCTATCCGGATCGCATCGTGATTGGTGCGACGGACAGCTTTGCGACTGAGCGTTTACGCTCGCTTTACGAGCCGATCATTGAGCAGACATTTACCGCGCCAGCTTCCGCACCGCGTCCGGCTGGATTTACCGCGGTACCGGTCGTGACGACAGAGTTGGCCTCGGCGGAAATGATCAAATACGCCGCAAACGCCTTTCTGGCGACCAAGATCAGCTTTGCCAATGAAATCGCGAATATCTGTGAGCGCGTCGGCGCAGACATCAAAGAAGTCGTGCGCGGTTTCGGACTCGATAGTCGCATCGGACCGAAGTTTTTGAACGCGGGCGTTGGTTGGGGAGGATCGTGTTTTGGCAAAGACGTTTCTGCCTTGATTGATATCGCCAAGGAGTACGGATACGAGCCGCAATTGCTGCGTTCGACTGTTGATGTCAACAAACAGCAACGGCACGTCGCGGTGCATAAACTGCAAGAAACGCTGAAAATCATCAAAGGCAAGACCATCGGCTTGCTTGGGCTGGCCTTCAAGCCGGATACTGACGACTTGCGCGATGCACCGGCTCTGGAAATTGCTCGTCAGTTGCTGGAGATGGGCGCGCGCGTGAAAGCCTATGACCCGATTGCCAATGACGCCTGCCAGCGGCAGCATCCAGAACTAAAGCTTGAATATACGTCTGATGCGGTTAGCTTGGCGGACGATTGCGATGCGGTGGTGATCGTGACCGAATGGGAAGAGTTTTGTTATTTGGATTTGCAACAAGTCGGCGAGGTGATGCGCACGAAAATCTTAATTGATGGCCGGAACATCCTTGATCCGGATGCCGTTACCGAAGCGGGTTTTAAATACAGGGGGATTGGAAGATAAACAGCAATGAGAATCCTAATTACAGGTGGCGCTGGTTTTATTGGCAGTCACATGGCGGATCACTTGATCGCGGAAGGGCATCAGGTGATCGCCATGGACAATCTGGTGACGGGCGATGTGAAGAATATCCAGCATCACCGCTCGAATCCGAATTTCGAGTATATCTATCACGACGTCAGCAATCACATTCACGTTACAGGTCCGTTGGACTGGGTTTTGCACTTTGCCAGCCCGGCCAGTCCGATTGATTACCTGCAATTGCCCATTCAAACGCTGAAAGTCGGTGCGATGGGAACGCACAATGCTTTGGGATTGGCCAAAGCCAAAGGCGCAAAATTCGTGCTGACTTCGACTTCAGAGGTGTACGGCGATCCATTGGTGCATCCGCAACACGAAGAGTATTGGGGGAACGTCAATCCGGTCGGGCCGCGCGGGGTTTATGACGAAGCCAAGCGCTATGCCGAAGCCCTGGCGATGGCCTATCACCGGCAACATAGCATTGATGTTCGCATCGTGCGCATTTTCAACACCTATGGGCCGCGCAATCGCGTCAACGACGGACGCGTGGTGCCGACTTTCATCAATCAGGCGTTGCACGGCGAACCGATCACCGTTTTTGGCGAAGGGCAGCAAACGCGCAGCTTCCAATACGTGGATGATCTGGTCGCCGGTATCCGGCGTTTGATGGAAGTGCCTTTCAATAAGCCGGTCAATATTGGCAATCCGATCGAACTTACGATTCTAGAGTTTGCCAAACTGATTTTGAGGCTGACCAACAGCCGTAGCGAAATTATTTACCGGCCACTGCCGCAGGACGATCCGAAGAACAGAAAACCGGATATTTCCCGCGCCAGGGAAGTCTTGGGCTGGGAGCCGCGTGTGCCGGTTGAAGAGGGGCTGCAAAAAACGATCGCCTGGTACAGAGAGTTGATGTAGGTCGAAAAGATCGGCTGGCACTGTCAGACATCTTGCCGTCTTGTCTCTAAACAGGATGAGCCTGCAGTTGATGAAGAAGACCACATTTCTGGCGGCTTGAAAACTCCTTTGACGATGATCTGAGTTGACTCTATTTCCTCTTTCGGGTAAAACTTACGGCGCACTCGATCCTCAAAAAGAGTTCGTTGTAACTGGATTTGAAGTTTGAAAACGGCTTGCTTGGAAAGGTGAGTCGTGAGTCCCGAAAGTGAGTCGCTTCCAGGCTCATTACTTTTAAGAAGTTTAGAAAACAAGTTTTGTGAACTCGCGGCCTGAGCGTCGAAGTTCAGGTGCTGATTGTAACGAATCATTTTGTTCACGGGAGGAACCATAATGCGTAAACCAACTATGTTTCGGAAGGCGCTCAGTGTTGCGCTGATGATGACAGTTGGCTGCTTCTATTCGTTGGTGACTACTTCGGCGCTTGCGCAAACTGCTTCCAAAGCGGCTGGTGAGCTGGTAGTGACTGGCTCAGTCTCGCTGAACGGAACGTCAGCGATCTCTGGCGCGACCGTTTTCAGCGAAAGCAAAATCAAAACGTCGCGGAACAGCACGGCCACCATCAATCTGGGCAAACTGGGTCGTGTGCAACTCGGCCCTGAGTCTGAAATGACCTTGCGTTTCAGCGAAGGCCAACTCGGTGGCAATCTGGCGTCTGGCCGTGCAATCGTTAATGCCCCGGTGGGCGTGGCGGTGGCAGTGGCGACCACTGAAGGTGTGGCCACGGCAGATGGCCAAAAAGCATCGGCGTTGACGGTTGACGTCACCTGCGGTAACACGCGCGTGGCGGCTGCGCGCAGCGATGCAAAAGTCACGGCTGGCAGCAAAGTTGAATATGTTGCCGCTGGCAGCGAAGTTTCGGTCGGCGCGCAAAACGCTCCGCGTTGCGCGCGTCTTTCGACCGCTGGCAAGAGCGAAGGTCTGAGCGCGGGCGCGATCGCTGCGTTGATCATCGCGGGTGTCGGCGGCGCGGTGGCCGGTATCGTGGCGGCTTCCCAATCGGATAACGTCACGCCTAGCTCCATCGTGGTGAGCGGTTTCCGTCCGTAAGCGTGCTGCTCCAGTTGAAGTAATCGCGATGCGCCGGGGTCGTTCGCCACTGCGAATGACCCCGGCGCATTGTTCAGTTTGGCCAACGTGTAATTTTGATTCTCCCCGCTTGATGCGGCGAGAAAGTAATAATCCTTGACACGCCCCTCGTACGTTCTTATCGGCGCGCCGCTGCCCACCCTCACCGCGCGATTTCGCGTGCCCGCAGGTCTTACCGTTATGATCCAGCGCAAGTTTTCATTCATTTGGTATTCGTTTTTTCTGAGCTGTTTATTCTTGACCAATACTGTTTGGGCACAAGGAACGGCACAGGTGTCGGGTTCAGGGGCTGCTAATGCAGCGGAAAAAAGTGCGAAGGGCAATGATTATCGTATCGGGCCAGGGGATGTATTGCTGATCGAAGTGGCCGGAGAGCCTGATCTGAAACATAAGGTGAAGGTGTTGGAGCAAGGCACGATTCGTTTGCGCCATATTGACCGCGATTTGAAAGTTGCGGGGCTTAATGAGCACGAAGCCGCCGCCTTATTGCGTCAGGAATTTCTGGTCATTCTTAAAGAGCCGCAAGTCACCGTGTTTATCGAAGAGTATCGGGCGAAGATGGCTTCCATTGCCGGTGCGGTCAATAAACCATTGCAAATGGCGCTAACGCGCGAAATCCGCGTGTATGATTTGATCAGTCAGGCGGGGGGGCTCAGCGATAAAGCGGGCAGTGTGATCCAGTTGATTCACACACAGGAGCCGGAAGGTGTCGAGACAATTCAGGTTGCTGATTTGATCCGCAAGCCGGAACTTAACCGCGTGGTACGCGATGGCGATTTCGTGAATGTGCCCGAAGCCGGAATCATTTACGTTTCAGGCAACGTGAATAAGCCGGGGGCCTTTCCTTTGAAGGAGTCGCTCAAGTTGTCACAGGCGGTGGCGATGGCGGGCGGAGCCGCTCCTGACTCGAAAAAGAAAGAAGTGGTTTTGCAACGAGCGGATGGGCCGGATCAATCTGCTTCTACCAAACAGATTGTAAATCTCTTCGAGATTGAAAAAGACCCTTCCAAAGATATCCTTTTGAAACCCTATGATGTGATTCTGGTTCCCGAATCAAACCGCGCCAAGCAAACTCGTTCACTGGTGCAAGCGTTTGCTGGCGGATTGGCCAGCGCTTTGGGTTGGGGCATTTTCCGATAGAAAGGTCAGTCTTACTCGTAAGACCTGACGAACTCACTGCAATGAATAACTACGACGAGAATCAAACCGCTCTTTCCAATCTTTCCCAACAAGGGCGCGAACTGAAAAAAGGCGGCGGTTATCCTGCCTACAGCCGGTATCCAGCGGTTGAAGTAGAGAAGAATTCGCTGCGCGAATACTGGCGTGTTGTGCGAAAGCATAAATGGGTCGTGCTGGCGACGCTGATTGTCCTGACGACGATCGTGACCATCGGCACGATGTTGACCCGCCCTGTTTATCGCGCGCATTCCAAGCTCGAAATTGGTAAGGAAACCGAGCGCGTGTTGCAGGGGCAACGCATTTTGGAAACGGAAAGCGCCAACGTCTTCAACCCATTGTTTCTGCAAACGCAGGTGGACATCCTGCACAGCCGTGATCTGGCGCGCCGCGTGATCGAACGCTTGAATCTGGCTGATCAGGATGAGTTCAAAGGCAAAGGCCAGGCGCCCGCCGCGACCGGCAATGAGAATGAGCGCGACGTACAATTGGTGAATGCGTTCGAACGTCGTTATGACGTTGCAATTGGGCGGCAGAGCCGTGTGATAACGCTTTCGTTTGACGCCTACAATCCGAAATTAGCGGCTGAGGTTGCCAACGCCGTGGCTGACGAATACATCACCTGGTCCATGGATACGCGGTTGCAAGGCGTCAGCACTGCCAAAGAGTATTTGCGCAAGCGCGTGCAAGAAGCCGAAGCCAATTTGCGCAAATCAGAAACCGAATATCAGCAATACCTTTCCACGCACAAGATCATTTCCCTGGACGACAACAAGGGCAACATCACGCTGGATCGTACTGTCGAACTCAACCGTCAATTGGTTGAGTTGCAGAATCAGCGGCGTGCCGCAGAGGCCGTCTTCAATCGTAGCAAAGAAGTCGGCCCGGATGATCTGCCCGAAGTCATCAATGATGCGACCGTGCAAAGTCTGACGCGGGAACTGGGACGACAGAAACAGGAATTGGCCAATCTGTCGGCCAAGTATCAGCCGACTTATCCGGCGGTGAAACAGGTTCAGGAACAGATCAAACAGTTGGAAACACAACTGGTTGAACAAAAAGCCAAGATCGTCAAAAACATCGAGACGCGCTATCAGGTCGCGCGCAAAGCCGAGGATGATTTGAAAAACGCCCTGAGCCAATCCAAGGGCGAAGCCATCTTGCAGAATCGCGAAGCTACCGATCTGAATTTGCTCAAACAAAAAGTTGAAGCCAATCGCAAATCGCTCGATGATTTGTCACAACGTTTGGGACAAGCCGAGATCGAAAGCGAATTCCGCCCGTCGAATATTCGCAAAATTCAGAAAGCCGAAATTCCCATTTCGCCGGTCAAGCCGAATAAAGTGTTGAATATCGGTTTGAGCCTGCTGATCGGTTTGGCGCTGGGCGTCGGCTTGGCGTTCTTCCTTGAATATCTGAACAACACGATCAACACGGCGGAAGACGTCGAACGCATTGTGCAATTGCCAGCGTTGGGCGGTATTCCTTCGCTGCAAAGTTTGGCCAAGAACAAAATGCTGGGGGCGGTCAATGGCAAGAAAAGCACTGCACTGGCACAACTCAACAACGAATTGCTTTCGGATCACGAACCGATTTCGTCGTTTGCCGAATCGTATCGCGCATTGCGCACTTCGTTGTTGCTGTCTTCGGCTGAACACGCGCCGCGCACGATGTTGATCACCAGCAGCCATCCCGCTGAAGGCAAAACCACGATTGTGGCCAACACGGCCATTTCGCTGGCGCAAACCGGCGCGCGCGTGTTGGTGCTGGATGCGGATATGCGCCGTCCGCGCTGTCACAAGATTTTGAGCCTGAAAAACGATGCCGGGCTTTCGACCTATTTGTCGCGCGACATCAAATTGGAGAACGTAATCCAGGAGCACGAGATTCCGAATTTGTATGTGATGCCGGCAGGCCCTGTCCCGCCCAATCCGTCAGAGCTGCTCAGTTCGGTCAAGCTGCGTTATCTGGTGGCCGAATTGCAGGAGCGATTTGATCACATCATCATTGATTCGCCGCCGGTGATTCACGTGACAGACGCGCTGATTATTTCGCCGCATGTGGATGGCGTGGTGATCGTCGTCAAGAGCGGGCAGACGCCGCGCGAAGCCGTGTTGCGTTCCAAACAGGCGCTGGCGGACGTCAACGCCAAATTATTTGGCATCGTACTCAATTGCGTGGACCTGGATAAAGAGGGCTACTACTACTACAACTACAAGTACTCCTACTATCACAGCTTCGAAGAAAGCAGTTCGTGAAACGCGAAGCGCAAAGGGCAAAATGCAAAAGCGACGGGCGGTGCAAGCCGCGGTAACTTTTGCTTTTTGCCTTTTGTCTTTTGCCTGCTGAGTTATGTTCAAACGCCTTCCGCTGCTCATCGCCGTTTGCGCTCTTGCGGGATGGGCAGGCAGCTTCATCGTCAAAACCTTTCTCGCCAACTCGCTCATTACCTACGGACAGGGAGAGGAAAGCCGTACGGCCGCAGTCGGGTACGCGCCAAACAATGCCGACGTGTTGGCGGCGCGTGCGCGTTATTTGCTATACCGCGCCGACCCGCCGCAACCTGAACAAGCTATTCGTGATTTGCAAGCTGCCGTGGCGGCGTCTCCGTACGATTACCGCTATCAGTTGGAGCTTGGCAAAGCGTATCAAGGCGACGGCCAGATGGAACGCGCGGGCGAGGCTTTGCAGCAAGCCGTGACGCTGGCGCCGCGCTATTTTGAAACGCGCTGGGCCTTGGCCAACCATCAGTTGCGCACCGGACAGACAGACGCGGCGCTCAACGAATTTCGCGAAGCGCTGCAATTGTCAGGTTCGCTGTATGACGGTAATCCGCGACCGAATTACAACGCGGCGATGAATTCCTTTACCGCCGTGACCGGCGCGCTGGGGTTAAACCTGGAGGCCTTGCGCCGCATCACGCCGCCTGACGCAGTTTCGCAAACCTACCTGGCGGAATTTCTGGCCACCCACGACGCGTTGGAAGCTGCCTTGCCGATCTGGCGCTCTCTGCCCGCGAATGAACCGTCATCGTATTACCAATTGCTGTTTCAGCTTCTGCGCGAATTGCAGGCGAAACAGCGCTATGACGATGCGCACGAAGTCTGGAACAAACTGGCAGCGGTGGCCGGAGTTGCCACAAACAGCGCCGACAATCTGATGAGCGATCCCGGATTCGAGCGCGCGCCGCTGAGCGAGGCTTATCCGGTGCTGGCAGATTCGTTGCTGGGCTTTGATTGGATTTTGCGGCGGCATCCTGAAGTTCGTGTGCGGCGCATCAGCGGCGAAGCGCATCAGGGAAATTACGCGCTACAGCTTTCGTTCAATGCTTCGATGAATAGCGAATTTCAGGACGTTTCGCAGCTTGTGGCGGTTGAACCGGGACGGGCTTACAAGCTGAGCTATTTCGTCAAAACGCAGAATGCTTCGCCGTTGCCGAACGAAGCCGCGTTTGTCGAAATCACAGATGCCGCAGAGCAAACGCGCTTTGCGCTGCGTTCCGTGGTGCCGGGCGGCACGAACAACTGGCAACCGCAATCGCTGACGTTTACGACTTTGCCTGACACGCGGGCATTGCGCATCGTCATTCGCAATCCGCAAATTCGCACAGTGGATTTGGCGCGTGTCGCCGAAATCTGGTTCGATGATTTCGCTTTGGAGAAACAAAACTGATGCGCGGGCTGGGCGGAAAAATCGAAAGCTTCATCTTTGCGAATTTGCTTGTCACGACGCTGTTGTCCGTGCTGGCGTATGGCACGGTTGAGCCTTGGTCGTTGGCGCTCTTTGAATTGAACGCGCTGTTGCTGGGCGTGTTAATGGCAACGCAATTCGTGGTGGATGCTGACGCGAGCTGGCGCGGTTTGCGGCTGGCCCTGCCGCTTTTCGGGCTGACGTTGTGGGGCGCGATACAGACGATGTCGTTTTTGCCGGGACATTCGCTTGATGTGCAAGCCACGCGCGAAACCGTCGTTAAAGTGTTGGCGCTGGCGATTTACTTTGTTGCCGCTTTGCACACGTTGCGCGCGACCAATCGGCGGCGCATCGTTTTGTTGACGCTGACGGTTTTCGGGTTTGCGGTGTCGTTGTTTGCGATCATCCAGCGGCTGACTTACAACGGCAAAATGTACTGGATTCGGCCCGTCTCGGATTACATCGCGCCGTATGGCCCATATGGCAACTACAACCATTTCGCCGGATTTGCCGAACTGATTTTGCCATTGCCGCTGGCCTATGTGTTGTTTGCCCGCGTGAAATTTGAACAGCGGTTGCTGTGGTTGTTTAGCGCCGTGATTATGGCTGTCGCGGTCGTCTTTTCGTTGTCGCGCGGCGGACTGTTGGCCGTGGGCAGCGAAACGCTTGCGTTGCTGTTGGTGGCCTTTTTCAATCGCGACCGCTGGCGTAGCGACGCGGCTGGGTCTGCTGCTGGCAACCGTATCTTGTTGGTCGGCGGATTAGCGGTCGTGTTATTGCTGGCGTTGTGGATCGGTTATGAGCCGTTGGCGCGGCGGTTCACCACTGTCGCCCAAGGCGCAGGCGAACATTCCGTCGTGACACGCGCTGAATACTGGCAAGCTTCCTGGCGCATGTTTCTGGATCACCCGCTGACAGGTGTCGGGCTGGGGGCATTTCCTGCCGTTTATCCGACTTACGGGCGCTCATCGGCGCGGCTTGAACGCCTGGAACAAACGCACAACGATTACTTGCAGCTGCTGACTGATGCGGGCTTGGTTGGCGTCTTGCTTGGGCTTTGGTTTTTGGTGGCGTTGAGCCTGGCGCTCAAACGTTTGTGGCGTCGTCTGGCGCGCTCGCACAGCCAGAGCCGCGTGTTGATTGTCGGCGGCAGCGTTGCGCTGCTCGGCATTGCGCTGCATAGCTTTCTCGATTTCAATTTGCAGATCGCAGCAAACGCGCTGTTATGTTTGGTGGTGGTGGCTTTGCTCGTCGCGCACGATGCGCCGCAAAGTCAAGACACTGCCGAAGAATTTTGATAACCAAGAGTTTTTCTCATGAAAGTTCCTTTGCTTGATTTGGTTGCGCAACACCAAACCATCCGTGACGAAATGATGGCGGCAGTGACGCGCGTATTTGACACACAACAATTCGTGATGGGCGCAGGCGTCGAAGAATTCGAACGCGAAATCGCCGCCTATTGTCAGGTTAAACATGCCATTGGCTGTGCGTCAGGGTCTGACGCGTTGTTGCTGGCGTTGCTGGTGCTCGGCGTTGGCGAAGGCGATGAAGTCATCACGACGGCCTACACCTTTTTTGCCACGACCAGCGCAATTACGCGCCTGGGCGCTCGGCCAGTGTATGTTGATATCGCCTACGACGATTTCAACCTGAACGTGGAACGCCTTGCACAGGCCATCACGCCGAAAACCAAAGCGATTTTGCCGGTGCACTTGTATGGGCAGTGCGCGCGCATGGATGTGATTTTAGAGGCTGCGCGGCGGCACAATCTGCCCGTCGTCGAAGACGCCGCCCAGGCAATCGGCGCTGACTTTCAAGGCCAGCGCGCGGGCACAATGGGCGTGATCGGTTGTTTCAGTTTCTTCCCGTCGAAAAATCTCGGTGCGGCTGGCGATGGCGGTTTGCTCACCACCAACGATGATGCGCTGGCGGCGCAATTGCGCATGCTGCGCGTACACGGCATGGAGCCGAAGTATTACCATCAGGTGGTCGGCATCAACAGCCGACTGGATGCGCTGCAAGCGGCGGTTTTGCGTGTGAAATTGCAGCATCTGGAAGACTGGACGATTGCGCGACAACGCAACGCCGAACGATATGGCCAGTTGTTTTCCGCCGCCGGTTTGGCAGAAGTCGTGACGCCGAAAGTTCACGCGGATTGCCGCCACATCTTTCATCAATACACGATCCGCGCGCAGCGCCGCGACGAACTGAAAGCCTTTCTGCAAAAAGCCGACATCGGCACGGAAGTTTACTATCCGGTGCCGCTGCATTTGCAGGAGTGTTTTGCTTTTCTCGGACATCGGTCTGGCGATTTTCCGGAAACCGAACGCGCTGCGCAAGAATGTTTGTCATTGCCGATTTACCCCGAACTGACGGCGGAGCAGCAACAATACGTCGTCAGCAAAATCGTAGAGTTTTACCAAAGCTGATGGCGTTGATGGACGAACCAGCGCAAAACGAAAATCACGGACAACGGCGCTTGCGCCGCGCCGGGCTGACAGGCGTTGTCACGCTGCTGGCCAGAGGCGTAACCGTCGGCATCGGATTGGTGACCTTGCCGCTGACTTCGCACTATCTGGGCAAAGAGCGATTCGGGTTGTGGCTAACCTTGAGCAGTTTTATCACCTGGATGGCGATCGCGGATTTTGGGCTGGCAAACAGTTTGATCAATGCGCTGTCTGCCGCTGATGGCAAAGACGACCGCCGCGCCGCGCAACAAGCTGTCGCCAGCGCTTTTTGGTTGGTTTTGGCGGTTGCTGTCGCAGTCATTCTTATCTGTTTGGCGCTTGCGCCGCTGGTGTCGTGGGAAAGAGTTTTCAACGTATCGTCTCCTGCTGCCGTGGCCGAAGCCGCGCCCGCGATGTTGGTCGTTCTGGTCATTTGCGCGTTGCGTTTGCCCGCTTCGCTGGTTGGTTGCGTGTATCAGGCTTACCAGGAAGGTTATCTGCATCAGCTTTGGAGCGGGTTGAGCGGTGTGCTCGGTGCGGCGGGATTGCTTCTGGCGATCAAACTGGAAGCTGGCTTGCCGTGGCTGGTGTTGGCGTTTTTGGGCAGCATGCTGCTGGCTGATTTGTTGTCCGCAGCATATTTGTTTGGCTGGCGGCGCAGTTGGTTGCTGCCGCACCCGCAGCGCTTCAACAGTGCGGAAGCGCGCTGGTTGTTGCGACAAGGCGGCCAATTCTGGGTGGCACAGATGTCCGCCGTGTTGATGCTGCAAGTCGGGTTGTTTCTGGTTGCGCGTATGTTCGGCGCGGGCAGTGCGGCAGAGTACGGCACGACCTTGCGTCTTTGCACGCTGATTGGCGCAGTGCAAACCGCCTTTGTCGCGCCGTTGTGGGCCGCATACGGAGAAGCCGCCGCACGGCAGGATTTCGTCTGGCTGACGGGTACCTTTCGGCAATCGCTGCGCGTCAGTTTGTGGTGGGCCGTACCGATGGCGTTGTTGCTGCTGATCGGATTGCCGTGGGCGTTTAAGTTGCTGGTGACGGCGGATGTGACTTCGAGCTGGCATTTGCGTCTGGCGTTGTTGACGGCTGAGATCGTCAATGCTGCCGCGCGTTGCGTTTCGACGTTGCTGAATGGTTTGGGCGCGGTTCGTTCGCAAGCGATCTTTGGACCGCTTGGCGGCGCCACGAATTTACTGCTGTCGTGGTTGCTAGGTCGCTGGTTAGGCGTGCCGGGCATCGCCTGGGCGACGGTGATCTGTCTGGTCATTTTTTGGCTCGGCGTGATGGGACGCGATGCCGCGTTGCGGTTACGCGAAATGCACTATGCACGGTAACGATCTGGCGCTGGTGTTGACCGGCACAATCATTCCCAATGCGCCGTTTACCGCGCACGCCGATCCGCAAACGCGTCGCCGCGAATATCTGGCCGCGCTGGGATTTTATCGTCAATTTGCGCCGGTCTACTTTTTAGAAAACTCCGGCTATGCGCTGCACAACGACGCGGAGTTTGCGGCGCTTTCCGGCGTCGAACTGCGCTCACAGCCGTTGTCTTCGGCGGCAGAACGCGGCAAAGGCTATCAGGAATTTGAAATGCTCGACGGCTGGCTGGCGAGCGAAGCGCAACCGCCTGCGCGTTGGGTGAAAATCACCGGGCGGTATTTCTTTCGCAATTTTGGCAGGCTGTGGGCGAATTGCCAGCGCGCACGCAACGCGGATTTGCTCATTGATCGTTGCGCGCGGTCGCATTGGGCGCGCAGCTATCTGTTTTGTGTCACCACCGATTTTTATCGGCGGCAGCTGGCGGGCATTTATCAGGAATGCGACGACGCGCAGGGCGATTACATCGAACGCGTGTTGTATCGTCGCCTGGCCGCATTGCCCGAAGCGCGCGTTCGGTTATTTGCCAGCGAACCGCGTTTGACCGGCGTCAGCGGCACCACGGCCGAAAGCATTGAAACAGACGCCCGACGGTATGTCGTCAAACGCATTCTACGCAAACTGAATTACGCGCTAGATCGCCGTCAGCTTTGGTACACCACGTAACATGAACTGGCCGAAGATTTCTATCATCACCCCGTCGTTCAATCAGGCGCACTTTCTGGAGCGCACCATGCGCAGCGTGCTCGATCAGGGGTATCCCAATCTGGAATACATCGTCATTGACGGCGGCAGCACCGACGGCAGCGTCGCGCTGTTGGAAAAATACAGCGACCGGTTGGCGTATTGGGTCAGCGAAAAAGATCGCGGACAATCACACGCGCTCAACAAAGGCTTTCAGCGTGCGACGGGCGACATCATCGGCTGGCTGAATTCCGACGATTTGTATTGCCCTCAAGCGTTGCAACGCGTCGGCGAAGCTTATCTGGAAAGCCCCACGGACGAAGTCTGGTACGGCGGCATTTACATCGTGGATCAGGAAGATCGCGTGTTGAATGCGTTATGGCCATTGCCGCCTGATCCGCAATACACGGTGTTTGTCGGATTGGACATTCACCAGCAAGGATTGTTCTGGCGGCGCGATTTGATGCAGCGCATCGGTTTTTTGGATGAATCGCTGGATTTCGCGATGGACTGGGATTTCATTATTCGGTTGTTGCTGGCCGGACGTTTTCGCTGCATACGGCATCATTTGGGAATGTTCCGTTTGCACGAAGCGGCCAAGACGGCGAATTTGTCTGAGGTCGGCGCGCGCGACAAACAATTGTTGCTGGAACGTTATGGTTCGTTGTTTCCCACGAGGTTGCCGCGCGAGCCGCACCGCCTGTTGTTGCGTGCGCGCCGTTTTGGGCGTGTGGCGTGGGATGCGCCCGCTTCGTATTTGTGGTTCAAGCTGGCGCGCAGTTTGGGACTGGCCGCCCAGCCGCGCTGGTAATTGAGGCTGCTGCAAGCTACTGACTTACGCAAAACGATTGAATGGCAGAATGGAGACTGAAAACTCCGGTCGGGTTGATCATTTTCAATCGGCCAGAAACGACGGCGCGTGTGCTGGCGGCGATTCGCCAGGTGCGCCCGCCGAAGCTGTTTGTTTCAGCCGATGGCCCGCGTCCGAACCGCCCCGGCGAAGCTGAAAAATGCGCCGCGACACGTGCCGTGATCGCGTCGGTGGATTGGGAGTGCGAAGTCTTTACCAATTACTCCGACGCCAATCTCGGTTGTGGGTTGGGCGAAGCGTCGGGCTTTAGCTGGGTGTTTGAACACGTGCCCGAGGCGATTTTTCTGGAAGATGACACGCTGCCGCATCCCAGTTTTTTTCGGTTTTGCGAAGAGTTGCTGGCACGCTATCGCGACGATGAACGCGTGATGCATATTTCCGGCACGAATTTGTCGCTGGCGGAATGCGCCGGACAGGCAAGCTATCGGTTTTCGCGCTATCCGTTTTGTTGGGGCTGGGCTTCGTGGCGGCGCGCGTGGCGGTTTTACGATCTGCAAATTCAGCGGTTGCCCGAAATTGTCGCCGACGGTTGGTTAGCGAAACTTTGGCCCGACAAACGCACGGCGGATTTCTGGCTGCGGCACTTTGCTTCGGTGCACAATCAACCGCATCCGCACACCTGGGATTACCAATGGATTTTGGCGATCTGGTTGCAACACGGATTGAGCATCATTCCGAAAACCAATCTGGTGACCAACATCGGATTTGGCAATGACGCGACGCATACGCTGGGATTGCCGGGCGCATTGCGGGCATTGAATGCGCGGCATCCGTGGTTGCGTTACGGCAAATTGCCTGAGCTATATTCGTGGCTGAGCCAGACGGCGCTCTTGGGCGAAACGTTTCGTCGTCTGGACGGCAGCCGATACAGCAATGTCGCTTGGGGCGAAATGGACTTCCCGCTGCAACATCCGCCGTTTGTCGTGCGCGATGCCGACGCGGACGAACTGTTGCAACGGAACAATTACGAAGGCGGAAAACTGGGCAGCCTGAAACGAATCTTGCGCGAGAAATTGCTCGGCTAACTCCCGCACGAAAGCAGGAACGCAATGAGGTCAGATGTAAGTCAAATCATCTTGTTATTGATCGCGGTGCTTGTGCCGTTGCTGTTGTTCAAATTCAAACGGCACGATCTCTTGCTCAGTTGGGTGTGTCTGACGCTCTTTGTGCAGTTGTTCGACACAACGATTCTGACGAACCTGCCCGCCGGGCGTATCGTCGGATTGATGTATTTGCCCGTGGCGCTCAAACACTTTCGCCATTGGGTCAAATATCGCCCGGCGCAAGCCTGGCTGCTCAATTACGGGTACTTGCTGATTTTGGGCGTGCTCTTCGGATTTCTATGGCCCTGGCCTGACAGCACGATGATGCGCCCGTTTACGCTGACCGCGCCGGGACGCACGCTGGTCTATTCCATTCGTATGATCAGCGACATCTCGCTGACGGTGTATATCGCCGAACAATTGCGCATTCCCGGGCGGCTCTATCTGTTAGGGCGTGCGCTGGTGGCAGGCACTTCGCTTTCGGCGTTGGCGGGCCTGTTCACGATGTTCACCGGCATTGACCTGGTGTATCTGATCACCGATTTCGAAGAGCAATTTCTGACCGCTGAACGCGCGCACGGTTTGAGCGCTGAACCGCGCGGATTGGGCTTGGCATGTGCATACGGGCTGATGATTTTGCTGGTCGGACAACGCAAACTCTTTCGTTTGTGGCCGTTGTTGGTGGTCGTCAATTTGGCGGGGTTGTTCAGTACGGCTTCGACCAGTGCGCTGGTCTTGCTGACCGCAGGCATCGTGACGGGCTGGGTGTTTTTCTCCAATCGCACGCGCGGCGCGATTCTCTTTTTGGGCCTGGCTGCGGCATTGCTGATTTTCGCGGCTTCGATCTTTCTGCCGACGCAATTCAACTCCGCCGTCCAAACCATTCAGGCGCGCATTGATCCTTCGGTGAAATTAAACGGCATTCCGCCGGGCACTTTCGGCCAGGAAATCGCATATCGGTTGGACGTGTTCGATGCCAGCGCCATGCTCTTTTTCCTGGAAGAACCGTTTTATGCATTGGTCGGAACGGGGCCGGGATTGGTTTCGTTGCCGGCTTCGTATCACGTGCCGCCCGGACTTTACAGCGCCATCTGGACGCCGGAAGTCGGCGTCAACAGTTTGCCGTTCCATGGCATTTTGCTGGAAATCTCCAATGGCGGATTGCTGGGCGTTTTGCTGTGGATTGCGCAAGTGATTTTGTGTTGGCTGGCCTTGCGGCACCTCGCCAATCGCCAGGAAGACACGCGCGCGATGGATGAATGGTCGTTTGCCTGGGCGGTGTTTTTGATCGGCACCGTGTTTTACGTCGTGCAGATCAGCATTTCACCGGTTTGGAGCGTGATGCTGGGTATCGGCTGGGCCGCAGTTCGTCTGGTGCGCGAAAACGAAGAGCAACTGGTTTATGCCTTGCGGCGGCAAGCGCGCGACGCAGGGTATTTCAATCCGGCGCTTGATCGTTTTCGTTGACCTGCGCGGTCTGGGCTGGCAAACAGCGACACAAACCTCTGTGCAATTCACACGTGCCTGATGAAAATCGTAGTTGACGCGACCGCCGCCATCAGCGGCGGCAAGTTGTACCTTAATCAGTTGTTGCCGCAATGGGCGCGTCTGGCCGACGGGCACGAATTCATCATCTTTCATTGGGGCGATTTTGATCAGTTTGCCTTGCCTGAATCGCGCGCGCATTTTCGCTTTCATCGCGTGCGTTTGCCCTGGGCAGCCAAAGGGGCCAGCGCCAGCATCTTGCGCATGTTGTGGCGTGTGTTTGTCCTGCCGTTTCATTTGCGCCGTCTTCGCCCACAGCTTTTCTTTTCCAATGCCGGCTCATTGCCGGGCTGGAAACCTCGTGCCACCAAAAGCGTGATTGCCCTGCACAATTGCATGCCGCTTTGCCAGGAATTGATTGCAGAAGAATCCACCGTTCTGCGCTGGCGATTGCGAATGTTGCGGCGCTTTATGGGCCGCAGCGTACAACGCGCTGATGCCGCCATCGTTTTTAGCACGGACATGAAAAACCGGCTGGTGGATTCGTTTGGGCCATTGGCGCACGAACCTGAAGTCGTGTTTCACGGCGTAGACTGGGGCGCAGAGGAACGACGCACTTCGCTGGATGAAAATGCCTTGGCGCATTTGGGGGTGAACCGTCCGTATTTGCTCTACGTTTCGCAATTTCACCGTTACAAAAATCTGTTGCGCCTGCTTGAAGCTTTTGCCGTGTTGGCGGCCAAACATCCGCAATTGTCGTTGGTACTGGTTGGGGTTGCGGCTGATCCGCATTATTGGCGCGAAGTCGAAGATGCGCTGACGCGTCTGTCGTTGCGTGAACGGGTCATCCACTTGGCACACTGCCCGCGCGAACAACTGATTAACCTGTATCTCGGCGCGCAGGTTTTTGTGCAGCCGTCGTTGTCAGAATCGTGTTCGTTTCCGTTGTTGGAGGCACTGGCTTTGGGCGTGCCTGCGGCTGCGGCACGGGCAACCGCGTTGCCCGAAATGGCCGGAGACGGCGCGTCTTACTTCGATCCATATCAACCGGCGGACATCGCGGCGGTTGTTGATCGCCTGTTGTGGGATGAAGATTGGCGCGGCGAATTGCGTCAAAACGCCATCACGCAAGCGGCGAAATTTTCCTGGGCCGAGACCGCTCGTCGCACTTTGCGGGTTTGCGAACGCGTGGGGCGAGAGCCACACACCTAACCACTGTCGTCAGTCGAAAAGGAGCGCGTGGTGACATTTCAAGCAGAGTTCGAAAATCGGCGTGTGTTGATCACGGGCGCGCTGGGCTTTATCGGATCGAACCTGGCGCGTCGGTTGGTGGAATTGGGCGCGCAGGTTTTGTTGATTGACAGTCTGATTCCCGAATACGGCGGCAATCTGTTCAACATCGCCGGGCTGGAAGATCGTGTGCGTTTGAATATCTCTGACGTGCGCGATGCGCACAGCATGCGATACTTGGTGCAAGGCCAGGATTATTTGTTCAATCTGGCAGGCCAGACCAGCCATATGGATTCGATGCAGGACCCTGACACTGATCTGGAAATCAATTGCCGCGCACAACTTTCCATTCTCGAAGCCTGTCGCAAATACAACCCACAGATCAAAGTCGTTTTTGCCAGTACGCGCCAACTGTATGGCAAACCGGATTATTTGCCGGTAGACGAAAAGCACCTGCGCCGCCCTGTTGATGTCAACGGCATCAACAAAATGGCGGGCGAGTGGTATCACATTCTGTATAACAACGTGTATGGTTTGCGCGCTTGTTCCTTGCGACTGACCAACACTTACGGGCCGCGCATGCGCGTGAAAGATGCGCGCCAGACTTTTTTGGGCGTTTGGTTGCGGTTGTTGGTTGAAGGAAAGCCGTTTGAAGTTTGGGAAGGCCATCAGTTGCGTGATTTCACCTATGTGGATGATGCGGTCGAAGCGTTCTTGCTGGCGGCGATGAGCGAGGCTTCCAATGGAGAAATCTTCAATTTAGGCGGAGAACCGGTTGTCAGCTTGAAGGAACTGGCTGACTTGATGATCGAAGTAAATGGCGGTGGTGAATATGTGACGCGTTCATATCCCGCCGACCGCAAACGCATAGACATCGGCGATTTTTATGCGGATTACACTTACATTCGCCGGACGTTGGGATGGGAACCCAAAGTCCATCTGCGCGAAGGGGTGCGCCGCGCCATTGAGTTTTATCGTGCGAATTTGCCGCATTACGTATGACGATGATTTTGCAATCTGATCCGAAAGCCAGTTATCTGGCGCATCAAGCTGCGATAGACGCTGCGTTGCAAGAGACTCTTGCCAGCGGTTGGTACATTCTGGGGCAGCAGGTGCAGACTTTTGAACAAGAGTTTGCCGCGTATCTGGGAGCCGCAAACTGCATCGGTGTGGCGAATGGCACCGATGCGCTGGTGTTGGCATTGCGCGCTTGCAACGTCGGGGCAGGGGATTGGGTGATTACGGTTGCTCACACCGCAGTCGCCACCGTGGCTGCCATCGAACTGACGGGCGCGATTCCGCTGTTGGTGGATATTGACCCGGTAACTTTCACCATTGATCCGGTACAGACGGAAGAGGCCATCCGATTGCACGCCGGAAAAGTCAAAGCCATCATCGCCGTGCATCTGTACGGTCATCCGGCTGCAATGACAACGCTGCTGGAAATCGCGCAGCGCTATGACATCAAACTAATCGAAGATTGTGCACAGGCGCACGGCGCGCAATTTCAAAATCGTGCAGTCGGTGGTTGGGCAGATATCGCCGCCTTTAGCTTTTATCCGACCAAAAACCTGGGAGCGCTCGGCGATGGCGGCGCTGTCGTGACAAATGATGCTGCACTGGCAGAACGCGTGCGGTTGTTGCGTGAATACGGCTGGCGCGAACGCTATATCAGCGAAATCACGGGGATGAATTCGCGGCTGGACGAACTGCAAGCGGCAGTGTTGCGCGTCAAATTGCGCGCCTTGGCTGAAGAAAACGCTCGCCGTCGGCATTTGGCGTCGCTCTATGACGCGGCGTTGGCCAATACTTCATTGGTGTTGCCGCAAACATGGCCAGACGTTTTGCACGTATTTCATCAATACGTCGTGCGCTGCGAAAGACGTGACGAATTGCGCGCCGCGCTTCGTCAGCAAGGCATCGGCAGCTTGGTTCATTATCCAGTGGCAATTCACCAGCAACCCGCTTACCGAAACCGAATCCCTGTATATCGAGACTCGTTGCCAAATACCGAGGTTGTCGCTTCGCAAGTGCTTAGCTTGCCAATGTATCCGCAACTAACAGACGAACAGATCGCTATGATTGCGGATGTCGTCCAACGCTCCTTGCAAGATTTTGCCGATTAGATGAAAAAAAGTGCTTGACTGGTTCTATATTTAGACTTATTCTAGTTTTGCGATGGCGAGATTACACAAACAAATTGTGGAAACGATGGTGACTAGTTCCGGCTTGAAAATGACGCCGCAACGGCGCGCCATTGTGAATTACCTGCAAGACGCAACCAATCACCCGACTGCTGACGAAGTGTTGCAAGCCGTCAACGAGGCGTTTCCGATGACCTCGCGGGCGACGGTTTACAACACCTTGCATTGGCTGACGGAAGCTGGATTGGTCCGCGAAGTCTATGAAGGTGCAATGGTTCGCTATGATCCAAATACGGATCGTCATCATCACTTTGTTTGCCGTGGGTGCGGTAAAGTAGAAGACATTATCAGCACTCAATCGGGCGATTTGCTTTCGCTTTCTGTTCCAAACGATTACCAGGTTGAAAACTTGGAGATTACCTTCCGGGGCCTTTGCCCGGATTGCAAGACATAGCTTCTTGTGAAAATGCGTAGCTTCGGCTGCGTCTTTTTTTGACCTTGTGATTAGACTGATTCCAAATCTTAACTATAAACAAATAAGGAGAATACCAAATGTTGACCGTTGGAGATAAGTTCCCGAATTTCAAATTGACGGCTGCGGTGAGCCTGGAGAAGGGCAAAGAATTCGCGGAGATCACAAACGAAACCTACAAAGACAAGTGGCAGGTGGTCTTTTTCTGGCCGATGGATTTCACCTTTATCTGCCCGACGGAAATTGCAGAATTTGGCAAGCGCAACAAAGATTTCGCGGATCGCGATGCGCAAGTGCTGGGTGCCAGCACCGACACCCATTTCGTGCACCTGGCGTGGCGCAACAACCACCCGGATTTGAAAGATCTGCCGTTCCCGATGTTGGCCGACACCAAGCGCGAACTGTCTGAAGCGCTGGGCATTTTGCACAAAGAAGCGGGTGTAGCCTTGCGTGCGACTTTCATCGTTGACCCGGATGGCATCATTCGCTGGGTTTCGGTGAACGATTTGTCCGTGGGACGCAACGTTGACGACACCTTGCGTGTGTTGGACGCGCTGCAAACCGACGAACTCTGTCCCTGCAACTGGGAAAAGGGCGAAAAGACCCTGGGCAAAGCCGCCTAGTAATGGTTAGCCAGCAATAAAGAGAAAAGTGAGAGAGAAGGAGTGAGCGAGTGCTGCCAAAGCGCCGAAACCTTACGGCGTCTTTGGCAGCACTAAAATTTGCGGGGAAGAACATCCCCCAATTTGTGAATGTGAGAGAGAGGCTATGAGTCAAATCGAACAAATTCGTGAAGCGCTGCCTGATGCAGCCAAAGACATTCGCTTGAACGTGCAATCAGTGTTGCAATCATCCACCTTGACGCCTGCGCAATTGTGGGGAACGGCGGTCGCGTCAGCGATTGCGACGCGCAGCTATGATCTGGCCCAAGCCGTGCTCAACGATGCGCAAGACAAAGTCGAAGCCAATGTGATCGAAGACGCCAAGGCAGCAGCAGCCTTGATGGCGATGAACAACGTTTATTACCGGTTCCGCCATATGGTGGGCAAGGAAAGTTACAGCACGAAACCCGCCCGTTTGCGCATGAACTGGATTGCCAAGCCGCTTAGCAATAAAGCCGATTTCGAGTTATTCTGCCTTGCCGTTAGCGCAATCAATGGTTGTGAGATGTGTGTTCGTTCGCATGAGCAAGTCGTGGTGGATCACGGTTTGAGCGAAGATCAGGTGCACGATGCCGTGCGTATTGCTGCCACAATGCAAGCCACTGCGGTGTCGTTGGAGATGAGCGAATTGCAGACGCAAGCAGCGGTTAGCGCCTAACGATTGAGTACGGCCAAAGAACAGGTCCGAGGCCACTTCGTTTATCCACTAACCAAGAAGGAGAAACTTTAGATGCGTTTGAAACAGATCACCGCTCTCTTATTCACCTCGTGTTTGTTGCTCGGTCTGTCGGGCTTGGCACAAAACGCTCCTGCTCTGCCAGAAGTTGGCAAAGCTGCGCCGGAGTTTGAGCTTAAGAGCAACGAAGGCAAGACTGTGACGTTGAAAGAGCAACGCAACAAATGGGTTGTGCTGTATTTTTACCCGAAGGATTTTACGTCTGGTTGTACGGTAGAAGCGCGCAACTTCCAGCGTGATTTGGCGCAATACGAAAAAGCCAATGCGGTGATTTTGGGCGTGAGCGTAGATTCGGCGGAATCGCATCAAAGTTTCTGCGCCAAGGAAGGGTTGAACTTCAAGTTGTTGGCTGACACCGACGCGAAAATTTCGGCGGCCTACGGTTCGGTGAGAGAGTTCAACGGGAACAAATTGTCAGCCCGTAACACCTTCATCATTGATCCGAAAGGAAAGATCGCCAAAGTGTATACCGGCGTCAATGTCTCGAAACACAGTGAAGAGGTGTTGGCAGCGTTGGCGGAATTGCAAAAGTCTTAATGCCTAGCGCAAGTCGCCGAAATGGTGCTGCGCCAGGGCGACCGCTGTGATTGCAGCGGTTTCTGTACGCAAAATGCGTGAGCCGAGGTGAATGGCAAGAAAGCCATCAGCCTCGGCTTTTTGTATTTCCGCTTCGCTCCAACCGCCTTCAGACGCGATGCAAAGGTTGAGCGGCAATTCTGGCCGAAGGCTGGCGGCGACTTCGTGCAAACTTCGCCCGCCGCGTTCAGAAAAAAACAAGGTGGTTTCGGCAGAAGGCGGTGCCGAAAATTCGCTGAAGGGAACTGGGGTGGTAATGTCCACCAGTTTACGTCGTCCGCATTGTTTCAGCGCTTCAAGTGCGATGCGTTGCCAGCGTTGCAGCTTTTGTTCGGCGCGTTCTTCGGCGCGTCGTATGTCGCTGTGTTCGGTGATCAGCGGCACGATGCGCGAAACACCCAGCTCAGTCGCTTTCTGCACGATCCAATCGAATTTGTCGCCTTTGACCAGCGCCTGAGCCAGCGTCAGCGCCAACGGAGATTCAACTGCGTCGCTCAGCCGTTCGCGCAAGGTCAATTCCACTTCGCGTTTGTGAATGCGCGCCACTTCGCTGCGCCATTCATTGCCGACGCCATCAAAAACGAAGACCTGCGCGCCTTCGCTCAGACGCAACACGCGCGTCAGATGATGCGCTTCGTCGGCGTCGAGCGTAACCGTTGATGAGGTGAATTGCGCCGGAGTGGCAAAAAAGCGATGGCGTTGCATGGCGAGTTCTTATTGGTAACGCAGCGCAAACGTGATCCATTCGCCGTCCGGTTTGGCTTCGAGCAGCGTGAAATTGTGACTGGTCAGCGCCGCAATTACATCGTCGCCTTGTTCGCGCAAAATGCCAGACACGATCAACGTTCCTTGCGGTTTCAACACGGCAGGGAATTCCGGCGCAAGCGGAACGATGACGTCTGCGGTCAAATTGGCCAGCACAACATCGAATTCCTGGCCGGCATACGAACTGAGTTTGTTGACTTCCAATTCCAGGTCGTCGCCCAGTTGGTTGAGCTCGGCGTTTTCGCGGGCGACTTCGACGGCTTCGGGGTCAACGTCAAAACCCGTTACACGCGCACCCGGCGCAAGCTTGAGCGCTGCCATCGCCAGAATGCCCGTGCCGGTGCCAACGTCGAGCAATGCGCCGCCCTGCCAGTATTTTTCGAGCAATTCCAGACAGCCGCGCGTGGTTTCGTGCGTGCCAGTGCCAAACGCCATGCCGGGGTCAATTTGAATGACGAGCCGATCCGTATCTTTGATTTGCTCCAGCTTCCACGACGGCGCGATCAGCAAGCGTTGACCGATGAGAATCGGTTCCCAGCCTTTTTTCCATTCCGACAGCCAGTCCTGATCGGCAATGGTCAATGCTTCCAGTCGGCGCAGCGCGAATTCAGGCAAGGACAGCGATTGCAGGTTGTGCAGAATGGCGGCGCGCAATTTCTCGATGTCAGGCGCTTCGTCGAAATACGCCCGCAGCGTAATGAAATCGGGGGACTTGATGTCTTCAGAAACTTCCAGGCCCGTGGTGTTGAAGTTCCAGAGTTGCGTGGTTGCGGCGGTTTCGCCCACTTTGGCAATCTCGACTTCGATGGAGTGCCAGACTTTTGTGCTCATGATGGTTGAAATGCGTTTGCGGATAAGAATGCCGGGTTGGAAAACCTGGGCGGCAGTTAGATCAAATTTTATTTTGGCGTACGCGGTTTGCCACAGAGGCACAGAGCCACAGAGGTTTCTTAGCACTTCTCTGGGGCTTCGTGACCCTGTTGCCAATCCGTCAAGCGAATTAAAAACCGATTTAGGTTTCCTGAATGCCCAGATCGTCGAGCGTACGCGGATCGTTGCGCCAGTCTTCCTGAACGCGCACGAACAGATGCAAGCGAACGTGACGATCAAGCAGTTTTTCGATGTCGCGGCGCGCACGCGTGCCGATTTCCTTGAGCATCTGACCGCCTTTGCCGATGATGATCGGTTTTTGCGAATCGCGCTCAACATAAATCATGCAATGGATTTCGGTGGCGTCATCTTTTTCTTCCCACAGTTCAGTGCGCACGGCGGTCGCAAAGGGAAGTTCCTGTTTGGTTCGCTCCAGGATTTTTTCGCGGATGAGCTCGGCGACGATGTTGCGTTCGATTTCGTCGGTGAAGATTTCCGTGTCGTACAACGGTTCACCCTCAGGCAACAAGGCAAACAGTTTTTGTAGCAGCAATTCCTGATTGTCGCCCGTGCGCGCAGAAAGCGGGATGACTTCGGCAAAGTTGTATTCGCGCGTGTATTGTTCGATCAATGGCAACAGGGCGGACTTGTCTTTCAACAAATCCGTTTTATTGAGCAGCAGGAAGGTCGGTTTGTTGGCTTCCTTGATCAGTTCCAGGGTGAAGCGGTCGCCCGCGCCCAAACTGGTGGTTGCGTCGCGCAACAACAACACGATGTCCACTTGTTGCAAGGCGTCAGCTACCAAACCCATCATGCGGCGATTGAGCGTGTAACCCGGTTTGTGAATTCCCGGCGTATCGAGAAAGACAATCTGACCTTCAGGACGCGACACAATGCCTTTGATGCGCGTGCGCGTGGTTTGCGGTTTGGCGGAAACGGCGGCGATGTGTTCGCCGACCAGTGCGTTGAGCAAGGTGGATTTGCCTGCGTTCGGGCGTCCGATCAGCGCGGCAAAGCCGGATTTATAAGGTGAATCACTCATTTCAGAACTTACTATTTCTCTTGTTTTCCAGCCGTCCGGTGGTCGAAGCCTCAGTGACTTTCACTTCGTCTTCCGTGGGAACGGCCAGCCGTTCGATTTTGACGCGTGAGACGCGGCGTTCATCGGCTTCAAGTACTTCAAAGCGCAGTCCGCGAAATTCGATGTATTCGCCCACGGTTGGCAAATGTCCAAGCTGGTTGATGACCAAACCGGCGACGGTGGTGAAATCGTCGGCAGCCAATTCGACAGCAAAGCGCCGTTCGATTTTGCCGATTTCGACATGACCGCGCGCGATACAAAGCGATTCGTGTTCGTCGAGCATGTCTGCATCCGCGTCGGTCACTTCCGGTTCGTCTTCGTCTTCGATTTCGCCGACGATTTCTTCGATCAGGTCTTCGATGGTGACCAGACCGGCCAGTCCGCCGTATTCGTCAATGACAATCGCCATCGGCGTCTTGGCTTTTTGCATTTCCGACAGCAACACGTCAATCGGCTTGGTTTCGGGCACGAAATACGTCGGACGGGCGATTTCGATGGCATGCAAATGCAGTTCGTTTTGCTGCCAATGTTTGAGCAAATCGCGCACGTAAATGACGCCTTCGATGTTATCAATGTCTTCGCGATAAACGGGCAAGCGCGAATATTTCGATTCGATCATGCGGTCGCGCACTTCCAGCAATGTGGCTTCAGCCGAAATGGCGACGATGTTCGGGCGCGGCGTCATCACTTCGACGGCGGTCCGGTCGCTGAACCGAATGACGGATTGAATCAGCTCGCCTTCATTTTCTTCGATGATGCCTTCTTCTTCGCCGACGTCCAGAAAGGCCTGCAATTCGCTTTCGGCGTGATCGTTTTCCTCGTCGGCGCTGGCCGGAGTCGCGGGTTCATCTTCTGATGGTTTGCGGCGCAAGGCGCGGTACAGCGGATTGGCCACCAAACCCAGCACAGAACCCAGCAAACTGAGCGGCCAACGCAAACGCAGCAACGTTTGCGCCGGATCGGTGCGCGTAAACAGCAGCGGCACGATTTGCCGGAAGAGAATGACCGTCAGCAACATTCCGCAAAACGCCGCGAGCAGAAAATGTCGCGGGAACAACTGGTTGGCCAGCGAGCTGATGAGAATGGCAATCGAGGCAATCGCCAGATGAATGCCAAACGTCAGCGTAAAGCGGAATTGCTGATAATGATCCAGGATTGAGCGCCAGAAACTGGCATGCGGCGAGTCTTCGGTTTCGCTGGCGAGCAGGCGCAAGGATACGTCGCTCAATTCATCAAGGGCGCTTTTCGCGGTAGCAGTAACGACCAGCATCACGATAAAGATGCTGGTCAAGGCTATTTCAGATTCCATAGGTATTGATTCGCAGGGGGCCTGAATATCGCTGGCTGATGTCTTTGTGCATTGCGACGATCAGCCGGGCAGACAACCCAGGGATTAACGAAGCAGTTGTTTCCTCAGTTTCTTTTCCAAGCGGTTCATTTCGCCGTGATCGGTTTCGTGATCATAACCGGCCAAATGCAAGGTACCGTGAATCACCAAAAATTCGATTTCACGGGCAAAACTCAAACCTAACTCAGTGGCGTAACGGGCAGCGGTTTCGACTGAAATCACGACATCGCCCAGATGCACGGTTTCGCCTTCCAGCGCGGCAATATCCGCAAACTCTTCGTCTTCGTGATAGGCAAACGAAAGCACATCTGTCGGTTTGTCAAAACCGCGATAATCGCGATTCAATTGGCGCATCTGCCGGTCGCGAATAAAGCTGATGGTCAGCGAAGCGTCTTGCCGTTCGATGCGGTGCAACACTTCGCGCGCCAGCGATGCCGCGTGCGCCGTATCAATGGGGTAAAGACGCTGCCGGTTCAAAACTTCGATGGGCAGCCCAATTGGTTTGTCTGCGCGCGTCTGTTTGGTACTAGAGGTTGATCTTCTTGGTGTGCTCATCGTAGGCCTTGATGATCATCTGTACCAACTGGTGGCGCACGACGTCACGTTCGTCGAATTGAATGAAGGCGATGCCTTCGATGTTGTTGACCACGCGTTGCGCTTCGACCAGACCGGATTTGCGGCCCGACGGCAAATCAATTTGCGTGACGTCGCCGGTAATGACTGCTTTGGAGCCAAAGCCGATGCGCGTCAAAAACATCTTCATTTGCTCGGAGGTCGTGTTTTGCGCTTCGTCCAAAATGACGAAGGAATCGGCCAGCGTTCGTCCGCGCATAAACGCCAGCGGCGCGACTTCGATCACGCGCTTTTCGAGAAACTTCGTGACCTTTTCAAAATCAATCAGGTCAAACAGCGCGTCATAAAGCGGGCGCAAATACGGATCAACCTTGTCTTGCAAATCGCCGGGCAAAAAGCCCAGCTTCTCGCCCGCTTCGACTGCCGGGCGGGCCAGAATGATGCGATTGACGCGTTTGGCCATCAGATATTGCACGGCCATCGCGACGGCCAGATAGGTTTTGCCCGTGCCCGCCGGACCAATGCCAAACACAATGTCGTGGTTTTCGATGGCTTCGAGATAGCGTTTTTGATTCGGGCCGCGCGCCGTGACCTGTTTGCGGCCTGCGGGGTTGATGCGTTTCTGCCCGGTCAGCAATTCGCGCAAACTGGCAGTGCGATCATCCGCGATTCGTTTGAAGGCTTCGCGCAATTCATTGGCTGACGGTGTGCGGCCTTCGTTAAAAAGCTGGCTGTAATCTTTGAGGATGCGCTCGACCACGGCGACATCGGCTTCATCGCCTTCGATGAGCAAATCGGCGCCGCGTCCGCCGACGCGCACGCTCAAGAGCGATTCCAGATACTTCAGGTTCTGGTCATACGGGCCAAAGAGTGCTTCCAGCCCACGTTCCGGGATTGTGACTTTCAGACTTCGCAGAGGTTTCGTTTCTCCTCGTCTAAATCGTAACCGCCGTCATCAGAACACGGGACGCTGAAACATTCCGATGAATCTTGGCGTCCTGACTTTGTCGTGTACCAATGTCGCGTGTTCTGATTTTGTAGCGCATAAACCGTAAACCCACAAACGCGAACTGGCTCGCGTTCGTGGGTGAAACTGTTTAAGGTTGTTTCTTTGTTGAAGGCTGGTGCTCGGCTTCGTTACCGCAAATCACACCAGCGATGAACCAAGTCGAAAAGCTACTACACGGTCTGGGGGGTGTCAATAAGAATGCTCGGCTGAGGTTTCGTGTGTCGCGGCTGGTGCATCACGCGTCTTCTTTTTCCTGCGCGAGCAAGGTTTGTTTGCGCTTCAAGCCCCAGCGATAACCGCCCAGGCTGCCGTCGCCGCGAATCACACGATGACACGGATTGAGCAAGGCTACCGGATTGGTCGCGCAAGCGCGCGCGACCGCCCGCGTTGCCGAAGGCCGCCCGATTGCCGCCGCCAGTTCGGCATACGAACGCGTTTCGCCACGCGGAATGCGCCGCAATTCTTCCCATACGCGCATCTGAAAGGCCGTCGCCTGCAAATCCAGCGGCAACTTGGCATGCGGCGGAGCGCCATCCAGACAATCCAGCACATATCGCACCGAATCAGACAACCGCGTTTTGTCTGGTTGAATGTCGGCAGCAGGGAATTCGGCGCGCAATTCGGCCAACAGCGCCTGGTCTTCGTCGGCGAATGCGACAGCGCAGATGCCGCGTTCAGTGGCGGCAACCAGCAAGCGTCCCAGCGGAGACGGCGCGATCGTGTATTGAATGCTCATTCCTTTTCCTCCTTTGCGATAAACGGCGGGCGTCATGCCCAATTGTTCGGCGGCGTTTTCATACAAACGACTGCTGGAACCGAAACCCGCGTCATACATCGCATTGGTCACGGATTCGCCCGCGCGCAATTCGGTTTTGAACCGTTCCAGACGATGCGCGGCGGCATATTGACGCGGCGTTACGCCAGTAATGGATTTGAACAGACGTTGTAAATGATGCGGGCTGACGTTGAGTTGTCGGCTTAAGTCGGCCAGCGAAGGCGGGCGTTCGGTTTCCGCTTCGATCAACCGGCAAGCGGCTTTGACCAGTTCGACCTGCGCATTGACGTCGTTGGCGGATTGCGGGCGACAGCGCAAACACGCGCGAAAACCAGCGGCTTCGGCTTCTGTGCACGAAGCGAAAAACGCGACACGTTTGCGTCCAGGCAAGCGCGCCGCGCACGACGGTTTGCAGTAAATGCCAGTCGAACGCACGCCATAAACAAAGATGCCGTTGAAGCGCGCGTCTTTTTCGACCACGGCTTGCCAGCGTACATCGTCGTCTAGTGCGTTGAGTTCCTGTGTGATGATCTGTGTTTCAGTCATAGCGTTTCTCCACGCCGTCATCCTACGAGAGTGAAGAAACAGAAGCTATCCGCTTTTTGCTTTCAAATTGCAGGCAGACGTTTATCTGACGACGCGCTTGTACGTGAATGTCTCAACGCTGGTTTTGCCATCTTTTTCCCGTTCGAGAAGGGCGCTGAGCCGATCTTGCGCTGCCAGCTTGTAAACCAACTTGATGCGCAATTTGGCGGCGGGATCGTTTCGTTCAAACACGATTTCTTGAGCAGAAATCAGCCGCGTGCTGAACACCAGCGGCGACTCTTTGTCTTCCCAGCCGATCAACTTGGGGTTGAAATGGCGCATATACAGCGTCAGTCCCTGTTCGCCTTGTTCCAGCGTCAGAAACTCATAAAAGACCGGTTTGCCGTCTTTGGTGTAGCTGAACATGCACATCATCATTCCGCCGGAAGGTTTGGACCAGGTTTCTTGTACCGCGCCTCCCCATTTTTCGCCTTCCCAGTCGCCCGCAAACCAACTCACCTCTTTTAGCGTTAAGGGAGGCGTTTCGGGCTTGGCGGTTTTAGGATCGTCAGCACACACAACGACCGTCAGCGCCAGCAAAATCATACAAACGGCGCACGAATGTTTTAGCGTCGCGAACGTCATCAGGTTTTCTCCTTCGTGAAAATGGCGGAGCGAAACTGCGCCAGGCCGTTTCGCCCCGCGCAGCGGTTAGTCAATTTCGATCAAGCGGATTTCGACAATGCCGTTTTCCAGGTGCGGACAACTGCTGGCGATTTCCACGGCTTCTTCGTAACTTTCTGCCTGAATTTCAAACAGGCCGCCGATGACTTCTTTGCTTTCGGAATAAGGGCCGTCGGTGATGGTCGGTTTGCCTTTGCCGGCGCGCAGCACACGACCGGTGCCGTCTTCTAACTTCTGGCCGCGCAACAATTTTCCGGCTTCGGCCATTTGCTGGTTCCAGGCCGAATATTTCTCGACGATGGCCTGCAT
>JAEUQO010000022.1 GCA_016789605.1 Acidobacteriota bacterium
GTGTAGCGGCTGTGATAGGCTAGGCGCTCGGCAGTCGCTCCGCAGTGCGGACACTGCCCGGTAAGGGGTTTGGATTGGATCATGACAACCCAACCTTGCTCCTTACCGCTCAATCATTTCAAAGATCAGCTAGGGAGTACCCCTTTCTCTTTTGGCTAAACAAAAAAATGATGTGAGTCTGATTGTTTGAGACGCGATTCAAGTGCGGCTACAAATCCGGCACAAGCCTGACGCACGAGAACGCAATTGCCATACATTTCTATAGTGCAAAGCGGTTACTCTCCCCCAAGAAAAAGGTTTGGCCTAGAAGCAAACTTGGCTAACGATCACGATAGCGAAGAACGACGCCTTCAGCGCCGACCACCCAAATGTCTTTTTTCATCATGGTCAAGCTGTGCAAATTGGCAGTCGTGCCGCTCGCTTGTTCGACCCAAGTCTTTCCACTGTCGGCAGAACGGAAAATGGCTCCATTCCAACCAATGATCCAGCCGCGCTTGCCATCGGCAAACACAATGCTGAGCAGTCTTTCACGCGTATCCACTGCCACGCGCTCCCAGGTGAGACCAGCATTGGTGGTGCGTAAAATCGTGCCGTCATCGCCCACGGCCCAGGCGCTGTCCTTGCCGCGCGCTTCGATGTGATAGATGTAGCCTGGAACGCCGCTGTTTTGCCGTTCCCAGGTGCGACCGCCATCATCTGTAAACAAAATCGTTCCCCTGCCGCCAACGACCCAGCCACGCCGGTCATTCACAAAACGAACGTGCGTCAGCTCTTCTGTGGTGCCGCTTTCCTGTAAGCGCCAGCTTTGGCCGCCATCTTCCGTATGCAAAATGCGTCCGTGCGTGCCTACCACCCATCCTTGCTTTTTGCTTGGAAAGTAGACGCTGTAAAAATCCGGTTCGTCGGTTTCCCTGGTCCCGGCGCGTGCACTGAGTTGATAGACCAACTCCCAGGAATTGCCGCCATTTTGCGTGCGTAAGATGCGTGCGCGACTGGCAACCAGCCACCCTTCGTCCAGATTGCGAAAGTAAATGTCGTTCAAATTGGCTGAAATGCCAGGATTGAGCGTCGTCCAGCTTTCGCCGCCATCTTGTGTCATGTGAATGATGCTGCGGTCACCGGCAATCCAGCCGGTGTTGGCATCGAGGAAGAACACCGCGTTCAATTCGCGCTTGCCCTGGTCTTGAAATACCGTGGACCATTGTGCGTGTGCGGAAACAGTTCCGAGCAGAAAAAAGGCAAACAACCGCCCAAACGAATACCAACGATTCATCATCCCTCTAAATCTCCTGTGTAATGATCTGACCGCCGCTTTTATGGCCTGACCTGTGAAGTGGGCGAATTGCGAATCGCAGCGCGCACATCCAAATCAGGCAACCGCAACCTGAATTGCATTTCATTACTACGCGGCCCGAACGCAATCGTGCGCACAAGTTGTTCCATCGCTTCTTCAAGAATGCGATCACGTCCAGCCAGCAAATCGGCGGCGCGAATTTCAACTTGCCGGTCGGGCTTTACGCCCACACCTTCGATACGGCGTCCGCGCGCTGTGCGGTAATCTGTATCGCTGATATTTAACTTGCCTCCGTCGAGCAAACGCAAGGTGCGGCTGACGCCAAGCAAACAACCACAGGTCGCCGGTGCTGTGCCTAGCACCAGTGCGCGATTGTGTTCCTGCATCGCGGCGGCAAAAATTTCTGAGCCGCTGGCAGAGCGCGGACTGACAAGCACAACCAATGGATCGCGGAAAAGTGTGCGCAAGCGTTGCGTGCGCCGCCGCGTGGCTTTGCCTTGCCGGGTGACAAATTCGCCCAAATCGGTTTCTTCATCCAGGAAGTAGCTGGCGACTTGCGTCACGGTAGTGACAAAACCGCCGCCGTTGTTGCGTAAGTCCAGAATCAATCCGCGCGAGGTCTGCAGCGTTTGCATGACCACATCGAAGTCCCGTTCGATTTCCGGGCCAAAGCCGGTCAGTTCAATGTAACCGATGTTGTATGGTAATTGTCGGGCGATGACCTTGCGTTGGAATTCGACATAACGGCGCATCAGGGTGGCGGTGCGGCGATGGCCGGTTTCATCCATAAATGCGACCGAAACGGGGGTATCGCGCGGGCCGTAAAACAGCCGATCGAAACTTTGCAAATCAAGCGCAATAGGAGTTGAACTGTCACCGATTTCTTCGCGCAAACGGGCCAGGGTTTTTTCTACTGGAATACCATCTACGGCTGTCACTGCCGCACCCGCACGTATGCCTTGGCGTTCGGCTTCTGAGCCGGGTTCAACCCAGCTGACGATGGCGCGGCCTTCAATTCGCCGCACCACAATGCCAACAGTAACGCCCGACGGACGATAGCGATCAAATCCGTCTTCTGGCGAATACACGCGTGTGTGCGCGTCACCCAGCTTGCCGATCATTTGGCGCAAGACTCGATATAGCTCCAGGTTCGTGTTGGCCGACTCGATTTGCGGACGAAAGACGTCTCGTTGCAGCCGCCAATCTAGGCCGCGAAAATTGCGATCGTAATAGTTGTCGTAAATCGCCCGCCAAACCTGTTCAAAAACATTGAGCCGGACGTCGCGCGGCACCGGCTGTGATTGTGGTTGTGTTTGTGCCTGCGGTGCACGCACGCCCCAAAGCAAACAAACCAACAGGCCAAAAATAAAAAAAGTAGAGAGAAATTTACGCGCCATGACCAACGGAATATGAGGATGGCAATCTGCTTCATAACAGCAGCGGGATTCACACAAGCAGACTGCTCAACGATTGATAGAGCTAGGGGCGTTGCCCGGGAATGCGTTTAGGGGAATTGATGTCGCGCAAGCTGCGCCGGATTCGTTCGATCTCTTCCGGAGTGGCTGCCTGGGGCTTGGCGGCCGGAACTGCGGGGCGGCGAAAATTATAACGCACGAGTCCGCGAATGGTTAGCTTTTTTCCGTCAAGTTCGGCTGGTTTGAAACGTAACTGGCGAATTGTGGTTACGGCGGACTCGTCGAGCCCGAAACCAGCCCAACGAATCACCTCGATCTCGTTAATCTGACCGTCTGCGCCAAAGGTGGCTTCGATTTCTACGGTGCCAGCAATGCCCGCCAGGTCAGCGATTGTGGTGTATTCCGGTTTCAGGCGCTGATAAAAGACAGGCTGTTGTGTGCCCGTTGGAGTTGTCTCGTCTGTGAATACGTCAAGCACTGTGGTGGGCTGTTTCCCGACGTTGCTTATTTCATGGGCGTGGCGCGCTTGCGCTTGCTTGAGCGTTTCTGTGTAGCGCGGCCATTGCTGACGGAGCAGCTCGAACAATTGTTGTCTGGCATTGGCGTCTTGTTCGGCTTTGGCGCTTTGATAATCAAACAAGAGCAAACGCCCGGTGCGCGTTTCGACAAAGAACAATCCGGCCAGCGCTTCAAAGTAAAATTGTTCTCCCGTCCCTGCCCGACGCGCGATCAGCACTTTGCCCAGCACGTAAAAATCGCAGCCCAGGCTCAAGCCAAAAGCGCGCGCCTCATCACGGCTGAAATTCAGATTGCCGGAATAGCCTGCGCCGCGTGTTGCGGCACGCGTCAAGTCTTCGTCGAGCAATTCAAATGGGGAAGACCCGGCTGCCATTCGCAAAAGCTTGGCGATTTCTCCCTGCTCATCCCCCGGCAAATCCACAATTGCCAGCCGTGCAGGAGATTGCGCCCAGAGCGCGGGACTCAGCAGCCAAAATAACACGAACGAAGAAACGTGCTGCCACGAGAAAACTCGTCGCCTCATCCAGCCTTGGACATTACGCCGCGCGCGCGCCTGCTTTTGCCAATCTCGATTCATTTCAAGCCCTCGATGGCTGCGGCTGCTTCTGGGGGAAAGCAAAGCCGGTGCAATTCATATCCGTGCATGCCGCGCACCACGTGCGAGATTTCAGCGATGTCGCACAATTCTCGTTGCCCGCTGCGGCGTTGGATGTAAAGCCGCCGTTTTCCCTCCAACCGATAATAGCTGTAATACGGAATGTCTGCCGCGCGGTCTTCGATCAGGTAGTAGGTCGGATTAAATCCACAGGCCGCTACTTGCGCGCGCACACGCGCAATGAAATCGCTGCGCGCTGGCTCGTCCAACGCCAAATCCATCGCCTTGAACAAACGCCGCTCCATAAAGCGTCGGGCCAAATCGTTCAGGATGCCGTCTGGTTCGTTTGTCCACTGTTTGATGTGATACATCACGTCGTGATCGTCAAAGCTCAGGTATTCCACAGTCGTCAGCGTTTGGCCGGCCAACACGCGTTCCATCACAGAACCGCGCACAACGAATTGCAATTTTCCGGCGCGCATCAATCCCACGGCGCGCCGTAAAATGCTGGTCAAAATGCCTTCTGCCGAACGCAGGGTGCGATGGAAATACACCTGCCGAAACATGTAATAGCGCGCCTGCAAATACTCTTCGACGGCGTAAAGCCCATTGGCTGCGACGTATACGCGGTCATTCTCTTCGTCAATTTCCAGCGCGTGCAGAATCCATTCCAGATCATAGTTGCCGTATTTGGCTCCGGTCATCAAGCTGTCGCGCAACAGATAATCAAACCGGTCGGCGTCGAGTTGCGACGACACCAGATCGCCCACAAACGCCGGGCGATAGCGATGATCAATGACCGCGCTGATCTTTTCGGGCAGGGAAGCATCCGCTGCGCGCAACACCTGATGCACTTTGGTCGCGGGATCGGCGACAATATTCATCGTCCAGCGTTCGTGATTGAGCTGCAGGATTTTTTCGATGACGTGAGAAAACGGGCCGTGCCCAATGTCGTGCAACAGCGCTCCCACGCGTGCCACCAGCCGGTCTTCGCTGGTGATCGGATAGCGCTGGCCAAGCTGATCCAGCACGCGGGTCATCACGTGCATGACGCCCAGGCTGTGGGTAAAGCGAGAATGTTCCGCGCCTTGAAAGGTAAAAAGCGCCAGGCCGAGCTGTTTGATGCGGCGCAAGCGCTGGAATTCCGGCGTATCAATCAGACGAATGAGCAACGCATCGTCCGCGCGCGCTTCAGAGAGCGCGATGATGTTATGCACGGGATCGCGGTAGATGCGTTCCATAGCTCAACTCTTGTCGATCCTGTTGGCCGATCAGGCTGGCCACTCATACTGTTTGCAGCAAACGGGTCAGCAACGCCGCGCGGCGCGGAATATCGCTGATCAGAATGTGCTCGTGTTCGGCGTGTGCGCCTGCGCCATCAACACCCAAGCCGTCCAACGTCGGCACACCAAGCGCTGCCGTGAAATTTCCATCCGAACCGCCGCCGACGACTGTGTCTTCTAACGCAAAGCCGATTTCTGCGGCCAGTTCGCGGGCATGTTCAAAAAGGGCGATATTTCGTTCAGAACGCGGCATCGGTGGACGATTGACGCCGCCTGTGATTTCCAATTGCGCTTCGGCCAGTGCGGGCGTCAATCCGCGAATCGCGTTTACCACTTGTTCGCCATCTTCCGACGTCCAAAACCGCACATCCACTTTGGCTTCGGCTTCAGCGGGGACGACGTTGATGCCTGTGCCGCCGTTCACGATGCCGACACTGACGGTAACGCCTTGTTCGTAATTGTTCAGCGCCGCAAGTCGCACTGTTTGATGTGCAAGTTCGACAATGGCATTGACGCCTTTGGCCGGGTCCAGTCCAGCGTGCGCCGCGCGTCCCAGCGCGCGTATCGTGAATGTGCCGATCCCCTTGCGACCGGTTTTGACGATTCCGCCCGTCACGGGAGGCTCCAGCACCAGGGCGGCAGCGGCGTTTTGGGCTTCTTCTTCCACCAGCGGGCGCGAAGTCTTGCTGCCAATTTCTTCGTCACAGGTGAGCAGGACGGTCAGCGGCCTTTTTGTGGCAAGTTCCTGTTGGCGGATCGTTCTGATAGCCTCGAGCAGTATGGCAATTCCCGATTTCATGTCGAAGATGCCGGGGCCGTGCGCGTGGCCTTCGGGAGTGATGCGGAAGGGAAGCCGGGCCAAGGTGCCCAGCGGCCAGACCGTATCCAGATGACCAATGACCAGCAGGTGCGGTTCACGTGTGTCGTGTCCAAAGTCGAACCGGGCACGCAGATGCGTTCCGTAACCAGGTTCGGCAATCAGTTCAACCCCGCCACCGAGGTCTCGTAATTGTGCGGCGACAAAGTCTGCCAGCTCATTCAAGGGACCTTCGGCGCGCGACTTTGATTCGTGTTCGACCAATGCGCGAATCGCGCTCAAGATGGCTTCCTGACGGGCGTTGAAGTGATTTTGTAAGCTTAACATAGGCGTGATGTGCGGTTTGACAAAGCATTTGAATCATGCACAATACGTCCGCATCTGACAAGTTCTTGGTAGAACCGTTAGCACAGCAGCATCAATTATCGCTCCGTCAATATTTCCTATCTCATCCACCGTATGTTGGCTCTGTGATGGCCTCATTGATGGTTGTGCTGCCTCTGAAACCGCTATGCGCATTCGGGGGCAAGGAAAATTATTCGGTGCTGTGAACTAACGTCCCCACTCAGGCGTCCATAGTGGCGTGTTACGAACCTGTTAGACCCATCGAGTTGCGCGCCGCCGCCGCTCGCCCCCAAGGACCAGATTCTGGGAAGAAAATTCCGAAGTTTCCGTAGAAGACTGTGGAGGAACATTTCAATGAAGAAGTTCAGTCTCTTGCTTGCGATTGCGCTCCTGGGTTGCTTGGTTGCGCTCTCACCCGTTACCGCCAACGCTCAGGATGATGCCCAAGCGACGTTTGAGCGGACTTGGTACGCGACCTGTTACACCGAAAAGAACGAGGAAAAGTGCTATCAGCAATCCAAAGAGTTGCTGCAGAAATATCCGAGTAGCGCGTATGCCAAGAACGCAACCGGCATCGTGCAAAAATTCGAATTGAATGACGCCTGGACGAAATTCCGCGCTGCGCTAGAAACGTATTACAAAGGCCCGGATGCCAACAAGCTGGAACAGCTCTTCTCTAGCGGAGACAACTTCCTCAAGATCGAACCCGATCAACAAAATCCCTATCACCTCTTCGCTCTTGCCCAGATGGCCCTGGCCGGTCACAGCGCTTCGCTCGGCCAGATCTACAAAAATTACGACAAAGTCAAAGGCTACGCTGAACGCGCCATCACCGAAATGAGCGCGGTGACCTCGACGCCGGAAAAATTCAAAGCCGAATATCCTGCGATGGTGGATCCGCTGCGCGACCTGGTGCCGGCCAACATGAATCAGTTTTTGGCGTATCAGTTGATCGAAACCAAAGGCGACCAGGATCAAGCGATTGCGTATTTGACCAAGGCAACACAAGTCAAAGCCAAAGGCAATGTGGGCTGGAAAGACGCCAACAATTACTGGCTGCGCGCGAACATTTACAGCGGACGCTATGTCGAGCTGCGCGCCAAATACAATGCCTTGACGGACGAAGAAAAGACCGGCGACAAAGGCAAGGAACTGCTCAAGCAGGTCAACGAAGTGATTGACAAGAAGCTGATCACGGATTACGCGCGCGTCGTGGCGACGGCAACCGATCCGGCGCTCAAGGAATTGCGCGACGAAGCGCGCAAGCAGTTTGACGGTTTCTGGAAATATCGCACCGATGCACCGGATAAAGCGGCTGAATTCCTGAAAGCGTTTGACGCTGATCCCACGGTCGAAGGCCCGGCCATTCCCGTGAAGGCCGAGACGGCGGCCACAGATATGAATGCGCCTGCGGCTCCGACGGGCGGCGCCAACGTGAAGCTGAGCGCGAGTGGACCTGGCGGGGCGGCGCCGGATGCTAAAGGCGCCTCGACCACCAAAGGGAAGGCTGCACCTGCGAAGAAGGCTGCACCGAAGAAAAAAGGACGCAAAGGCTAAGCTAGCTTCTGCGACCATCGCCAAGGATAACGAAAGCCAGCCCTCCCCCAACGATGGCTGGCTTTCGTCACACTGAGCGCACCCGCCCGGAACGACCCACCGGGCTGATAGTGACTGTCGTGAGTGACCCAATCAACAACAATCCGGTCGTCAGCGAGCCCCCGGTCGGAAGCGAAACAGCCGAAGCGCCTGTCGCTGCTCCACAGCTCTCATTTGAAGAGATGCTGACGCAGTTGGAACAGGGCATCGGATATTTTTTCCGCAATCGGGAGCTGTTGCGTCGCGCCCTGACGCACCGCTCTTACGCCAACGAACAGCCTGATCCGCGTCCGTTGCACAACGAAGCGCTCGAATTTCTGGGCGATGCGGTGCTCGAATTTTTGATCAGCGCCTGGTTGCTGGAACGCTATCCCACCCATAACGAAGGCACGCTTTCGAAAATGCGGGCCTATACCGTCAGCGCCGTCAATCTGCAAAAACAGGCCGCTCGTCTGAATCTGGGCAATTATCTGTTGCTCAACAAAGGCGAAGAGAAAACCGGTGGACGCCACAAAACGGCGTTGCAGGTAGACGCTTACGAAGCGTTGATCGCGGCCATTTACCTGGATCGCGGCATTGATGGGGCGCGGGAATTTGTGCGCCGCGAATTTGAAGCCACACTGGCGGAAATTGACCCGCAAAACCTGACCGCGACCGATTACAAAACCGCGCTTCAGGAAAAACTGCAATCTGTCGGGTTGCCGACGCCGCAATACGCCATCGTCGAAAGTTTGGGCCCGGATCACAAACGCGTTTTCCAGATTGAATTGCGTGTCAATGGCCGTTGTCTGGCAACGGGCGAGGGCACCACCATCAAAGGTGCGCATCAAGCCGCTGCGCGTCTGGCGTTGGACATCATCGAAAACGAATTGGAAAGCCTCAAAGCCATAGCCGCGGAAATTGAGGCTGCCCCGGCTTCGCCGACCAATGCCGAAACTCCGGCAAAATCCGAATCTACCGTGGAAGCGCTGGTTTAATTCCTGCCGCACCCTGACCGCGCAATGAATGACGCGTTTTCTGAGCAATCCGCCCCTGCCGTTCGTTTGGTGATCGCCCTGCCGCTGGTCGTCTTTCTCGCCTATTTTTTCGCCAATCCGCTTTCAGGCTGGTATTACGATTACACGCTGCGCATTGCGGGCGCGCTGTTGCACGGTCAAACAGGCCTGACCGAAAAGCCGCCCGAATGGCTGAATGAGATGATTCCGCACAACGGAAATTACTATTCTGCGTTTCCGTTGGGCAGTGTGCTGACGATGGTGCCGCTGGCGATTTTGCAGCGACTGGGCTGGTTGAAAGACTTTCCCGGCACGTTTCTGGCGGCATTGCTGGCGACGGTCGCCACGTTGTTGTTGTACGGAATTGCCGGGCGATATGGCGACGCGTGGCCACGCCGTTGGGTGTTGGCGTTGTTTCCCGTGCTGGGCACCTGGATGTGGGCGAACCTGGCGTTTGCTGGCGCGTGGCATATTGCTCTGGGTGTTGCGGTTGTCGGCCAGCTCGGCGCGCTCTATTTCATTTTGATTCGCTTTCGGCCGTTTTGGGCCGGCGCCTGTTTTGCGCTGGCGTTTGGCAATCGCACGGAAATCCTGTTGCTTGCACCGCTCTTTTTTTATTTGCTGTATCGCCAAAGCGGCAATTTGTGGCAGGCGCTGGATCGTTTTATTGCGGTTCCGCTGGCATTGGGGATTGCCACGCTGACATACAACTACGCGCGATTTGGTTCGCCGCTGGATTTCGGCTATGCGCGCATTCCCGGTGTATTGGAAGAGCCGTGGTATCAACACGGCATTTTTTCGTTGCGCGCAATTCCCGGCAATGTGCAGGCCATGTTGCTGGAGCCCTGGCGGCGCATCAGCGAATTTCCTTATTTCGTTCCCTCCGGATTTGGCGGTTCGATTTTTCTGAACAGTCCGTTTCTGATTTATCTGTTCCGGCTGGGCGCGCGAGATGCCACGTTGAAGCTGTTGTCGTGGGGCGCGATCATCGGGTTGACGTTTGTTTTGTGGTGCCACGGCAATCCGGGCGGTTGGCAGGTTTCCTATCGTTACGGCATGGAGTTGTTGCCCTGGATGTTTCTGATTTTGCTGGAAAGTAGTCCGCGCAAGGTTCGCTGGCACGAAGTCATTTTGCTGATTCTTTCGCTGGGCATCAACGCGCTGTCAACCTGGCTGTTTTTGCGCAGCGAACACATGAAGTATTAGGCCGAGTCGAGTTGTGGGTGGCGGCAGGCCGTTTTTTGCCTGCCGCTACCCTGACAAATGCCGTCGTGGCGGAATTCGTAAACGTCAGTGCGTTTTACCGCCGTTCGTAAACCACCTTCCCATCAAAAATCGTCAGCACGACGCGCGCCTTTTCGATTTCCACCGGATTGATTTTGAAAATGTCTGCCGACAGTACCACCAGATCGGCCAGCTTGCCGACTTCGAGCGTTCCTTTTTGCGCTTCGGTGAAGCTGGCATACGCAGAGCCATAGGTGTATGCCTTGACTGCTTCGGCGACGCTGATTTTTTGTTCCGGCACCCAGCCTTGTGGACGTTTGCCGTCCAACGTGCGCCGCGTTACTGCGCCGTAAATTCCCATTAACGGTTCCATCGGCGCGACAAACCAGTCAGAGCCAAATGCCAGCACTGCGCCAGCGTCGAGCAACGCGCGGAAGGCATAGGTGCCTTTGGCGCGTTCGGGGCCGATGCGGTTTTCGGCCCAGCGTCCGTCATCAATCGCGTGGTATGGCTGCATCGAAGCGATGACGCGCTGACCGGCAAATCGTTTGATCTCTGCCAGCCGCAAATGCTGCGCGTGCTCGATGCGAAAGCGCCGATCACGCGCGCCGTTTTGTTTTTCCGCGGCGGCAAAAAAATCCAGGATGGTTTGATTGGCTTTGTCGCCGATGGCGTGCACGGCAACCTGCAACCCGGCTTTGTCCGCGCCCAGAATGCGCTCGCGCATTTTGCTTTCAGGGAACATTTCGTCGCTGGGCAATCCCGCAGTTTTGGGATCGTCCAGATACGGCGCAAAAAACAGCGCCGTGGTCGAACCCAGCGAACCGTCAGCGAAACCTTTGAGCGCGCCGACTTGCAGCTTGTCGTTGCCGAAACCGGCTTTGAGGCCGACGCGCGCCAGCCGTTGCCATTCTGCCAGCGGCTGATGTCCGCTGATGCGCACTGTCAATTCGTCCTGTTTCAGCAACCGCTGATAAACGGCCAGCACTTCCGGCGCAGCCGACATATCCTGCACGCTGGTGACGCCGTTTTCGGCGGCATATTTCATCGCGGCTTTCACCGCTTCGATCATTTCGTCTTCGCTGGGCGCGGGAATGACTTTGTAGACAAAATTCATCGCCGCATCTTTCAGCACTCCGGTTGGTTCGCCTTGTGCATCACGCACAATCGTGCCGCCGTCCGGGTCTTTGGTCTCGCGCGTCACACCGGCGAGTTTCAAGGCCAGCGAATTCGCCAGACACATATGCCCATCCAGCCGATTGATAAAAACCGGATTGTCGGGCGTTACCGCATCAATCAATTGCCGCGTCGGCAAATTGGCAGGCGTCCAGTTTTCGTGATCCCAATTGCCATTGAGCACCCAACGGCCTTTGGGCAGTTTGGCGGCGAATTCGCCAATGCGTTTGCGAAACTCTTCGGGCGTTTTGGCATCGCGCAATTGCACGCTGGCCAATCCTGCACCGCCATCCAAAAAATGAACGTGCGCATCATTGAATCCCGGCACTGCGCGTTTGCCTTGCAGGTCAATGACTTTGGTTGTTTTGCCGATCAGCTTGCGGATGTCGGCATTCGCGCCCACGGCGACGATGCGTTGCCCCAGAATCGCCACCGCTTCGGCTTCTGGTTGCTTGTCATTCACCGTCCAGATTTTGCCGTTGAGCAACACCAGATCGGCAGGGATTTGGGCCAACGCGCTGAATGACAGCGCCAACCAACAGAAAAGAATCAGACCGATTTTCATAGCAATTCAATTGTTTGAGAGACGAATACAGCCGTTGCTACTTCTAGTTGTTACAGCTCAGCACTTTTGCGCTTTTTTGAGTGGGACGACAGTGGCAAAGGTCGGGTCTTCGATCTGAATGGTGGAATGATTCAGACCGAAACGCGTGGCGAGCAAGGCGCGGACTTCGCGCAGCACGCGACAGCTTTCACGGGCATCGGCAACCACGACGTGCGCCGTCAGCACGTGACGATCGGACGTTATGGTCCAGATGTGCAAATCGTGCACTTGCCGCACGCCGGTGACTGAGCGAATGGCCTCTTCGACGGCCTCGGGCTGAATGTGCGATGGCGTGCCTTCCAGCAAGACGTTGACGGCATCGCGCACCAACCGCCAGGAATTCCAGATGATCAATAAACTGATGATGACGCTGAATACGGGGTCGGCCCATGTCCAGCCGCGCCAAATGATCAACACGCCCGCCAGTATCGCCGCCACCGAACCGAACAAATCTCCCAGCACGTGCAAAAACGCGCCGCGCGCGTTCAGATCGTCCTGATGTGAATGCGAAAGCAAATAGGCTGACACCAGATTGACCAGCAATCCGCCGGTTGAAATCCAGACCAGCGTCCAGCCTTGCACCTGCTCAGGTTGCCGCAATCGGTGATAGGCTTCGTAGCAAATAAAAAGCGAGAGCGCGATCAACGTCACGCCATTGGCCAACGCGGCCAAAATCTCCAGCCGATAAAATCCATAGGTTTTGCTTGGCGTGGCCGGGCGCGAAGCAAACCGTGCCGCCAACAAGGCCAGCGCAAGCGCCGCGACGTCGGTGAACATATGCCCGGCGTCTGACAACAGCGCCAGACTGTTGGCCAGATAACCGCCGATGGCTTCGGCCAGCATATAACCGAACGTCAGCATCAACACGAGCAATAGTGTTCGTTGCGAAGCGCCACGGGCGTGATTGTGATGATGGTGCGAATGCGCATGGCGGTCGTGGCCGTGCGCATGGTCGCGGTGGTGTTCGTGTGACGAATGTGATGCGTGACTGACCATCAAAACGAATCCCGGCGCAGCAATTTGACTGCGCAGTTATGGTGAAACCGGCAACTAGCCGACCGGTTCGTAATATCGTTCACCAGCGCAGGCGCGGCAAAGTGTGCGTCCGTCGCGCGTAATTTCGCGCTGATCGTTTATGCCTTCGCCGCATTCTGCACAAGCCACGCGCGAAAGCGGATGCCCCGGTTTGTCAGCGTCAGGCAAATTCACGCGCACGGGTTGCCACAAAAACAAATCTTCGTCGGGCAACGTCTGATAGGCTTCCAGTTGCTGGGCTTTTTTGGTTGGCAAATGCGCGAAGCGTTCTTTGGCCAGTTCGCGCGAACTTTCTCGCGCGACCACGCGCACCGCCTCGTTGGTTTCCGTATTCAAAAACGTCGCGGCCAACTTCCCGAAATCGCGAAACTTCAACGTCCGTTTGCCCAGGCGGCAACCGGTCACCGTGTTGATGGCGTCTGCCGCGCAACGATCAATTTCCACATAGACAATCAGCCGTTTGCCGACTTTGGGCTCTTCGATGCCGATCAAGCGACAGCCCAGCATCGCCATCCGCACGCCCAGCACCTGGCCCGGACACATATGCCCGTGATTGCGTTCGGCTTCGGTTAGGTATTCGGCCAACGTTTTCACCGCAAATCCTCAAGGATAATGCCTTCAGTACAACAGGTACGGCTGGCGTTGTTGGGCAAATTGGCGTTCGTCTGCGTGCCAGGACGCCGCGATGTCAGCCAGCGAAACGCCGGATTCGATCTGTGCGCGCAGTTTGGTTGTGCCCGCGATCACGTCGAAGGGCAACCGGTCAAACACGTACTCATAGGGCGGCGCCTGCCAGGCGAAATCCTGCGGATACAAATCGTGCATCGCTTTGATCAATGCGATGCCGGTGAGCACCGGTTTGAACGTTTGACGGTCAAGCACGTGAATCTGGACGCCGTGGCATAACTGTCTGGCGTGTTTTTGGAAGGTCGGTTGAAAACTGTGCGGACGAAAGTAGACGCCCGGCAACGACTGGTGATTTAGATGCGCTGCTAATTCGTAGGCGTCAGCATATGGCGCGCCGTTGATCTCAAACGGTCGTGTTGTGCCGCGCCCTTCGCTCAGTTGTGTGCCTTCGACGTAAACCGTACCCGGATAGACCACCGCCGTTTCCACGGTCGGCATATTGGGCGAAGGCAACACCCACGGCGCATCAGTTTCGTCCAGATACCAATGGCGTTGCCAGCCTTCGACCGGCACGATTTCCAGGTCACAGCCGATGCCAAATTCTTCGTTGAACATACGGGCCAGTTCGCCCACGGTCAGGCCGTGGCGCATCGGAATGGGAAACATCCCGACAAACGATTCATGACCGGATTCGAGCAAACTGCCTTCAATGTCTATGCCGTTGATCGGATTGGGCCGATCACATACGACCACTCGTTTGCCTTGTTCGCGCGCAGCCTGCATGGCCAGCGCCATCGTGTAAATGAAAGTGTAAACACGCGTGCCGACATCCGGCACGTCAAAGACCAATACATCTACTTCGGCCAGCATGTCTGGCGTCGGTTTGCGCACCGTGCCATAGAGCGAATATGCCATCACGCCTGTGCGCCGGTCGTGAAAGCCTTCCCACTCGATCATATTATCTTGCGTTTCACCGCGAATGCCGTGTTGCGGGCCAAACAGCGCCGTCAGATTGATGGCCGGGTGAGCGTGAAACTGGTCTGCTGCGTGACGAAAGCCGTGGTCTATCGTCGCCGGGTTGCAGATCAAACCGGTGCGTTCTTTGCGCAGCCAGCGCGCCGGGTCGCGTAACAAGACTTCTAAACCGAGTGTGATGTTGTTCATCTTGAAAACGGCAGCGCTCTGTCAGCTCCTGCCTGCCTTTGTCTGCGTTTGGTTTGCGGTTGTGTCAGGAAAGAAAACGGTTGCCGGGCAAGCGGCGTTCAACGGGCATTCCAGATCAGAAAGGCGAATCCACCGACGATGATGATGATCAGCACCAACAGCAATCCTATCCCCAAGCCCCAGGCCAAAGTCTTGCGTGGCGCTGCCGCGCCGGTTTCGGCTGGGTGTTCTTGTTGCAAGGCGCGCCATCGTTCGCTCATTTTCTCAACGGTGGCAGGATAGGCTTCGCCTTCTAAACGAGCGGTCTGCAACCGGTCGTCTTCCGTCGTTGTTTTCTTCCTGAAATCTTCCATAGCCGGAGTATCGGCAATGCTCCATAAGGTGTCAACGCCCTGTTTCTTATGTGTGCAGGGCCACCAAAGCAGGCCGCAGGAATGGGCGTTGAGGGCGGATGAGAATTGGCAATGGGCGAAATGTGGTTGGCGATTTTGCCCACAGCAACGTCGCCAACCCGCGTAGTTTTATGACTGGCTGTATCGTGCGTCAGAGCGTCGCTGCAATTCTTCCGATGACATTTCTTCTTTGTGCGTGGCAATCCACCAGGTATTCCCCAGTGGGTCTTGCACGCCTGCATTGCGGTCACCATAAAACTGGTCCGCCGGTTCCATCAGCGAAATGCCGCCAGCCGCCAACGCCCGCTGATAGAGCGCATCTGTATCGGGCACGTATAGGTAGAAAACCGCCGGTTTGACGGCGGCTGCCTCACGCGCCCCGCCAATCATCAACATGGAATCTCCGATGCGGACTTCGGCGTGTTGAATGCGGCCATCGGCGTCTTTCAACGCTTCTGTTGCTTGTCCGTCAAACGCCTGTGTCAGGAATTCGATCAGGCGTTCCGGTTCCATCACTGTCAGATACGGCGTGACGGTGTGATAGCCTGCTGGTTTGTAATTCACGTTTGCCATAAGTCCTCCTAAAATTGATGACCAATGCGGTCGTTTTCGTCGGCAAACAAAGCTTTGGCCGCAAACTGGCGACGATCTGGCGCAAGCTAGATCGTTTTTCAATTCGCTTTACGGATTGGCCACAGAGCCACGGAGGCTTAGAGAAATACTTAGAAACCTCTGTGGCTCTGTGGCAAAACCCGTACGCCAAAATGAAATCTGATCTAAAAACAGTGAGAAAGACGCGCGCGGCCGTGAGCGGTTATTTTTCCAGCCGCAGCCGGCCAAACGCTTCGGGCACGTGATAGTTTTTCGCGCCGGTTGGTTGCCACGAAATGTAGTTCCGATCAGGCGGCGGCCCTTGCAAGCGGTAAAAGTTCACGCGCATTTCGTTGCCGGCTTTGGCTGGGCGTGCATCAACCTGCGCCAGCGGAATGCGCATTTCGCCGTACCAGATTTTTGCCTTTTCGTTGATGCGGGCTTTGACTTCAAATCCGGCGGCGTTCCATTCCCAGTTGTGATTGGGCGGATTTGGTTTGCGGTCAATGTCCAGATCAACCCATTCGCCCTGCGGCGAAACCTGAAATTCCGTGTAATGCTTGATGTCGTTAAAATCCGTGCCGAGGAAAACTTCCGCGACATCCCATTCCCAGAGTTTGTTGGTTTCAGCCTTGGTGGTAGGCGCGGGCTTCAGGTAGAGTTTTTCGTAGGCGCAAACAAACAGTACATAGAGATTTTTATCGGTCCAACGCGTGCGGATTTCGGTTTTGTGGCCGGGCGTCAGATCGCCCAACGGACCGCGTTCGGCCCAGACGCCCTTGATCCCTTTCCAGGCATCGGCGTTGGGGTCTGCGGTCAAGGCGAAGTCGGCTTTGGCATAGAAGCTTTTGATCGTTTTGGCATTGTCCTGCGCCTGGACGCGCACTGAACTCGCCAGCAACAAGATGACCGCCAGCGAAAGCAACGTGGTTTTCATCGGTGGATTCCTCTTCTTTCAAGAACTGATAGATTTTTTCAGGCAGAATTTCTGGATTGCGAGCACATCATGCCTACGACAATGCGTTTTGTCATCATCGGCTTTCTGTTCCTGTCAGCGTTGCCGGTTGCCGCTGGCAAATGTGCGCAAACCTTTTATCAGTCGTCGAAATCTGTCGGGAAATCTGCGCCGACAACCGAACTCGTTCATTACGAAGACAACCGCGTTTCGATGGCTTGCACCTATACCATCGAAGTTTATGGCGAGGCTGCGCAACCGCTGGCGCAAATCGTCAACGACGCGCTGGATGAAGTAGACCGCATTGACCGGTTGATGAGTCATTACAAGTCGGACAGCCCGCTTTCTCAGCTAAATCGGCAAGCCAGCCAGAAGCCGGTCTTCGTCAGCGATGAGCTGTTTGATTTTCTGGCGGAATGTTTGCGCTATAGCCGCGCATCAGACGGCGCGTTTGACGTCACCGTCGGGCCATTGATGAAAGCCTGGGGGTTTTTTCGTGGCGAAGGGCGTATGCCCACTGACAGCGAATTGGCAACGGCGCGCAGCAACATTGGTTATCAACACGTCATGCTCGATCCCGAACGTAAGACCGTATTTTTTGCTCAGCCGGGATTGGAACTCGATCTGGGGGGGATCGCCAAAGGCTACGCCGTTGATCGAGTCGTGGCGTTGCTCAAACAACGCGGCATCACGCGCGCATTAGTCAGCGCCGGAGGCAGCACAATTTACGGGCTTGGTTCGCCGCCCAAATCCGCTGGCTGGGAAATAAAGCTGCGCGACCCTTTGCACGCGGAAAAGAGCGCGTTTTCTGTGTGGTTGCGAGATCAGGCGCTTTCGGTTTCAGGCAGCTACGAAAAGTTTTTTGAGCTGCACGGCAAACGCTATTCGCACGTGATGGATCCGCGCACGGGACGACCTGTGCCCGGTGTGCTCAGCGTTGCTGTGTTGAGCGACACGGGGACGGCGGGTGATGCGCTCGACAATGTGTTTTATGTGCTCGGGCTGGCCAAAAGCCGCCGCGTTCTGGCGACGTTTTCCGCCTCGGAAGTTTTCTTTTTCGTGCCTGCGGCGCAAGGGCGCTGGCGTTTGGAACGATTACGCAAGCCGTCACTCATTTCACGAGGAACACGATGAATCCCTATTGGCAAACAGAAGCAGAGTTATTTGCGTTAATTCGCCGCGAGCTATTTACGGCGGTGGTGGGCGATGTGATGGATAAGCTTGGGTTGCAACGGCAGTTTTTGCCGCCGCGCATACAACCGTTGCGCCAGGACATGGTCGTGTTGGGACGCGCAATGCCGGTGTTGACTGCTGACGTTTTTAGCGACGCCGAACCGAGCCAGGCGGGCGGCGCAATGGCGCAGGCATTCGGGTTGATGCTGACCGCGCTCGATGACCTCAAACCCAACGAAGTCTATGTTTGCACGGGCGGTTCGCCGCGCTATGCGTTGTGGGGCGAATTGATGAGCACGCGCGCGTTGAAGCTGGGCGCGGCGGGCGCAGTGCTCAACGGATATGCGCGCGATGCCGACGGTATTTTGCGGCTCAACTTTCCGGCGTTTGCCTATGGGCGGTATGCGCAGGATCAAGGCCCGCGCGGCAAGGTGATTGATTTTCGCGTGTCGGTCGAAATCGAAGGCGTGCGCGTGCGGCCCGGCGATTACGTCTTTGGCGACGGTGAAGGTGTGTTGATTGTGCCGGAAGATGCCGCCGAAGAAAGTTTCAGTCGCGCGCTGGAAAAAGCGCGCGGCGAAAAGCTGGTCAAAAAAGCATTGGAAGACGGCCTGAGCGCCAGCGACGCATTTCAGAAATTCGGGATTATGTAGCTTGGATATCTTGCGGAAAAGCGAAGGCTTCGTTCGTGAACCTGACTCAAATCACCCAAAACGTGTTGTTGTGTTTGCTGGCGCTGGCGGCCTTGGTACAGGCGCGCGGATTGGTCAGCACGTACAACGGATTTTTCAAACGGGCGCGGATTGCGCCTGCGAATTTGTTGACACCGCACGCAGAGCTGGCGTGTGCCGATTGCGGCGCGCCGCAATGGGATGCGTTGCGCAGTCGGCTGGCGCGTGGTTTGCCGGATGATGGGGCAATCGTGTTTGTGCCGGGCGTTGCGGCTTTCTCTGGCGTTGGTTCAACGACAGAGAAAGCCTACTTCACGTTGTGTTACGCGCTGTTTCCGCGTCGTGTGGAACTGGCGCTGCCGATTGCTGACGCCTTAACGCCGGAACGATTGGTTGCCCTGGGCGCGCAACACAACGCGCGTTACGTCGTGTTGTACCACCCTGGGCAAACCGCCTTGTCGGGCGGCTGTCAGTTTGGCGCAGCGTTGCGATTGGTGGATTTGCGTCAGGAATTGAGGTGCGACGATGGCGTTCGCTAAGACGCTGCTGGCGCTGGCGCTGGTGTTGTTGCTGGGACGCGCCTGGCTGCAACTGTGCGGTTTGTCTGTGCGAGAAAACGATACGCCAGTTTGGGGGCAGCGCCTGGAAACGCTGGCCGTCAGTTGGTTGCTCGGCTGTGTCTGGTTGGGCTGGCTGGTTCATATGAGCGTGCTGCTGTTGGGGCGCGTACCGGTGGCGATTTGGTGGTTGGCGTTGAGTGTGCTTGTGCTGGCGTTGTCACGCGCCTGGCGGCAACTGCTGACGTTTGCGACTGGCTTCATTTCGACACAGTGGCGCTGGCCTGTGTTGACGCGCGGTGAGTGGCTGGCGCTGTTTCCGCTGGCGATCTTGTTGCTGCAAATTGCGCAATCTTTCGTCACCAGCATTTCGACCAGTTTGGGATGGGACGGGCTGTTGCTGTGGGGGCTGAAAGCCAAAGCGATTTACCTGAGCAGCCACAGCGCATCAGATGCGCTGTGGCAATATCTGAATGCCGACGTTTTGAACTATTCGCATCGCGACTATCCGCTGACGTTTCCCGCAAGCGAAGCCTGGGTGTTTGTCTGGTGCGGCGGCGTAAACGAACAGATGTTGAAACTGATCGTGCCGCTCTTTTGGACTGCATTGCTGGTGATTTTGTCTGTGCGGTTGTGTGCGGTGTTGCCGCCTGTGGTTGCGTTGTTGTGCGTATGTTTGCTGACGGGCGCACCGTTGCTCGATTACCTGGCGCATACAGGGTATGCCGATGTGCCGTTGCTGGCGTTTGCGGGCAGCGCCGCCGCCTTTGCCGCAGAAAGTTTGCGGCGCGAATCAGTCCGCGCGGAATGGCTGGCGCTGTTGTTGGCGGCCGGCGGCGCAACGGTCAAAAAAGAAGGATTGATTTTTGCCGCGTTGCTGGTGGCTGGCTGGTTGTTTGTGCGCCTGGCGCGACGACGGTGGCCGGACACACGTCGTTTGCTGTGGCAAACGTTGGTTGCGGCGGCGCTCGTCATTGGACCGTACTGGTTGTTCCTCTGGCGGTATCGTTTGCCCAGCATTGATTTCCTGCCGCTTGGCGCACTTACGCCCGCACACCTTGGCCGTTTGTCTGCGGTCGGCTATTACGCTTTGACACAGATGATGTCGGCGCAGGTCTTTGGTTACGGTTGGTTTGTGATCGCTGGGCTGGCGCTGTGGTGTTGGCGTGCGTGGCGAAATCCGGCGGCGGCGTTGTTGCTCTGGTTATGCGCGAGCTATCTGGGCTTTTCGGTTGGCGTGTTTGTGTTGTCGAGCTGGCCGGATTATTTCGCACACGTGACCACCGCGTTGCCGCGATTGCTGGCGCACGCGCTGCCGGTTGCGGTGTTGTTGGTTGGGCATCTTTGGGCGGCGCGATTTGAAAGCGAAGTCGAGGCGGCAGGCGCTGCCTAAACGAGAGGCGTAAAACAACAAAGGGCTGAGCGGATAACACGGCATCCGCTCAGCCCTTTTGTCTGTCGTGTCTTGTGTTATGGCCAGACTTCTTTGGCGACGTACCAGGGATGAATTTCCGCGACCAGACGTCCGGCTTTTACCGCCGGATCGGCTTCGGCCCAGGCTTTCGCTTCGTCCAGAGAGGTGGTCGCGAAAACAAAAATGCCCGCCAGGTCGCCGGCACTGCCGACCGGCCCTGCGGCGACGGCTTTGCCTTCATCCAGTAAACGGCGCACGTTCCACAGATGATCCAGTTGCAGCTTTTGCACTTCGGGTGTGGCGACGTTGGTCCAGTTGGGGCCGCGTTTCAAGATGACAAAATGATATTTGGTCATCGTCATCGGCACTTTCGGATTCTTTCTGTATTCTTCCATGATGCGCCCGCCGATGTTTTTAGGCGCAGCCATCCACGGCATCAAATCCAGTTTTAAGCGGCCCGCTTTGATGGCGGGGTCTGCTGCGGCCAGGGCTTGAGCTTCGGTTGGCGAGATGTTTCTGAAAATGAAGATGCCGCGCAAATCGCCGTTGTCCATCATCGGGCCAGCGGCAAACAGCTTTCCGTCCGTCGCCATTTTCTCAATGTTGGCCATATGACCGGCCTGGATTTTTTCGGCTTCTTCTTTGGTGCCGGTGCCGTGATTGGGCCCTTTGCGCAAGAAACCTAGCTGGTAGGTTTCCAGCTCGAATTGCGGCATTTTGGTTTGCGCGGCTGCGGCAGCTTCTTTTTTGGCTTCTGAATTGGGAGCTTGTGCCTGCGTTGGGCTGGCGATCAGCACCAGCAACGCGCAGACGCAAACTGACAGCAAAATTCTATCTCGCATAGGTTTCCTTCTTTACGGTACGGATTCTTTATTTGGCCTCCGGGTCGCTTTGCATCGCGCCGAAGATGTTGCCTTCCGGGTCGTGGAAATAGGCCAGCCAGCCGACGCCCGGCACAGGCATTTTGGGCAACGCAATGGTTGCGCCCAGTTCAATGCCAGCCGTAATCGTCTCATCCAGTGACGTGACCATTGTGGTACAGACATACGCATTAACGGCCTGGCCCAGTTGTGGGCGGTCGCCCATACGGCGCATCAATCCGCCGTCTATGCCGGGTTCTTCTGGCGCACCGGTCTTGATCAGCCAGTAATCCTGTCCGCCCCATTGGGTGAACTCCCAGCCAAAGAGCGCGCCATAAAATTCTATTGCGCGTTGCGGATTATCAGCGTGAATTTCGAAATGAGCCACTCGTGCCATAGCAATATCCTCCAATGAGATTTGATGTCGCGCGAATTATCCGGGACTTTTATGTGGATATCTGTAAAAAGATGTAAAAGCCTGTGTCCGTTTACGGCTGGGGAAAAAGCGTGGCGGACAGGTTGGCATTGATGATGATGGATTGCACCGTGGTCGTTGGGCTGTTAACCGGTTTGCCATTGAACGTTTCTGACACGCCAAAGGGCATCATCAATCCATTTACAGAACGAAAGTCAGAAAAGGTTTTGATGGCGTCGCCAAACGCGCCTTTGCGTTCGCGATAGGCAATTTGCAGCACGTGGCCGGTTTTCGGATCAATGCCGAGTGTGCTGGTTGCTCCTTTGATGCCGACTGTGAGCCATTCCACGGTTGTTTCACCGACTTTGCCCGTTCCGGTAGCCACCGCGACGAAACCTTTTTCGCGGCGCGCTTTCAGAATCGCCAACGGTTCGCGATAAAGCGCGCGCTCCAGGGCTTCACGCACAGGCGCTTCTCGTTGCCAGGTGTCTGTTGCGGCTGCCCTGGTTGTCAGCGACAACGCCGTTCCTGCCGTCAGCACATCGCCGGTCTGTACTGATCCCCAATCGTATTCGTTGCGGTATTGACCAGGGAATACGATGGTCAGGGTTTGCGGATATTCGCTGATTTTATCGCCCTGTTTGTATGCCAGTTTGAATCTGGTTTGGTAGTTTTTGACTGCGTCAACTTTCGCTGCTCCGCCAAATCCTTTCAGCGCCAATTGCACCAGTTGCTGGCCACGTTTTTGTTCGGTGGCGGTGCCCGTTGGCACGGAATCAGCGATTTCCAAATGCTGTTCCGGCGCTTTTTTGAATGAGTTCCGGCACGATTCCGAAGCGAAGATGTAGATGCGTTTGTTGAAGACGTAAAACCGGTCAGGATTACCTGCGCCGCTCAGGCTGCCCATCTGCCCACAACCACCGCCGAATTGAATCTGGTATTGCTCTGGCGTTTGCTCAAAGGTTCTCCGGTTGGCTTCGCTGGCGAATAGATACCGATAGCGGGTGCGTACAACAGAAATAGTTGTTTGTCCTGGCGTTTCGTGGCCGTTTACCAGTTCAACCGGGTCAAGGCCTTTCAAGACGGTGACGATTTGCGTTGGTGTTTGGGCGCTGGCAAGAACCGCCAGGCAGAGCAGGGAAAACAGGATGGACAACGTTTGTTTCATATCGTTCCTTTTGTTGATCAAGTTTGCCCCAATTGCGCCAGCCGCCGCGTCAAAAAACGACGCTCCGGTTCAGAGCATGGTTGGTGCAAGGCTTGTTGGTAAAAATCTGCCGCGCGTGGCGCATCGCCCAGTTCGCGCCACAAATCGCCCAGCGTCGCGGGCAACAAGTAGTAATGTTGCAAGGCCGGGTGTTCGCTGATTTCTTCAATCGCGCGAATGCCTGCTTCTGCGCCTTTCCATTTGGCCACCGCGACAGCGCGGTTGAGCGCAATCACCGGCGACGGATTGAGCGCCACCAGCAAATCATAGAGCCGTACGATTTCGGCCCAGTCGGTCAGCTCAAACCTTGAGGCGGCGGCGTGACAGGCGGCGATGGCGGCTTGCAGGTGATATTCAGTGAATTCTTCGCCCGCAGCGCTTTGCTCCAGATGGCGATAGCCCAGATAGATCAACGGGCGATCCCAACGTGTGCGGTCTTGTTCCGAAAGCAGAAACAACTCGCCCGCTTCGTTGGTGCGCGCGGGCAAGCGCGCCGTTTGAAAGAGCATCAGCGACAACAGCGCATGACATTTCGGTTGTTTGGTGGCCGTGTGTTGCAGCAACAGCGAACACAAGCGCAAGGCTTCTTCGACCAGATCGGCACGCACCAGGTTTTCGCCCGCGTGCGCGGTGTACCCTTCGTTAAACAGCAGATAGAGCACTTCCAACACCGAATCGAGTCGCGCGGACATTTCTTTTTCTGAGGGCAAGGCGAACGAAATGCCTTCTTCGCGGATCAACCGTTTGGCGCGCACCAACCGTTGCGCGACAGTTGGCTCTTTGGCCAGAAAGGCGCGCGCGATTTCACTCGTGCCAAAACCGCCGACGGTTTTCAGCGTCAGGGCGACGCGTCCTTCGCGTGGAATGGCCGGGTGACAGGCCATAAAGATCATGCCCAAGGTATCGTCGAGCTGTTCGCTGGTCGTCTGACTGGCCAGTTGCTGATTGGCCAATGATTCCTGTGCGGCGAATGCGCGCGTAATCTCGTCAGTTTTTTCCTGCAAAGAGCTTTCGCGGCGCAGCAGGTCAAGCGCGCGATTTTTGGCGACTTGAATCAGCCACGCCGTCGGATTGTCAGGAATGCCGCGATACGACCATTGCTGCAAGGCTTTGAGCAGCGCGTCTTGCACGACCTCTTCGGCCAGATCAATGTGGCGCGGGCCAAACACGCGCACCAGGGTTGCGATCATCCGTCCCGCCTGATGGCGGAACAGATGATCAACCAGTTCAGGCAATTCCTGTTTGGGTGTCAGCACAGCCATCGTCACATCATTGCAGAAATGTCTTCGACTTCGCGGACTTCGACGCGCCCGCCGTATTCCAGTGTGGGGCAACCGCGCGCCCACTCGACAGCTTCGTCATAATTGGCGGCGGTGATGATCCAATAACCGCCGATGACTTCCTTGGTTTCGGCATACGGGCCATCGGTTACGGTTTGCGTCTGGCCAAACCCGCTGATGGTTCGTCCATATTCGTCTTTCAATTTGTTCAACCCGACCAGACGGCCTGATTCTTGCAACTTGGCCGTCCAGTCGTTGTATTTCTGAATGACGGATTGAATCAGTTCCGGCGTGACCTCAAAGCCTTCGGGCCATTCCATTGCGCTGATCGAATTCACCATGTATTGCGGCATCGGTTTTTTCCTCCAGTGGATGTTGGTGGGGAAAGGCAGCGCATTGTAGCGCCATTTCCCATTTTCGGCCTATAGACGAACGGCCAAGGCAGTTTTCGACACGGCCCGGAAAAAATTTGCGCTTTTATCAACGACGGTTCTCGCGCTAAAGTTGTGGCTGTCGAACACCCATCCGAAATTGCAACCTGATCAAGTATCTGGAAGGAGCAAGATGAATCTCACCGACCGTTTTGGGCGGCGGCTGACTTGGGCGGCACTCGTCGCCTGGCTGACCGTGGCCGCGTTGCCCGCGCTGGCGCAAACGCAAACGCAATCACAAGCGCAATCACAAAACCTGACCTTCGAAGAGTATGACCCGAAATCAACCCTGGTTGTGCCGGAACACAAAACGCCGCGCGCCAAATTTCCGTTGATTGACATTCACAGTCATCACAGCACGATGACGCCCGAATACGTGGACAAGTTGATCAAGGAAATGGATTCGATCAATTTGCGCGTGATCGTGAATCTGAGCGGCGGTTCGGGCGAACGCCTGAAACAGGTTGTTACCGCGATGAAAGGCCGCTATCCCGATCGGTTTGTCGTATTTGCCAACGTCATGACCAATGACATCAACGAACCGGGGTTTGGTCAGCGCGCCGCCGCACGGCTGGCCGAAGATGTGAAAAACGGCGCGCAAGGGCTGAAGATTTTCAAAAACTTCGGCATGGATTTGAAATACAAAAATGGCGACCGCGTCAAAGTGGATGATCCTGAATGGGACCCCATCTGGGCCAAATGTGCGGAACTGGGCATTCCCGTCCTGATTCACGTCGCCGAACCCGACGCGTTTTTCCTGCCGATAGACAAGAACAATGAACGTTGGCTGGAGCTGAAACAATTTCCTGGTCGCGCTCGTCCGCCTGAGAAATATCCGCCGTTTGAAACGCTGATGACCGAGCGTAACCACATGCTGGCCAAGAATCCCAAAACCAAATTTATCCTGGCGCATATGGGATATCACGGCAACAACCTGGAACGCCTGGGCAAGTTGTTTGATACCTATCCCAACGCTTACGTGGATGTCGCCGCAGTGCTGGCTGAAATTGGACGTCAGCCATATACCGCGCGCGACTTTTTTATCAAATATCAGGACCGGCTGATTTTTGGCAAAGACATTTACGAGCCGTCGGAATACACCTATTACTTCCGCGTGTTCGAAACGCGTGACGATTACATTGAATACTATCGTCGTCGCCACGCTTTCTGGCGCATGTATGGCTTGTATTTGCCGGACGAAGTGCTGAAGAAGGTTTATTACAAGAATGCGTTGCGACTGGTACCGGGCATGAACGCCAAACAGTTCCCGGACTAATCAGCACGACAAGTTTTCGCAAATCGCATCAACGATCTGTCACGACTCAGCCACTGGCTTGCTGGTTTGGCAGGTTGTTGATGCGATTTTGCTAGCGGATCGCTTGCGGGTTGAAAATGACAACTCCCTGACGGTGATTGAAATAAACGGCTTGAAACAGATTGGTGGGCAACAATCCGTCTTCCTGACGAAAAGACGTTGCCGCCGTTCTGATGACAGGCACATTCGTAAAGCGCAACCCACCCAGACGCAAACTCGGCAAACGATCCGATTGTATAAGCTTCCGGCCAGCATCGCTTGCAGCAACCAGCCAGGGCTGAGAGGTCGTGTTGACGGCAGGCTTTGGCTCAAACAACCACAACATCGGCGTGCCCGAATCCAGCACCAGACGCACAGCTTCCTTTTTGCCAACCTGCACAGCGGAAATGAGGGGACGGCCTTCGTGCCAAATCAGCGGCACTGGCTGACCACACAGTGTATGCGCCAGCTCTTCGTCATCTTCAAAAATCAGTTGCCGTGTCTGGTAATCCAGCAAGTAATTGAATTGCGCGAGAAAGTTCTGACCGAGCACACCGCAAATTTCCCGCTTGAGCGTACGTACTTCTTGCAAATCGCTCCACAACACTTCCAATTGCGTTGCGGTCTTGCTTCCGACGGTGAGTTGGTCAAGGTGTGAACGCACAACCAATTGTGAGCCTGTGGGCGTGACCAGTTCCAGACGATCCAGCGGACGCAGCCGAAGCTTACGCGCGAACTCTTGACTGAGGATGGTCGTACTCGCCCCCGTATCCAACAGAAATTCGCAACGGTTTCGGCCGTTGACTGTAACTGGGATCACAATCGCGTATTCGCGCAACAGCGTAAATTGCACCGCTGCGGTTGTCTGGCTGGTCTGGTTGTGAGCGAGACAAACGCGGCCAAGCAACATCGCACAAAGTACAAAAATGGAAAAGGTTCGCGGTTTCATGGAATCCTCCGGTGTTCTGTTCGCCGAGGATTCTCAGAGCAGTTGAGGTTGCGGGTCGTGATGAGGTTGTGATCTTTCCGCGCGTTTTGCTGATAACGCTGTGATGAGTCAAAAAACGTCGTTGTATCAATTCGATAACGTGCAAGTTGACCCGCAAACCTTCAAGGTGTGGCGTGCCGGGCAAGCGCTGCCGCTCGAACCGAAGGCTTTTGCAGTGCTCATCTTTTTGATTGCGCATCGTCAGCGCGTGGTGGAAAAGGGCGAGTTGCTGGATGCGGTCTGGAAAGAAACGTTTGTTACCCCCAACGCGTTGACGCGTGTGATTGCACATTTGCGCAAAACGCTCGGCGACGACGCCAAAGAAGCGCGTTACATTGAAACGGTCCCGACGCGCGGCTATCGGTTTATCGCAGATGTCGAAGTGCGCGCTTGCGCAGAAGAGCAACGGTTCGGCGAGTCGCCGCAGGAAGCTTTGCTGGTGACGACGGAATTGCGTAACCCTGCCGGACAGGTAAACAGCGCCGTGCCAATCGGATTGGTCAATGCGCCGCGTCACTGGCCAACGGAGCGTTGGCGCTGGCTGTTGGGGGCGACGGCATTGCTGCTGGTGGCAGTTGCTGCCTGGCGCTGGCAAACGCGTCCGCAAGCCAGTCCGCGCGCAACGCTGCTCAGCACGACACAGATCACCACGACGCCGGATTTAGACCTCTTCCCAGCGTTTTCGCCTGATGGGCGGGCGCTCGCTTACAGTTCATTGCGCAACGGACATTTTGAATTGTATTTGCGTCAGCTTGCGCCCGGCGGCAGAGAATTGCAGTTGACTTCAGACGGTGCGGAAAACATCCAGCCTGTCTGGTCACCTGACGGGATGCGCATTGCCTATCACTCGCGCAAACGCGGTGGCATTTGGGTGATGCCTGCGTTGGGTGGCATTGCCAGACAGCTCACCGAGTTTGGCTCGTGTCCCGCGTGGTCGCCAGACGGAAATACGCTGGTATTTCAGGCGGATGCGCCGGTTGATTTGAGCCAGACGGCGTTTGGCGCGTTGGCTCCGGCGACGTTGTGGCTGATTCCCGTAACTGGCGGAGCGCCGCGTCAACTAACACAGATTGGCCAACCAGAAGGCGGTCATGGCGCCCCGGTGTGGTCGCCCGATGGCCGTCGCATTGTGTTTGTCAGTTACAACCTGGGTGTTTCCGGTCTTTGGTCAATTTCGCCTGCAGATGGTGAGTTGAAACTTTGGCGTGCAGAAAACGGTTTGCTCTTTGATCCGGTATTTTCCCCTGATGGACGTGCGCTGTATTTCAGTACGGCTTCTGGCAACTTTCGGTTGTGGCAGCTTGCCTTGTCAGCAGAAGGTTTGCCTGCTGGTGACGCCATCGAAGTTGCCAACACGGGCAATGCCTTGGCACGCTATCTGACCATTGCGCCAGACGGTCGCCAACTTGCCTATAGCTCATTGTCCGCACACAGCAACGTTGCTTCGGTGCGGATTTCGCCTGCTACACACGAAGCCGTTGCTGCGCCGGTGTTGCTGACGCAAGACACGACCTTTCGCAAGACCGCCAATTCGTTTTCGCCGGATGGAACCTCCATCGCATACAGCGTCTGGCGGTTGGGAGCAGATGGCGAAGTCTGGTTGATGGATGCCGATGGCCAGAATGCGCGGCCATTGTCGGTCGAACACGCCAGCATCCTTGGTTGGTTTTCGGCAGGAACGCGTATTGCGCTGTTGCTGAAAAATTCACCTGACACGCGGTTGTGGCAAGCAGACGTGCCAAGCGGAAAACGTTCGTTGCTCAGCGAACATCGCTTCCCCGGACGTTACGCGCGGTTGTCACCTGACGGCGCGCAGTTGGCGTTCAATTTTCGCTCTGAAGGCACGATCAATGTCTGGACGTTTTCGCTCGCGACGGGCGAAAGCAAAGCCCTGACGTTTGACCAAGAGATGATCGGCTTTCCCACCTGGTCGCCTGACGGCAAATTTGTGGCGGCTGAAATGAAACGCGGTGATGATCGGCATCTGGTCGTCATTCCCCGCGCTGGCGGCGCATGGGAGCAAGTGACAAATACGCCCGGACAAAGCTGGCCCGGTGGTTGGTCACCCGCTGGAGACAAAATTGCGTTTGCCGGTGAACGCAATGGCGTTTGGAATATTTGGTGGGTGGATCGTCACACAAAAGCGCAACGGCAGCTTACCGATTACCGCAACCCAAACGCGTATGTACGCAATCCGGCGTGGTCTTCGCGCGGTGATCAGATTGTGTATGAGTATGCCGAAACGACCGGCAATATCTGGCTGAGCCGATTGAAATGACGACGAATAGAACCGCACGGAAGGAGAGCAATCATGCAATTTCAACTTGAAGACGCTGTTGCTGTGCTGACACGCACGCCAGCAACATTGCGAGCGTTATTGAAGGATTTGCCGTCTGTCTGGACGACGCAAAATGAAGGCCCCGAAACCTGGAGCCCGTTTGATGTCGTCGGACATTTGAACCACGCCGAACGCGCCGACTGGATTCCGCGCGCGCAGATTATTTTGCAGCACGGCGAAACGCAGCCGTTTCCGCCGTTTGACCGCCTGGCGCAATTTGAAGAAAGCAACGGCAAGACGTTGGGTCAACTGCTGGATGAATTTGCCGCTTTGCGGGCGCAAAGTCTGGCGACGTTGCAGGCGCTGAAATTGACAGATGCCGAGCTGGCCAAAACCGGCCAGCATCCGGCGTTTGGTCGTGTCACGCTGAAAGAGTTGCTGGCGACCTGGGTGGCGCACGACCTGGATCACATTGCCCAGATTGTGCGCGTCATGGCCAAACAATACGCCGTCGAAGTCGGCCCCTGGCAACAATACATTTCGCTCATTCACGAACGAAAACGCTAACAGGAGAGCAGGGAATGAAACAGATTCTGACGATCATTGGCTGTGTGTTGTTGACCGTTTCGTTCAGTCTGGCGCAACAGAAATCGCTCACGCCCGATGTGACCCAAGTGGTCAGCGGAAAAGGATGGAAGCTGTCAGGCCGTGCCGCCACCGCCACCACCGAAGACGGCAAAAACGCGCTCCGCTTTGACGAAAAGAAAGGGCAGGGATTTGCCTGGCTTGTCGGCAGCGACTTTGGCGAAGGCACAATTGACATTGACCTCAAAGGCAAAAATGAGTTGCAACGGAGTTTTGTCGGCGTGGCTTTTCGCGGCACAGACGATACCACCCACGACGCCGTGTATTTCCGCCCGTTCAATTTCAAAAGCGAAGACCCGGTGCGTCGCATTCACGCGGTGCAATATGTGTCGCATCCGACCTTCACCTGGGACAAGCTGCGCGCTGAACGCAACGGACAATACGAAAAAGCTGTCAATCCCGTGCCCGATCCTGAGGGGTGGTTTCACGCGCGCATTGTGCTGGCCAATCGCAAAATCAGCGTCTATGTCAACGATGCCAAAGACCCCAGTTTGGTGGTCGAAGAGTTGAGCGAGCGCAAAGGCGGGATGGTCGGCTTGTGGGTTGGCGAAGGTTCTGGCGGCGCATTTGCCAATTTGAAAATCACGCCCAGCAAATAATGACTGACAGTTCAGATAACACGACTGTTGCAGAGACGGATCACCATTCGTCCAGACATCGCGGCGCACATCCCGAAGATCAGCGGCTGTTTGCCATTGCGCAACGCGACGTGTTGCGTGCCGCGGTTGCCGATCTGTCATTGCTATTGACCAAAGGATATGCGCCCACCGCTTCGTTGAAACTGGTGGGCGATCATTTTTCGCTCAGGGAGCGGCAACGACTGGCAGTGGCGCGCGCGGCTTGCTCTGACCAACAACGCGCGCAACGACAACAAAACCGCCTTTCTCTGTCAGATTTGGCAAACGCGCACGTGCTGATTGATGGTTTCAACCTGATCGTCACACTCGAAGCGGCGTTATCCGGCGGCGTCGTTTTTGCCTGTCGGGATGGTTGCTGGCGTGATTTGGCCAGCGTGCATGGTTCGTATCGCGCCGTGCACGAAACCGAAACCGCGATGCGTTTGCTGGGGGAAACTCTCGCGGCTGCGCACACTGCGTCTGTTACCTGGTTGCTGGATCAACCCGTGTCGAACAGCGGACGGCTGGCGCAACGTTTGCGCGAGATGGCAACCGCGCAGCGTTGGCCCTGGCAGGTTGAAGTCGTGATGAATCCCGACAAGGTGTTGTGTGAAACTGCGGGCGTGGCGGTCACTTCAGATTCCAACATTCTCGATCACTGTCAGCGCTGGCTGAACCTTGGCCGTTTGGTGATCGAACGCAACCTGCCGCAAGTCTGGCGAGTAGATTTGAGCGAGGCTGACCCGGTGGGGTAGAGTCTCGCTATGAACTTCAAACTCGTTTCTGATTACCAACCGCAAGGCGATCAACCCGAAGCGATCGAGGCGCTGGTGCGTGGCCTGACAGAAGGCGAAAAGCATCAGGTGCTGTTGGGCATCACGGGCAGCGGCAAAACTTTTACCGTGGCTCAGGTCGTGGCACGTGTGAATCGTCCGACGCTGGTGATGGCGCACAACAAAACGCTGGCGGCGCAGCTCTATCAGGAGTTCAAAACTTTTTTTCCCGAAAACGCGGTCGAATACTTCGTCAGTTATTACGATTATTACCAGCCCGAAGCCTACGTGGCGGCGACCGATACCTACATCGAAAAAGAATCCACGGTGAATGACGAAATTGACCGGCTGCGGCTGTCGGCCACGGTCTCGTTGTTTGAACGCAGAGACGTGATCATCGTGGCTTCGGTCTCGGCGATTTACGGTATCGGCGCGCCTGAAACCTATTACGAACTGGCGTTGCCGTTGTCGCCGGGCCAACGCATCAGCCGCAACGAATTGATCAAACAACTGGTCGAATTGCTGTATGAGCGCAACGACGTCGAATTCAAACGCGGCAGCTTTCGCGTGCGCGGCGATGTGATCGAAGTGTATCCCAGTTATCGTGACCGGGCGCTGCGCATCGAATTGTTCGGCGACGAAATTGATTCGATTTCGACCATTGATCCGCTGTTGGGCGAAGTCGTGCAAAAACACAGCGGCGCGGTGCGCATCTATCCCAAAACGCACTACGCCACGCCCAGAGGAACCGTTAAGCGCGCCGTCCAGACGATTAAAGAAGAGTTGGAATGGTGGGAGCCGCAGTTGATCGAACAGAACAAGTTGATCGAAGCCCAGCGTCTGCATCAGCGGGTGATGTATGACCTGGAGATGTTCAACGAGATGGGATTTTGTCGCGGCGTCGAAAACTATTCGCGGCATTTGACGGGCCGTGCGCCGGGCGAACCGCCGCCGACCTTGTTCGATTATTTGCCCGATGACACCCTGGTTGTGATTGACGAAAGCCACCAGTCGGTGCCGCAAATTCGCGCGATGTATACCGGCGACCGTTCGCGCAAACAGAACCTGGTGGATTACGGCTTTCGTTTGCCGTCGGCGCTGGATAACCGTCCGCTCAAATTTGAAGAGTGGGAACAACGCGCCGGACAAATCATTTATGTGTCGGCGACGCCTGGACCATACGAGCTAACGAAATCCGGCGGCGAATTTGTCGAACAGATCATTCGGCCTACTGGCCTGCTCGATCCCGAAGTCGAAGTGCGTCCCGTGCGCGGTCAGATAGACGATCTCTTGCACGAAGTTCGTGAACGCGCTGAGCGCGGAGAACGCGTGCTGGTGACGACGCTGACCAAAAAGATGGCCGAAGACCTGACGGATTATTACGGCGATTTGGGCGTGCGCGTGCGCTATATGCACTCAGAGATTGAAACGCTCGAACGCATCAAGATTTTGCGCGATCTACGCAAAGGTGAATTTGACGTTTTGGTCGGCATCAACCTCTTGCGCGAAGGCTTGGATTTGCCCGAAGTTTCGCTGGTGGCCATTTTGGATGCCGACAAGGAAGGCTTTTTGCGCAGCGAGTCGTCGCTGATTCAGACCATCGGACGCGCCGCCCGCAATGCCAGCGGCAAAGCCATTCTCTATGCCGACAAGATGACCGATTCGATGCGCCGCGCGATTGATGAAACCGATCGCCGTCGCGCCAAACAGACGGCGTTTAACGTCGAACACGGCATCACGCCGCAATCCATCATCAAGCCGGTTGAAGCTACGCTCGTGACCGCATACGAAGCGGATTACTTCAAGCTGCCTACCAACCTGGAAGATTTCGAGGAATACAGCCCGGAACGATTGGCCGAAACGCTCGTTCGGTTGGAGCTGGAGATGCGCGAAGCGGCCAGGAAATTCGAATTCGAGCGCGCCGCCGAATTGCGCGACAAGATCAAATATTTGCGGGAACGCGAGCTTGAGGTAGCATAACGCTTCTCAACAGTTCCAGGTACTATCATCACTACGCTGTCCGGTTTGGTTCTCACGTCTGATCAAACCGTGAATTCTTGGGCCCACGATGTTTACGCGGGAAAGACGAATCATCGCGGCGTTTCTCTGGCTGTCGCGAAGCGACAACCGCGAAGCGCAATCAGGAGCTATTTTCTAACCACCCGAAAACAAAACTTATGGAAAACATCGAACGCGACACGCTAGAGGTAGACGTTCTGTTTGTGGGCGCTGGCCCCGCTTCGCTGGCCGGAGCATTGCGACTGCGCCAGCTCATCAACGCACACAATGAAGCGCACAACAACGCGCTCGGCGAAATCATCATTGCCGTCATCGAAAAAGGCCGCGAAATCGGTTCGCATATGATTTCAGGCGCGGTGATGGATGCGCGCCCGTTGGCTGAATTGCTGCCCGATTGGAAAGAACGCGGCGCGCCCGTCGAATCTGAAGTCACGGAAGAAGACGTTTCGTATCTGACCGAGCGCTTCAAGCTGAAATCGCCGATCATTCCGCCGCCGCTGAACAACCACGGCAAATACGTCGTCAGCTTGAACAAATTGATTCGCTGGCTGGGGCCGATTGTCGAAGAATCCGACGTGATGTTGATTCCCGAATTTCCCGGTGCTTCGCTGTTGTACGACGACGACAACAAAGTCATTGGTGTACGCACTGGCGACAAAGGCGTCGGCAAAGACGGAGAGCCGAAAGACAATTTCCAGCCCGGCGCAGACATCTTTGCCAAAGTCACTGTGCTTGGCGAAGGCTCGCGCGGTTCGCTGACCAAAAAGCACGTGCAAAAACTCGGGCTCGATGACGGCAAGAATCCGCAGGTGTATGCCGTCGGCGTCAAAGAAATCTGGGAACTGCCCAAAGGCCGCGTCACGCCCGGTTTTGTCATGCATACGTTGGGCTATCCGTTGCCGAATGATGTTTTCGGCGGCGGATTCATTTATGGCATGCAAAACGATCTGCTCGACATCGGGTTGGTCGTGGGCCTGGATTATCGCGATCCGTTCACCGATCCGCATCGGCTGTTCAACGACTTCAAACAGCATCCCGCGATTGCCGCCCTGCTCGAAGGCGGCAAGATGCTGCATTACGGCGCAAAGACCATTCCCGAGGGCGGTTTGCTGTCGCAGCCGAAATATTACGGCGACGGTTTTTTGATCATTGGCGATTCGGCCAGCTTCCTGAATTCGCAAAAGCTGAAGGGCATTCACATGGCGATGAAGTCAGGGATGCTCGCCGCCGAAACGATCTTTGACGCGTTGCTGGCAGACAGCTTCAGCGATGCGCAACTGAGCGCTTTTGCCGACAAGGTCAAAGACAGCTACGTTTACGAAGAGCTTTACGAAGTGCGGAACTTCCATCAGGCGTTCCGGCACGGAAGGGTGTGGGGCTTGATCGAATCGGGCTTCCAGGTGCCAACCAAGGGATTTGGCCTGTTCGGCGATTTGCACACCGAAGCCGGTCACGAGCACATGAAAAAGCTGCATGTGTATAACCGGTTGCCGCAACGAAGCGGGGAATACATCCAGGCCGAACCCGCAAAATGCGATAACAAGCTGACGTTTGAAAAGGTTTCGGATGTGTTTCGTTCAGGCACGGAACACGACGAAGATCAGCCGCCGCATTTGCGCGTGCTTGATTTCAATCTTTGCGTTGAGCGTTGCACGCACGAATATGGCAACCCTTGCCAATACTTCTGTCCGGCGGCGGTTTACGAAGTGGAAGAAGTGGATGGCGGGCGGCGTCCGAAGATCAACTTTTCCAACTGTGTGCACTGCAAAACCTGCGACATCATGGACCCATATCAGATCATTGATTGGGTGACGCCCGAAGGCGGCGGCGGTCCCAATTACATAAACCTGTAATCTCAAAATTGAGATTTGCACTCAGAAGAAGGAACTTTCAAATGGCTACAGCACAAGACGCAGAGTTGATTATCAAACTCTACGATTTGCGTCGGGACGAAACCATGCGCAAGGCGCGCAACTTTGTGTTTCTGGAGTTTTTCCCGCAAAGCGCTGATGATGTGAAAGCGTTGTTTGGCGATCCGGCGTTGGCACAACAAAACGCCTATTTTCGTCAGGCGACCAGTTACTGGGATATGGTCGCGGCAATGGTCAATCACGGGGCCATTGATAAGGACCTGTTTTTTGACACCAACGGCGAGTTTTTTGCCGTTTGGGCAAAAATCGGTGATTTCGTGCCAGAGCTTCGTCACTTTTTCGGGCCGCAATACCTGGTCAACCTGGAAAAGCTGATCGCCTTGCACCCGAATGGCGCTCAACGTCTTGAGCTGATGAAAAAACGGTTCAAAGCAATGGCCGAACAGCGGGCTAAACAATGACGATTGTGTCACCCGCTATCCGTTTTAGGACCGACGCGGCAACTTGTGGCAAACAAGTTGCCGCGTTCGTGTCTTCGGAGTACCCTCTGTGCTCTGACTGACAGACTTTTCGACAGCGGTCGCGTTACCATTAAATTCAGTCGTTCTGGCACTCCATTCTTGTTAGGCGAGGTTTCCGATATGTTTCGTTGGCAACAACTGCGAAGCGGCTTTCTGGGCGCATGGATTGTAGGGCTTTTTCTGGCGCTCACCGCCGCAGCGCAGGGCAATCTCGATCCGGTGAAAGTTTCAGCCAAACTCGAACCAGCCCAGGTCAAACCTGGTGAAAAGGCGAAGCTGCTCATTAACCTGAAAATCGAGCCGGGCTGGCACGTTTATGCGTTGACGCAACCTGCGCCACCGCGCGCTGCCAAAGTGGTGGTGGACGAAACCGGCCCGTTCAAAGCGGATGGCCCCGCTCAACAACCGAAGCCGAAGGTATATCAAGACCCCAACTTTTCCATGCCTGGGCAGCCGTTTATGGCGCAGACATTCGAAAGCGAGGTCACATTCACCGTTCCGTTGCTGGCAAAACCAGACGCCGCGACGGGGGCACAGAAATTCAGCACGAAATTCAGCTATCAGGTTTGTAATGACGAAACTTGTCTGCGGCCCAAAACGATAACGTTAGAGCAAGATGTCTTGATTGCGGCAGCCAACAGCAAGGTTGCACCGACGCCTTCGGCGACACAGCAAGCGGCGACACAGACACCGCAACCGTCCCCGACGGCCACGGCAGAAGCACCTGACGCTACGCCAACGCCAGGCGCTGGGGCGGCGACAGCCAGCAACCCGCCGACCAATCCGCCGTCGGCCAGTGGCAACGAAGACGATCTCGCCAAAGATTTGAAAAGTCGGGGCCTGTTTGGGTTTATCTGGTTCGCCTTGATTCAGGGCTTGCTGGCATTGCTGACGCCTTGTGTCTTTCCCATGATTCCGATCACGGTTTCGTTTTTCACCAAGCGTGAAAAAACGACCAGCGGCGCGGCCATCGGGCAGGCCGGATTTTTTTCGCTCGGCATTATTTTTACCTACACGGTGTTGGGCTTGGCGTTGGCATTGATTGCCGGGCCCACTGGGTTGAACAAACTGGCCGCCAGTCCGTGGATGAATCTGTTTTTGACTGCGCTGTTTGTCGTGTTTGCGTTGAACCTGTTTGGGATGTTTGAAATCCGTGTACCTTCGGGATTGGTGTCCAAACTCGATTCCCAGGCGCAAAGCGGACAAGCGGGAACGACGCTAGCGACCATTTTGATGGGGATTACCTTCACGCTGACGTCGTTTACCTGCACGACGGCTTTTGTCGGAACGGTGTTGATTTATGCGACGCAAGGCGAATGGTTTTGGGCCGTCATCGGCATGCTGGCATTTGCGACGGCGTTTGCGTTGCCATTTTTCCTGTTTGCAGTCTTTCCGCAATGGTTGTCGAATTTGCCAAAATCAGGCGGCTGGCTGAACAGCGTCAAAGTTGTAATGGGATTTTTGGAAATCGGCGCGGCGTTCAAATTCCTGAGCAACGTTGATCTGGTCTGGGGCTGGCAGACTGTGTCACGCAATTTGGTGCTGGCTTCGTGGATTGCGCTGGCGCTGGTTGCTGCTATTTACCTATTGGGCAAAATTCAATTGCCGCACGATTCGCCGGTCGAACGGTTGGGCGTGCCGCGTATGCTCTTTGCCACGGCGTTTTTCGCCATTGCCTTTTATCTGTTGACGGGGCTGTTTGGTGCCCCCCTGGGCGAACTCGATGCCTGGCTGCCCCCTGATAATTCAACCGGACGCAGCACGATTGGTGGCGGTGTTGCCGGAGCAGCTCAAAGCGCCTGGATTGAAAATTACGACGTTGCGCTGCAAAAAGCCAAATCAGAAAACAAACCGGTGTTTTTGAATTTCACGGGAGTGACTTGTACCAATTGTCGCTGGATGGAGAAGAACATGTTTCCTGACCCGGTGGTGAACAAGGAATTGGGAAATTTTGTGTTGGCGGAGCTGTTTACGGATCGCGAAACCCCTGAGCATCAGGCCGAAGACGAGAAAAACGCCGACCGGCAGACCAAACAATTTGGCAGTGCTGCTTTGCCGCTCTATGCCATCATTGGGCCAGACGAAAAAACGCTGGCCGTCTTTCCCAGTTTGACGCGCGACCGCAAAGAGTTTGTCGGCTTTTTGCAACGCGGCGCCAGCCGGTTTCAACAACAGACGGCTCAGCGATAAGTCATCAACGAAAGAGTCAAACGAAACGGTGGCAGTCATGGCAACGAAGCTATGACTGCCACTTTGGTTTTTGTGGCGCTCATTGGCTATAGCTTTCGCGCACGGCTCCGGCGGGAACGCTAAACCGAATTCGCCACATGGCCAGCAACCACACCAATCCGGGGCTGGCCGATAACAGACCAGACACCACCAGCATCGTGCGTGGGTTGACCCACGTGAGCATGGAACCACCCACGACCATCGAAATGGTCATGGTGGTCAATTCAAGCGCGCGGTCAGTGGTGAACACTCGTCCGCGATATTCGTCAGGCAGCACGCGCATCAGCAGCGTTTCTTGCACGCCAAATTCCGCGCCCAGAATCAGACGGCTGATCGCCACCATCAAGGCCATGCCCCACAACGACGGCCAGAGCCCGCCCGCGGCGAAACACAGTCCGTGAACGAGTAACGACCAGCCAATCAAGTGATTGGCGCGGCTTTCTTCTGCGGCCCACAACCCGATGCGGCGGGCGAAAAACATGCCGATGAACAGTCCCAGGCCTGCCGCAGTGGTCAACACCGCCAATGCCCAGTCGCCGCGTCCAGCGGCTCCTTGGGCAAATTCGTGTTTGGACAATTCGGAAAAGATCAGGTTGTTCATGCCACCGCCTAGCGCCCAACCGACATTGACCATGATGATGGCGCGCACAAATGGTGTCGCCCAGGTATAGGCCAACCCTTCGCGCACATCCGACCAAAAGCGGTTAGGAGCAGGTTCTGCCACTGCAACGTGTGTTTCGTTTACGTCAAGCGCCGCTTCTTGTTGGCGTCGCATGATGTTGGCGGGAATCCGCCAGATAAAAATGGCCGACGCCACAAAAGACAGCGAGTTGACGATAAACGCCGTTTTGTATCCGAAGGCGACTGCGGTTACGCCGCCCAGTGCCGCGCCGAGTGTCAGTTGTAAAAAGCGCGTCGAAAACATCAGCACGTTTGCCGTCAGCATTTCTTCGCGCGTTACCATATTGGCAATGGACGCATTTTTGGCCGCTTCAAAAAAGGTGGAAGAGGCCGACATCAATCCGCTTAGCATAATGATGAACCACAACGGCGCTCCCAGGCCCGCGCCCAGAAAGCCCAGCGCCAATAACGCGCGCACCAGGTCCGTTGCGATCAAAATCCGTTTGCGGTTGCTGCGATCAACCAGCACGCCTGCCAGCGGGGCAAACAAGAGCACCGGCAACAGCCGCGAAATCAAAAACGCCATCGTGGCGAAGGGTGAACCCGACAATAAGCCAACGGTGCCAATTTCCGCGATGAACGAAAACCAGGTGCCGAGTTCGCTGATCAATTGTCCGATCCAGAGGCGGCGGAAATTCAGATTCCTGCGTAACAGCTCACTATATTTCACCGATTGCATGATGGACTCCTCTCCCTCCTCGTACTGCTTGTTTGTTTATGGCAATGGCCGTATGTCAGGGGCCACCCAGTCACTACGCGCTTCCCAAGACAGCAGAAGTGATCGGCTGTAATAAGTAAACGGCAGGTTTTTGTCGTCATAACGAGCCAGTAATTCGTTGAAAAGCGTTACCAGAGAGCAATCCAACGTTGAGCTGCTAAGAAAATGCCGGATCATTTTTGCCCAGAAGAGGGTCATTGTTTCGTGGTAGCCCCGCTCTTTGGTGGTGATAACGCCGTGAGCTTCGTTATAAGCGAGAATGCCGCTGCGAATGCGCCGAATCGCTTCTGCCTCGGGATGACAAACCAGATACCAACAGGCGACTGCCAGATGAGCCTGGTGCGTCCATTCGGCGCGCGGCAGGGTCTTTGCCTCAAAGCGTTGAATCAGCCCTTCGATTTCCGAGAAAGTTCGAAACGCATCTTGTTGCACTGCTGTTGCTGTAGCGCTCATGCTTGTTTTCCTTTGCGGTTGGGAAATTCCCGGTCCATTTTTTCGGGAAGTTCGATAACAAAACACACTTCTACCAGACAGTAACTAACTGGAAATTCCGGTTAGTTACTGTTACCAGCAGCTATTGATCGTTGTTATTTTCTGGCCGCGTAGCGGTACCTGTATTTGCTGACCTGGTTTTTGGCCCCACACTCGCCTGCTGCTTGCTTTGGGTATGGCAAGTCTCACCAGTTTTTCGGCGTTAACCCGGTGGCAGGGCTTACTCCAAAGAAACGGCCATGCTCACCAGCGCCTGTGGTATGAAACGCGAGCCTTCAGGCTTGCTCCCACCGGCTCCAGTTTACGTGGACTCTTTCGGCCCGTTCTACCGTGAGCTGAGATCGCTAACGCGATCCGCAACCACAGACCAAATACAGCACCGCATACGCGATAAGGCTGAGACGATGACTGGACTCTCACCAGTTACTACAGCAAACACATTGGCCGTGCCTCGATGACTTTGGCTTCATCTGTCTCACACGCGATTTTGGTTGAATAAAAACTGAAAACCCCGACCGGTATTCCTTTGTTGGATACCGGCCGGGGTTTTCGCCACTTGGTTTTTCGCGATTGCCTACGACGTTGTGAGCAATCTCTCCCGGTATCCACACGCTCTAGTGAGCGTAACCTGATTGTTACCGCGCGGATTATCAATGAACGGATTCGCTACCAACACATCAAACAACCAGGCGCCATTCGCCAAGCAAGACGCGCCCCAACGAGGAGCCATTGCCTGGTGGCGGGTTGAGTTGTGTTTATAAAGTTGGTTCATTGAATTTCCTGATAGCGATTCAAAAATTTCGCAAAGCCAAAATAACAATGCTTTGCACAGACTTTTTCGAATAGGGCGCGAATCTAACACAGGGTCATATCACCGTCAATAAAACTTTCCTGAAACGCGGATGAAAGTTATTCATCGGGATGATTTTAGTTGGGACTGAATAGCTTTAGGTACTCAGAAGCGCTTGCTGGCGCGTGTTTCGCGATGGATAAATTCTCTTCAACGTGAGTTTTGTTACTCATCCCTACCAGCGCCGTCGTCAAACCCGGTGTAGAGCGCGTAAATTGCAACGCACGTTGCGCATCGGTTTCCAATCCGGTAAAGCACTCTTTAACGATGGCAGGTAATCCTGAAGCGAGCCGGGATTGCAGGAGCGAGGCGCTGGCCATCACCGTAATATCTAGCTCCGTCGCGGTTTCCAAAAACGTGGTTTTCTTCTCTTGATAGCTTTGATTGGCGTGCGTAAAGGCTTCTGGCATCGCCAGGTTCATGGGCAGTTGCACCACCCGAAAATGATGAGGGTCTCCCGCGACCTGACGCGCGGTTTGTTCGATTTGCTCCAGCGATAAATGCTCGCGGCTGTTGGCGGGCACGCGATATCCATTCCAGGTGGCTGTGCCGTAAAACGAAATCTTGCCATCCGCAACTGCTGTTTCCAAAAACTCAAACGCTGCGCGCAAACGACGATAGAACTCCTCTGATGACACTTCGGCCAACTGCGATTCCGGATTGTGCAGGTAATACACATCCACGCATTCGAGCCGTAAATTGCGCAAGCTTTGTTCCAGTTGATGCGCCAAATAGCGCGGCGTCATGCAATGGCTGCCTTGCACAAAATCGTTCCAGTCACAGATGCCGGGTTTGATAAACGTGTCTTCCACATATTGCGCCATCTCCTGACGGCTGCGCGGCGGATGGGTATCGAACGGCAAATAGCCGCCTTTGGTTGTCACGACGATTTCAGAACGCTCATATGCGCCGCTGGCAAACAGTTCTGCCAGCGCCTGGCCGAAACTGCGTTCGCTGCGTTGGAAGCGATAATTCGCTGCCGTGTCGAATACGTTACAACCCAGCTCCGCAGCCAGTTTCACCGCCTGACGATAGGCTTCGTCTGTTTCTGCATCTGCTTCGCCCAAATACGACCCCAACCCAATGGACGAAAGCCAAAGATGTTGCGATTGCCGAAAATGCGCATCGGCAACTTTGGTGCGAAAGCGTTCTTTGTAAGCGGCTGTTCCTTTGTCAGTAGCGCGTAATGTCTGTGTCATACGTTCTCCATTTGGCGGATGAATTCACACGTCAGCGATGACGGCGAATCATTGTCGTCTGGCATCCTCAGCGGCGCAAACCTGTTTTCCGCATTCGGTCAGATAAAACCGCCTGTGGGAATCCACACTCATGTTGACGTGATTCCAACCGCCAAAAGCCGGGCGCAGCCTCGCACGACCCGCGTTATCCCCTCTCACAACCGTAGCCAATCCCGGAGTTTACAACCTTTCACATGACGATAATCCCGCCCGTCGAAACCAACGTGAGGGAGATGCGGTATGCACTGGACGTTTACTGAATGGGAAGCCTCAGCCTTGGCACGGTTACGGTCTCAGCGAAAGGCGTTGCTCGGTTTGATGTTGTTACTGGCGGCGGTGATTGGCCTGATTGCCTGGAACGTGACACAACGCACGCAACGTGAACTCGCTCTTGCGCGTCTGGCGGCAGGAGCAAAAAGTCTGGTGCCGTTTGAGCGGCAAACGCGCGCTTCGCTTACGCGCAACGGCCTGGCATTGGTGCAAAACCGGCGCACAGCACGCGCGTTGGTGCAATTCAATCAATCGTACTTCGCCGCGACCGATGGCGGGTTGGTCGAATATTCCGCAGCCGGAACGCCGCAACGCATTTACACCGTGCTCGATGGATTGCCGGAAAGCGATTTGACCAGTTTGGCGGTATTTCAAGGAAAGCTGGCCATCGGTCTGCGCACGCAAGGGCTGGCGCTGTTTGATGGGGCCAGGTTTGAACGATACCGCTGGCTGGATCGCGACGCCCAGGCGGTCACCGTGTTGCGCGAAGATCGCGGGCGGTTGCTGGTCGGTACATTCGCCGGCGGATTGCTGGAATTTGACGGCAAGCAATTCCAGGAGATCGCCGTCACCGGCGAACAAAAACGGCTTTTGGGCATCAACTGTTTGTTTGCCGACAACAGGCGATTGCTGGTGGGAACCTTCGCAGATGGTCTGTGGCTCAACGAAAGCGGGCGCTGGCAACATTTCACGGTCGCGGACGGATTGCCGTCCAATCGCATCGTGAGTGTTTTGCCGGATAACGAACGCCTGTTGATTGCTACGGATTTCGGCATTGCCTCAGCCGAATTAGGCATAGTCCTCAGCCAAACTCCTTCCGGCGGAGCCGCGCGTTTTCAAACGCTGGCGACATTGCCCGCGACAACCAGTTTGATCCGCGTTGGCGCAGTGGCGCTGGTCGGCAAAGACAACGGCGAACTCTTTCAGCTCGCTTTCGATCAACGCACGCAGGCACAGCTTCTGCCCGTGGGGTGGGCGCGGCCAGAAAGTCTTTCGTCCTGCCAACTGATTACCTTTGTACAGCATTTGGAGCACGAGGCGGATGCTTCGTTGGGCTCGTTTGGAATGCTGAGCAGCGAAGGGATTTGGCGCAGCAGTTGGCAGGGCAAAAGGCTTTCTGGTCGTTTGCCGATGAGGAAATTCGGCGAAACCGCCGCGCCGTTGTCTGACAATTTGATTTCCGCCTTGGCCTTTGACGATCTGGGGCGATTGTGGGTGGGCAGCTTTCGCAATGGCATTACGGTGTTGACGGCGGAAGGTCGTCAGGCCGCTCGTCTCGAATCAGAGTCCGTGCGTGAAATCAATGCGCTGGTTTGGGATGACGCCGCCAAACGAATGCTGGCCGCCACCGCCCAAGGCTTGCTCAGCTTTGACGCGTCATTTCAGTTGCAACGCCTCAGCACGACAGACGGGTTGCTGAGCAATTCCATCGCACACATTGCTTCGCTTTCTGCCAAAAGCCCTGCCAATCCGCGCCGCGAACTTGCGCTGGCCACCAGCCGCGGGTTGGCCGTTGGACAAGCGACCCAATGGCGAGCCCTCACCGCCGTACAAGGTTTGCCCAGCAACAGCGTCTATACCGTTTTGCCTCAGCGCGAATCGTTGCTGGTGGGCACGCTCAACGGTTTGGCGCAAGTTACCGCCGGGCGCGTCGTGCGCGTGTATCGCGACGCCAATTCCAAACTGACGCATAACTGGATCACGGCGCTGGCCGCCGCCGGACCGCGCACATTTGTCGGTACGTATGGCGGCGGAATCTTTGAACTGACGGCGGCAGGCGAACTGGTGAGCTTTGCCGCTGAAATCGGAAAACAAACGATCAATCCCAATGCGCTCGTGGCCGATGGCGAATGGCTATATGCCGGCACGCTCGATGGCGTCTGGGCGCTCAACCTGCAATCACAAAAATGGTTTCACTTGCGGCAAGGATTGCCCGCCGCTGCCGTGCTCAGTCTGACGACCGATGGCCAGCAAGTGTATGTCGGCACAACCAGCGGCATCGCCCGCATAGAGAAAACCTACTTTCGTTCAGCCGGAGAAGAATGATGATTCCTCAGCATCAAACCACCACTCGCCTGTTTTGCTTCGGCACATTACTCAGTCTGTTCATTCTGCTGGCGCTTTGCTGGCCCGTCTGGCACAGCCGCGCGCAATCGGGTGTGCTGATTCCTGTCACGCTGAAAAACGAACCTGATCCGTCGGTGCTTTCGTTGCCGGTGATGAAAGTGGATGTGCGCATTGATAACCAGCACGCGCAAGTGCGTGTGCTGCAAATTTTCAACAACCACACGCCGCAAATTCTCGAAGGCAAATATCTGTTTGCTTTGCCGCTGCAAGGTTCGCTGGCTGACTTTGCGGTGTGGGATGGCGATTTGCGGCTGCCGGGCGTGATTCTGGAAAAGCGGCGAGCCAACCAGCTTTATTCAGAAATCAAAGCGCAAGTCACCGATCCGGGTTTGTTGCAACAAGACGACGAACACGGCGGCAACACAGCATTCTCGGCCAAGGTTTTCCCGATTCCGGCGTATGGCACAAAGCGAGTCGAGTTGGAATATACCGAAATGCTGCCCGTCGAAAATCTGGCGTCGCGGTTTAGCTTTCCCTTGAAACCTTCGTTTGGCCCGGCGCAACGCGTCGGTGAATTGCACCTGAATATACAAATTCTGAGCGATACGTCGCTGTCGCCGTTGGAGCTGTATTCGTCGGCCTATCCGTTACAAGCGACCAAAACCGAAGCGAATGCCCTGGCCTATGAATTTCACGGGCGCAATGTCGAACTGAAAGAAGACCTGGCTTTTTCTTACAAACTCAATGTGCCACAAAGCGCGCTGGCCTGGATTGCGCATCGCGCGCCCGAACGCATTTCGGCATATGACCTGCGCGATCCGGCGTTGGCCGTGCGCAACCCGGATGGGTATTTTGAAGCGCGCGCCATTTTTAACGAAGGCCTCAACGCCGCAGCACAGGCGCAGCCGGTTGCGCCGCGCAATGTGTTGTTGCTGCTTGATACGTCGCTTTCGATGCACGGTGAAAAACTGGCGCGCGCAGTCGAGGCGCTGGATTTCACGTTGCATAGTTTGCAACCACAGGATCAGTTCAATCTGGTGTTGTTCAATGATCAGGTGACGCCGCTCGTGCCTGCTCCGGTGCCCGCCACTGCCGCAAACGTTGAACGCGCGCTGACGTTTGTCAAAAGCGCGCTGTTATCGGGCGGCACCGACCTCAATCAGGCGTTGCTCAAAGCCGTTGAATTGGCTGCCGCATTTCCCGCGGGCGAACACAGCATCGTGCTGATTTCTGACGCCAATCCGACGCGCCGCACGATCAACTTCAAACGCATCACGCAAGCGTTTGACCAGGCCAACGACGCCGACCGCACACCAAAAACACGGCTTTTCGCCTTGGCGTTGGGCGAAAACGCCAATCGCGATTTGTTGGCGGAACTGACGCGCAAATGCCGTGGCTATGTCGCCCAGGCGCGCGAAACCGAAGACATCCTGCCGCAAATGCGCATCTTGTTTGCTCGCCTCGGACGCCCCAGTCTGGACAGTTTGCAATTGGTGACAACCGAACCCGCCAATTTTTACCACGTCTATCCCAATCGCGAATTGCACAGTTTTGACGGCGCCAGTTTTGCATTTGTCGGGCGCTACAAAAAGCCTGCGCGCGAGGTCGCGGTCAGCGTGCAAGGACAATCTGGTACGCAACGACTGAATCTGGCGCGCCGGGTTGCGTTGCCGGAACTGGAACCGGCACACGAACACTTGCCGCGCGTTTGGGCGCGCGCGCGGGTTGACGCCTTGCTTTATGAAATGAATGTAAACGGCGAACGCGAAGATTACATTTCAGAGATCATCCGTTTGTCACAGAAATACAAATTCGTAACACCGTACACCGCCTTTCTCACGGCGCCGCGTTCGCTGTTGCGTCCGCGCGTCATTCAACCCGGCGATCCGGTGATTCGCGTCAAAACCGATCCTACGATCAAAGAAGTGTTTGCCGTCTTGCCGTTTGGCGAAACCTTGCCGTTGAAATTCCTGCCCGCCGAAGGCGTGTGGGAAACGCGCTTTCTCGCGCCTGCCTGGATGCCGGATGGTTCGTACCGCTGTCGGCTCTTGCTGACTGATCGTCAGGGACGCGGTTATCAGGAAGAGAAAAGTTTTGTGGTGGATAGCCATCCGCCCAAGCTGGCGGCGCGCGTGCAAACGCAAACCGTGCGCGGCGGCGAAGAGTTGTTTCTGCGCGTGACCGCCGACCGCGACACGATGCGGCTGGTGGCCAGAATGTATGGCGCGCCACCCGTGGAACTGGTGTGGTCGGAGAAAGAAAAAGCCAATATCGGCAAATTGCGTGTGCCCGCCGGATTGGCCGCCGGACAATATCTGGTGACCGTTTCGGCAGAAGATTTCGCGCATAACCAGGCCAGCACCGAAGTGCCCGTCACAGTCATCGGACGGTAAGTTCGCGAAGGAGGAACGCATGAAACGCCGTAACAAAAATGAAGACCGCCGTCATTGGGTGCGTTGGGCTGTGTTGTTGGTGCTTGTGGCAGCAGTGGGGCTGACGACGATCACGCCGTCTTCGGCAACCAGCGCAGAGACAAACTCCAGGTCAGCCGCCGAGCAGCGCGCCGCGCAAATCGAAGCCGCACTCTTTACCCGCACGGAATTTTTCGGCGCACAGGCAATTGTGCCTTATCCGACGGCGGAAGCGCGCCAGCGTTTGGCCGAAGTGCAACGCCAACATCCACAGGCCAGCGACGTTTGCTTGAAGCTGGCTGAGCTGGACGAAAAACTGGGCCAGGCAGATGTGGCGCAAAAAGAATTGTTGCGTTACGTCGAACTGGAAAAAAACAGCCTGACGGCTTTGGGTGTACTAGCGGATTTCTATCAACGCCACGCGCGCTTTGCCGAAGAAGCCGCCATCCGTGAACAGATAATCAGCGCTGCGCCAGTGGCAGCACGCGCACAGATTTTGCAGCAATTGATCGCATTGGCGCGCCGCCACCGGTTGGAAAAATATCAGCGCGCGGAATTCTTTCAGCGCCTGATTGCCTCAGACCCGCAGGCGTTTGAAGTGGTCAAACAGTTTTTGACGCACTTGCTGGAAGAAGGCGATTCCCAGGAAGTATTGCGCGCAGTGCGCCGTTACCAACCGTCATTTCCCGAAGAGCGCGAATACTTTCTCCAGCTTGAAGTCGCTACGCTGGTCAAGCTTGGGCGTGTACGCGAAGCCGAGTCTGTTTACGTCAAAGCCTTTGATCCGTTTTGGTCTGACGATCAGGTGCGCAGTTTTTATTACGACTTTCTCAGCGCCAACGAGCGATTACGCGCCTATGGGCAGGAACTCAAAACGGCGTTTCGCCGCAACCCTACGGACTTTGGCGTCGCAGTGCGGCTGTTCCATTACCTGCGCCACGATTACGGCATGGATTACCAAGCCAGCGATGACAAGGTGACGAGCATTTTGGTGGAGCTCGAACAGGCGCGTGAACGGCGCGGCGTGAAATGGACAAATGAAGAACTGGCGACAGCGGCCCGCATTTTGTTGGCGAATAACAACGCAGAATTGGCGACACGGTACCTGTATACGTTGGCGCAACAAGGTGGTTTGGCGCGCGGCCACGAATTGCGCGCGCAAGTGTTGTATCAGTTGTTTGAAGTGTTGCTCGATGCTGGCAATGAACGCACGCCGCTGACGGCAGGTGATCTGAAATTTTACCAGGATGTCGCGACTGCCGATCCGCATCCGGGCATGTTGGGCGGTGTGTTGTCGTTGGTGCTGGCCGACGCCAATCCGCGCAGCCAGTTTGAGCAAGTGGAAGAAGAAGCCGTCGCGCATTTCAATCGCGCTGCCGCCTTTCGGCTGTTTACCGTTTACAAACAAGAGTATCCGACATCGCCGCAACTGGCGCAGATGTATCTGGATTTGATCCGGCTTTACACCGCCAGCGGCGAAGAGGCAATTGCCGCTCCGTTGCTGGCCGAGTTTGAACAGCGTTACCGTGACGCGCCGCAATTTCCTGCCGTCGCACTCAAACTCGCTGACTGTTACGTCCGGCGCAATGATTACGAAAAGGAACGTGCGCTCTATCAGCGCCTGCTCGACTATTTCGGCCAACGACGCGACCAGGAACATCCGCTTGTGCCTGCACAAGCAGAGCTGGAAGAGCTGACCGTGCAGAAACCGGCGCTGGTCAGTTATCCGCCTTCGTCAAATGCGGGTATACGCCAGAATGACGGCAGCGAGGCAGACGATCCTTACGGGCGCATTGTGCGCTTTCGCCCGTTGGCTTTATCCGCAGAGCCGCACACTGACGCTGAAGAGATTGACTATGCCAGCATCCTCAGCCGGTATGTCGCATCGCTGGCGCGCGAAAATCGCGCGGCAGACATCCTGACGCTGTATGGCAACGAAATTCGCAAGTATCCCCAGGAACAGGGATTGTATGAACAGTTGTTGCAATGGCTGGGACAGACCAATTTGCTCGAAGAGCAGTTGCGTGTTTATCAGGACGCGTACAAACGATTCCCGGGCAATGTCTGGACTGATCGGTTGGCCCGTTGGTATTTGCGGCGCGAACGGCGACAGGAATTTGCCCGGCTGTCGGAAGAGGTGTTGCAACGTCTGAATGAGCAAGAGTTGCACGCGTATCTGACCAAATTCAGCGGCAACGGCGAGCGACAAGCGGCGTCCGAGTTTGACCGCAATCTGTATCTCAGCTTTTACACGCTGGCGCATCAGCGCTTTCCGCACAATCAAAGCTTTGTGCAAGGCCTGCTCAACTACTACGCCAATCACAAACAGTGGGACAACTGGCGGCGGTTGCTGGCCGAATACTATTTCGCAGCAAAAGCCATCCGCGAACAGTTTTTGCGCGAACTGGCCAGTCAAGGAAAGCTGCGTGAAGCGTTGCAAACCGCCCAGACAAAAGATGGATTGCCGTATCGGTTGTTTCGCGCTGATGCCGCCGCCTGGCTTTCGCAATACGAAGACGCCGTCGCCGCCTATCGTGAACTTAACCGGCTTTATCCGAATACGCCGGAATTTGCTGAGCGGCTGATTTCTTTTACGCGTTCGTTTGGGCAAAAAGAATTGCCCGCGTTGCAAGAAGCCGCGCAAACGCAACAAGCGCTGGCTGATGCGTTGCCTGCATCTGACGTCTATCGCACAACCGCAGGAGAGTTACAGGCAGAACTGGGCGATTACCGGCGCGCGGCTGTGCACTGGGAACAGTTGCTCAAACTCGGCGCAGGCGACGCCGAAGTGTATCTGAATACGGCAACCGTCTATTGGGATTACTTCCAGTACGAAGATGCGCTGCGCGTGTTGCGTGCATTGCGGCGGCAAAAAGGCGACGCCGCGTTGCACGCCTTTCAAATTGCGGCCTTGCTTGAAACGCAGCACAAACGCGCAGAAGCGCTGGCCGAATACGTCAAAGCCTTGCCCGAAGATGCGCCGGATTCATGGCGTGCGCGGCAACGATTGCAAACCCTGTTGAAACGCGAAGGCGTGCCCGCACAATTGCACGCGGCATTTCAGCGTGAGCTGGGCCGTGCCAGCGACCGTGAAGCCTTGGCGCTCGGTTATGTTTCGTTGCTTGACGGCGTAGAACGCTGGCCAGATGCCGCCGCTGTGTTGCGTCGTGAAATCGTTCGTAGTCGTTCGCAGGAGTTTCTTGATACGGCACGCGATCTCTTTCGCGAACACGAAGACGAAGCTGGCGAAGTGGCGACCTTGAGCCAATTGACGCGTGCGGCCAAAAACTTCCGGTTTGCCATTTCGTATCAGTTGCAGTTGGCTGAACACGCGGCCAAGCACGGACAGAAAGATGCCGCCGCAAGCATCCTCAACCAGCTTGTCCAACGCTTCCCCACAAATTACGGCGTGCTGACTGAAACGGCGGATTTTTACTGGCGCTTGGGCAAACGTCAGCAAGCGGCGCAGTTGCTGGCGCAAAGCGCGACGCGCAGCCGGGGACGCTTTCATTATCTATTTGCGCGCAAACTGGCGGCGCGTCAGCTTGAGATGGGGCAAATGGCGGCGGCAGAAACCGGATTGCAAAAACTCTATCGCGAAAACCCGCGCAACCTGGATGTGTTTCAGGAACTGACGCGCTTGTATGTCAAAACCGGGCGACCAGACGCATTGCGCGCGCGTTATCGCGAAACGATTCAGGCGCTCAAACAAACCAATCTTGACCGCAACGAAATCCGCGACCAGATCGAACAACTGCGCGCACAGGTGATCGAAGCCTTTACGCAATTGCACGATTACCCGGCAGCCGTCGAACAGCACATCGAGATCATCAACCGCGACCCCGATGATCAGGAAAGTCTCAACGCGGCCATTCAATACGCCAAACGTTATGGCGGCGCAGAGACATTGCTGGCTTACTACACAAAAACCTCCGCCGAGGCATACAAGGATTATCGCTGGAATTTGGTGCTGGCGCGGATTTACGACGCCAAAAACGATTGGAACAATGCCGCGCAACAATTGCGCAAAGCCTTAACCAATCAGCCTGAAATGGTCGAGCTGCACAGCGAATTGGCGGATGTCAGCCTGAAAGCGCACGATTTCAACGTCGCCATTGAAGCGCTGAAGCAGGCTTGCACGCTGACCAATGATGACCCGCAACAACTAAAACGGCTGGCCGACGCGTATGACAAAGCCGGGCGAAAACGTGATGCCGACGCCGTGCGCGCCAAACTGCCGGTCGAAAAACCGCGCAGCGAAACCGTTGCCGATCAGTTTCGCGCCGCAGAAGCGCTGGCACGCACCGAGCGCGAAAAAGCCGTTGAAACCTATCGCAAAGCCTTCGCCGAATTTGAGCGCGACATTTACAAACACGAACTGCGCGCGCACGAGTTGACGCTTTACGTCGAAACATTGCGCACGGTCGAGCCT